>NZ_JAOWHD010000060.1:0-316290 GCF_030332785.1 Citrobacter sp. Cpo069
AATAAATATCCTCCGGCATAGCCGGAGGTTTTTCTGATGCGCCTATAAGGCTCTGTTACCAGCCGCGCCCTAACAGGCGCATACGATCTGACATTTGCATCAGACTTCGTTACTTACGGCCCGTAAACGGGCTACCCGGATAAGGGATCGATAACTGCTCGCCCATTTTATCCTCTGCAAGCTGGTGCTTTATGTATTCCTGTATCCTTGCTGTGTTCTTACCCACCGTATCTACGTAATACCCACGACACCAGAACTCCCTGTTCCTGTATTTAAACTTCATATCACCAAACTGCTCATACAACATCAGACTGCTTTTACCTTTCAGATAACCCATAAAACCGGATACGCTCATTTTGGGCGGGATTTCCACAAGCATATGGATATGATCTGCACAGCATTCCGCTTCCAGGATCCGCACGTTTTTCCACTCACACAGCTTTCTTAAGATGCTGCCTATCGCCCTACGTTTCTCCCCGTAGAATGCTTGTCTTCGGTATTTGGGCGCAAAAACTATGTGATATTTACAGTTCCATCGGGTGTGCGCTAAGCTCTTTTCGTCCCCCATTGGGACCCCCTTTTGATTTCTTGTTTAACCCTTGCAGTTGCCAGACCGCAAGGTGTTTTAACAAATCAAAAGGGGTTTTAATAACTGGCCCAAAGCTGAAAGCTTTCCGGAACCTCCAGCCTAGCTGGGGGTTTTCTGTGCACAATCAACCGCCAGAAATTTCTGGCGGTTTTATCCTTCTTTCGTGTGCTTCATTCTATACATAGCGCTATCCGCATTCTGAATGGCCACATCAAGTTCACCATTCACCTCTGCAATCCCCCACGATACTGACAATGGCACGGTATGGCCATCCACCACAAACACATGGCTGGTCACCTGCCCACTAATACGTTGCGCGATTGCTATAGCGTCAGTTGCCTGCGATCGAAACAGCAGGATCATAAATTCATCCCCGCCGGTACGAATCACAATATCGTGACTGGTGCGGGTGTTTGACAGCATTCTGTTGGCGATAATTTGCAGCGCACGATCGCCTGCCGCGTGGCCCCAGGTGTCATTGACGGCCTTGAACTTATTACAGTCAAGTAGCACCACCGAGCAGTGTGATAAATCCCGACGCTTGATGATGTCGAGAATTCGACGGTTAAAACAGCCGGTCAGAGTATCGATATAAACTTTGAGGTCACTTTCGTTCAGCCATGACTTTAACGAGAAGCTAATGATGATGAAAAAGAACGGCGCCAGCAGGATAACAATCCCGGCATGTGCGTCACGCGCCATAAAACGGCCTAATGAAAGCGAATAGTGCAGCGCATATTTCTCCGAAAAATTGCGCACCATAAAGCGGGATTGACCGGTACATTTACCGGATAAACAGAGACTCTCATGGTTTGTTAAATTCACCAACTCCACATTCAGCTCCGGTGGAATTTGGTTGTCAAATGCCTGGGCTAACGCTTCCTGCAATTCGGGCTTTGAATGGTCATAGACCAGATAGGCTACGATTTGGTCTGATATCTCTTTGCCAGACAGATCGTAGATATAACTCACCACGCTATAAGCTTTTTCACCGGTAATTTTATCGGTATAAAAATTCGTCGAACTAAGGGCTTTGTTTTTGACGTTTTTTTGCAGTAATCGAGTATAGAAATCGACCGGAGGATAGAAAAAGTTGGTGATATCCCGTGCCATTTCAGAATTAGAGAAACTGAAATTGCGGGAATCGGAAGCCATAAACCAGTAAAAATAATCTGAGTTTTTGGCGATAATATAACGATGTGCATCAAAACTGCCCGGGTTTAGCTCATTGACCATACCACGAATAAATTCAGCCGCTGTATACATACACAGCGCATTGTGGCTGGTTTGCTGGGCAACCATTGTCCCGGTCGCCGAATGCAGCCGCTTTGGGTCGGCGTTAATTCCCCATTCCTGATCATTCCGAGGAACAAATCGAGACATATCGCCACATTGCTCGCCATTTTTGATGTGGTGATAGCGCTCACCAATCGCATCAGCGATCAGCTCATTATCGTTAAAAATGTCCATCATGCGCGCTTGCAGGCGGTTGACACCTTCGCTGGCAGCGGCCATTCGCTGTTCATAAATAATAAACAGAAACAACGACGTAAATACCAACGTAATGAGCCCTGATACCAGCAGTGCCTGCCTGTTTCTGAGCTTATCCTGCACAATCTTCACGAGTCCACCCTGATAGTTAACAGTATTGCCAAATCGGTTACCCGTTTATGTTGTTGCATAACAGCGTTGTACGTTGATAGAGAATGTTCGCCACCCCGAAGCAGGTAAGTTGATGCAGCCCGCAGTCGCGCGCTTAGGTTACAGTTTTATACAACAAAAGCACATATTTGTTAACATAAGCGCAAACTAATCATCACCTTCAATAGGATACCCTGCCCGTCGAATGGCCTCGCGGCAGTCGTTTACGCCTGCGGCATAGCCCGCCTCAATCTCACAAACCGGACTGGCGCTGCAATAAGGTAGTGTAACCGGAGTCGCAATAAGTTTCTCCAGCGCCTCTATTTTATCCATGCAAAGCAATAACTCACGTGCAGCACTCACGGCAAACGCTGCCGTTTGTTCTTCGGAGAACGGTTCCAGAAGTGTGATTTTTTGCTGTAGCAGATGGCGGGTCAACATCATCAGCAATACCCTCAAAGTTGTTTTGCTTAAAGAGTAGCACTACATCAAAGGGAGAAAGGTAGGATGGGATTGTTTAAACGATGGGTCGAGGTAAGGATATTGTCTGAAAACGGTAACAGACAGCTCCGTGCGAATCTCTGGCGAAGATCAGAAAATTTAGTTGATGACGATGGAAAATATCCGAGTTTGTAATAATGGTGCACTCATTTTTTCCATACTGTCTGAGACTGTCAATCATTGGACTATTCTGAGCAAGAAGCGGACCACATAATCTGATGTAAAGCTTCACTGATAATGTCGGGACAGTGATGAGTGAGAAACTCACGTTGTGCTTACACCAGATTATCTGGAATGATGGAGTTAACATCTCAATTGTTCATAGCGGTGCTGAGTGGATGCAGGATATCGCGGGGCATATTGGACGTATAACGTTTATCGCGTACCTAAGAAGTTATGGCCAGAGATTTTAATTATTACATTTTCTTTTTTAAGATAGTGGTTTTTATCAGTTTTTTAGAATAGATATATCTGGCCAGACATTCTTCTTCATAACAATTTTATGAGTTAAAAAAATCTGCCATAATGACAGATTCTTTTAATCTATCATTAGAGATTAGCAACGTTATGATATACTTTTTGAACATCATCGTCATCTTCAAGGGCATCAACAAGCCCTGCAAAGACTTCTAAATCTTCTGGTGAAAGTTCAATTTCTGATTGAGCAATCATCTCTAATTCTGTGGTAGAGAATTCAGTAATCCCTGCGGCTTTTAAAGCTGCAATGCCTTTGTGAAGATCTGTAGATTCTGTATAAATAACGATGTTTCCTTCTTCTTCGGTTACATCACGAACATCTACTTCAGCATTAAGCAAAATTTCAAAAATGTGGTCAGGATCTGTCCCTTCAAATACAATCACTCCGGTATTGTCAAACATATAGCTGACAGAACCAGCCGCTCCGATATTCCCGCCTTTTTTATTAAAAATTGAGCGGACATTAGCAATCGTACGGTTAACATTTGAAGTCAATGTTTCAGCGATAATCAGTGAACCACTGGGACCAAAGCCTTCATAACGCCCTTGCACGAACGTTTCATCGCTGCCGCCTTTGGCTTTATCAATAGCTTTATCAATAACGTGTTTTGGAACCTGCGCTTGTTTAGCACGTTCAATAACGAATTTTAAAGTTGTATTTAATTCTGGGTCTGGTTCGCCTTGTTTAGCAGCAGCATAAATTTCGACACCAAATTTTGCATATACATTAGACGTTGCACCGTCTTTAGCTGTTTTTTTAGCAACAATATTTGCCCACTTACGTCCCACTGGAATGATCTCCTCAAAAATTCATTTACATAGCCGACAGGTAAATAACCTAGCATTACATTATATCATGACGTATAAATCCTCGTCTATTAAAAATAAAAATATTAGAATTTTACGATATGTTACTTTAATTTTATCAATAGTTAACATTATTGATAAATTATCCTCTGGTTCTTTTTTGTTCTTAATAAATGGTCCGCAGCAATAATGCATAAGTGAAGAGAAACAAAAGTGATATTCCAGACAAACACTTCTACTATTAAAGTTGCTGCTGCACTGCTTATAGCGAGGTTTCGACACACAAATTTTGTCAGGCCAGAGGAGCAAAATAATGGCCGTTCAAGACAACGACACGCGTGGAAAAGAATGAAAAAAAACTGGTCACTTGATGACCAGTTTTGCAGGGGTTTTGCAGAAGAACTTAAAAACGATAACCCGCAGAGAACATAAACACCCACGGATCGAGGCGTACACTGTCTCGCTGCTGGACGCCACCCATTTTATAGCTTGCGGTGGTATCGATATCCATGTACCAGACCGACATGTTAATCAACCAGTCGCGGTTAATCAGATAGTCCATACCGACTTGCCCTGCTGCCCCCCAGGAATCTTTCAGACTCAGGTCCGATAACCCTGTTTCTTTACCGTTATCGTTAAAGCCTTCATCGAAGAAGGTCGTGTAGTTCACCCCAACACCTACGTACGGACGCAGTTTACTGCTGGAGTCACCGAAGTACCACTGCGCCATTAACGTCGGCGGTAAATGATGTACGGTGGCAATATCCCCCGTTGCAGCAGTGCCGATTTTATGGCGGAACGGCGTAGCTGCCAGTAATTCAACACCGATATTGTCGGTTGCCATGTAGGTAAATGTCAGACCCAGCTGCGTGTTATTGCTGACATCAAAGCCACCTAAGCTGCCCAGCGTACCACCTGCACCTTCCGTCGGCCTGACGGTGGCTGAACCTGCACGAATAAAGAACTCTCCAGCTTCATGCGCAAATGCGTTACCAGAGAGAAGAGTTGTTAAAGCCAATGCTGCAACTGTTAATTTTTTCATGTCCGCTCCATCGTTATGGTTATAAAAGCGGAACGAATATACCCACATTGGAGTAATAAGTGATCTAACATGGATCACATTGACTTTGATAATTTAACATTTATTGATCCAGATTAAGTTAGAACTTGCATTCAAAATCCTGGTTAAATTAATTCAGATCAATTTTGATATATTTTCAATGTGCAAGTACCCCCAGCTCATTGCTGATGGGTGATGGATATCTGCGCGTGATGCGCAGATAACAAACAGCGTTTATGCACGACGCTGAAGTCATAGCCAAAAATTACTGCAGCTTTACAAAGATATGCTTTTCCATACATCGCGCGATGCTGCCACTGTAGAGTTATCCAGGGTACAATTGCCCGCAAATGAACACCTGCAAAACTCAAGGAGAGTGCATGTCTATCACGGCGAAATCCGTTTACCGTGACACGGGAAACTTTTTCCGTAATCAATTCATTACCATCTTGCTGGTATCGTTGTTGTGCGCGTTTATCACAGTGGTGTTAGGGCATGCCTTTTCCCCCACTGACGCACAAATTGCGCAACTCAGTGAAGGCGATCAGTTAACCAGCAGCGTGGGGCTGTTCGATCTGGTGCAAAACATGACCCCGGAGCAACAGCAAATTTTGCTACGCGCTTCCGCGGCGTCGACGTTTTCCGGTCTGATTGGTAATGCCATCCTCGCCGGGGGGGTCATCCTGATGATTCAGCTGATTTCAGCAGGTCATCGGGTCAGTGCGTTACGTGCTATCGGCGCCAGTGCGCCAGTGTTACCGAAGCTGTTTATTCTGATTTTTTTGACTACTCTGCTAGTGCAAATCGGTATTATGCTGGTTGTTGTTCCCGGTATTCTGCTGGCGATCCTGCTGGCACTCGCACCGGTGATGTTGGTACAGGACAAAATGGGTGTCTTTGCCGCGATGCGCAACAGTATGCGTCTGGCGTGGTCGAATATGCGACTAGTTGCGCCGGCAGTGATCGGTTGGTTGCTGGCAAAAACGCTGCTGTTGCTTTTTGCGCCAAGTTTTGCAGTACTTACGCCGAATGTAGGCGCGGTATTGGCGAATACGCTGAGCAATATGATCTCCGCCGTGTTGCTGATCTATTTGTTCCGCCTGTACATGCTGATTCGCCAATAAACCCTGAACGCATTCCGGGCTTGTACCCGGTGCTTTTGATTACGGAATCGAAGAATGAAGCAGTTTCTTGATTTTTTACCGCTGGTTGTCTTTTTTGCTTTTTATAAGCTTTACGACATCTATGCGGCGACCTCGGCGCTGATTGTCGCGACGGCTGTGGTGTTGATTTACAGCTGGGTTCGCTATCGCAAGGTCGAGAAGATGGCGTTAATCACCTTTGTCCTGGTGGCCGTATTTGGTGGTTTGACTATTTTTTTCCACAACGATGAATTCATTAAGTGGAAAGTAACGGTGATTTACGGGCTGTTTGCTGGTGCTCTGCTGGTTAGCCAGTGGGTGATGAAAAAGCCGCTGATTCAACGCATGTTAGGTAAAGAGCTGACCCTGCCGCAGCCGGTGTGGTCGAAACTTAATCTAGCCTGGGCCGTATTTTTCATCCTGTGTGGCCTGGCGAATATCTATATTGCATTTTGGCTACCGCAGAACATTTGGGTCAACTTCAAAGTGTTCGGCCTGACCGCCCTGACTTTATTCTTTACGCTGCTGAGTGGGGTCTATATTTACCGTCATCTGCCGCAAGAAGATAAATCGTAATACATGCTCGCCAGATCTGCGGATCTGGCGAATTTTTATCCCTTCGCGTTCCATAGAGCTGACAACCTGACTTACATCTGCTCCGCACGCCGCATCCCCTCTGTTCTCAACGCATAAATTCTAGTAGCATCGCGCCTGTAATCTTTCTCTATAGTCGGTTCTACAATGACAACAACGAATAACACTCCCCAGGGTGAACTGGTTTTACGTACTCTGGCCATGCCTGCCGATACCAACGCGAACGGTGATATTTTTGGCGGCTGGCTGATGTCACAAATGGATATAGGTGGCGCGATTCAGGCCAAAGAGATCGCACATGGTCGTGTGGTAACGGTGCGAGTGGAAGGGATGAGCTTTTTGCGCCCGGTCGCCGTAGGTGATGTGGTGTGTTGCTATGCACGCTGTGTGAAACGCGGGACAACCTCGATCAGCATCAATATTGAAGTTTGGGTGAAGAAAGTTGCTTCTGAACCAATTGGACAGCGCTATAAGGCTACCGAAGCTCTGTTTATCTACGTTGCTGTTGATAAAGACGGGAAACCACGTCCAATTCCCACGTTGGTCTGATAGCACACGTCAGTACTGCTATCCGGCAATCATCACTCTTGATCATTGCCGGACGGCCTGATGCTTACTCGATCTGCGTTGTGCCGTTTAATTTGAAAACAATATTCACCACAAGTCCGGAACCGGGTTTACCTGCTTCATAACGCCATCTACGCATCGCGTTTTTCACTTCACGTTCAAACATATTGGCAGGCTGTGCCGACAGGATCTCCACATTTTCAACCCGGCCATCCGGCGTTACGTTAAATTTGACCTTTACCCGGCCTTCAATGCGCAGCGCCTGAGCTCGAGCCGGATACTGAGGCTGATTACGGCTTAAAGCGCGTGGACCCGATGGCGCACTGACCACCGGTTTGCTGGTAGTTGCCGGCGCGGTATTGGTCATTGTGCGAGTAGGTGCCGTATTTTCCAGTGGGGAGGCCGGGCGCGGTTCTGCTGGTTTAACATCGCGTTTCGGTTGCTCTTCCACCTTTTTCACCGGTTTTGGCTTCGGTTTAGGCTTGGGCTTCGGTTTTTCAATCACCACCGGCGCCTCTTTTGGTGGCTCTGGAATCGGTTCAGGTTCCGGTTCAGGCTCGACAACGGGTTCCGGCGGCGGCTGAACGGCCTGAGGCGGTTCGAGATCGGCAGGCGCGACCATCGTGACAGAGATCGGCTGCGCTGGCGCAGGTAGTTCAATAACCTGATGTACCGAGGTATACAGCAAACCAGCCACTACGGCACCATGAATGCCGACAGACAGTAACGTTGGCCAGGGAAAGCGACGAGGTAAATCAAGGGTCATTGAAGTCATAATCGTTTCAGTAAAAAAACCAGGCCCTGATTTTAAATGCAAATAGCAATCATATTCAATAAGCCCGTGGTGCTAACTGACATTTAAAACGCGATTTTATGATAAAAAACCACTTTCAGAGTATGGCCTTAACATATCAGTTATCTTTCCGTTGCAGTTGTTAGGCCTTTCCAATAACGTTATTAACGACTTTTACCGTTCAAGGAGCTCTACCCGTGCTGTATGTTATTTACGCTCAAGATATCGCAGACTCTCTCGAAAAACGTCTTTCCGTGCGCCCTGCTCATCTGGCTCGCCTGCAACTCCTTCATGACGAAGGTCGTTTGCTCACGGCGGGCCCCATGCCAGCGGTCGACAGTAACGATCCCGGTGCGGCGGGTTTTACCGGCTCGACGGTGATTGCCGAATTTGAATCTTTGGAGGCGGCACAGGCGTGGGCAGATGCCGATCCGTATGTTGCGGCGGGCGTTTATGCGCAGGTTTCAGTAAAACCTTACAAGAAAGTATTTTAAAAAACAGAACAAACGCAGACATTGGGCACCGCCAGCGGTGCCCTTTTAGATCAGATACTGTGGATTGCAAACAGCAACGAGTTGCGTTGATGGTTGAGAATGCACTTTCTGATAGTGTGGATACGCATATTACGACGCGATTGTCCTTCAAGCCAACGTGCTTTACGGCGGCTAGCCTGACGCAGCATCCGCCAGCGTCCCACTTCCGTTCTACTACGCTTCATGTTAACTACTCTTCCAGTCACTGAGCGGCCATTATAACGCCAGACCGAATGCAGGCCAGTGGTTTTCCCGTGTTTTTATTTGCCAGATTAATCCTTATGCGTAAACTCTTAACAATACGCTTTCAAAAGGATTTTTAAATTTATGACAACCTTCTACACCGTGGTGAGTTGGCTGGTCATTCTGGGTTACTGGGTACTCATTGCTGGCGTAACGTTACGCATTCTGATGAAGCGACGCGCAGTGCCCTCCGCAATGGCCTGGCTGTTGATCATCTACATTCTGCCATTGGTAGGAATCATTGCTTATCTGTCTTTTGGTGAACTTCACCTGGGCAAGCGACGTGCCGAACGCGCCCGGGCGATGTGGCCTTCAACCGCCAAATGGCTGAACGACCTCAAGGCCTGCAAGCATATTTTTGCCCAGGAAAATAGCAGCGTCGCCTCTTCGTTATTTAAACTGTGCGAGCGTCGTCAGGGAATAGCCGGCGTAAAGGGAAACCAGCTGCAGTTGCTCACCAGTTCAGATGACGTGATGCAGGCGCTGATCCGTGATATTCAGCTGGCGCGCCACAACATCGAAATGGTGTTCTACATATGGCAGCCAGGCGGTATGGCCGATCAGGTAGCCGAGTCGTTAATGGCTGCTGCGAGACGTGGCATTCACTGTCGCCTGATGCTGGACTCCGCCGGCAGCGTAGCGTTCTTCCGCAGTCCTTGGGCGGCGATGATGCGTAACGCAGGTATCGAGGTTGTAGAAGCGCTGAAGGTGAACCTGATGCGTGTATTTTTACGCCGTATGGACCTGCGTCAGCACCGCAAAATGATCATGATCGATAACTACATTGCTTATACCGGCAGCATGAACATGGTCGACCCGCGTTTCTTCAAACAAGATGCGGGTGTCGGGCAATGGGTTGATTTAATGGCCAGAATGGAAGGTCCTGTCGCCACTGCTATGGGCATTGTCTATTCCTGCGACTGGGAAATTGAGACCGGGAAGCGCATTTTGCCCCCGCCACCAGACGTCAATATCATGCCGTTTGAGCAAGCCAGCGGCCACACCATTCACACTATCGCCTCGGGTCCTGGTTTCCCTGAAGATTTGATTCATCAGGCGCTACTAACCGCTGCTTATTCAGCACGTGAATATTTAATAATGACCACACCCTACTTCGTCCCCAGCGACGATCTGTTGCACGCGATCTGCACAGCAGCGCAGCGTGGGGTTGACGTCAGTATCATTCTTCCACGTAAAAATGACTCCCTGCTGGTTGGCTGGGCAAGCCGGGCCTTTTTCACCGAGCTGCTGGCGGCTGGCGTTAAAATTTATCAGTTCGAA
Organism: Citrobacter sp. Cpo069; assembly: GCF_030332785.1. Taxonomy (NCBI): domain Bacteria; kingdom Pseudomonadati; phylum Pseudomonadota; class Gammaproteobacteria; order Enterobacterales; family Enterobacteriaceae; genus Citrobacter; species Citrobacter sp. Cpo069. The sequence goes on from NZ_JAOWHD010000060.1 coordinate 10,229, forward strand.
GGTGGCTTGCTGCACACCAAGAGCGTACTGGTCGATGGCGAGCTGAGCCTGGTCGGTACGGTTAACCTGGATATGCGCAGTCTGTGGCTCAATTTTGAAATCACGCTGGTCATTGATGATGCCGGATTCGGTGGCGATCTCGCGGCAGTACAGGATGATTATATTTCGCGTTCCCGCCTGCTTGATGCCCGTTTGTGGGTAAAACGACCACTCTGGCAGCGGATAGCAGAGCGACTGTTTTACTTCTTTAGTCCGTTGCTGTAAAACGTGCCCATTAGACAGTAAACAGGTAGTCATTATGGATATGGATTTGAACAATCGCCTGACCGAAGACGAAACGCTTGAGCAGGCTTATGACATTTTTCTCGAACTGGCTGCGGACAATCTGGATCCAGCCGACATCATTCTGTTCAATTTGCAGTTTGAAGAGCGTGGCGGTGCCGAGTTGTTCGATCCGGCAGAAGACTGGCAGGAGCATGTTGATTTTGACCTGAACCCTGACTTCTTTGCCGAGGTGGTGATTGGTCTGGCAGATACAGAAGACGGCGAGATTAACGATATTTTCGCGCGCGTTTTATTATGTCGCGAAAAAGATCATAAGCTCTGCCATATTCTCTGGCGCGAATAATCAAACAAAAAAGCTGCTCTCGCAGCTTTTTTCATTTTTAACCCGGCAGTTTACTTCCACAGCGGTTACAAAATTGCGCACTATTTTCGTGCTGCGCCTGCTGGCACTGGGGACATTTTCGTTGGTGCCCGCGCTGCTGGAACGCACTGCTCATGTGCGTGGTAATCAATCCCGTCGGTATCGCAATCACCGAGTAACCAATCAGGATAAGCACGGACGCCACCATGCGCCCCAATGGTGTGTGTGGCGTGATATCGCCATAGCCGACGGTGGTTACAGTAACAATCGCCCAATACACCGACGCATTCAGCGTAGTAAACCCATATTTTGGCCCTTCAATCAGATACATCATCGCGCCAAAAACCACCATCAGAATGGCAATAAAGGAATAGAACAGCATCAGCTGATGTCGGGCGCTTTTTAACGCATTCCAGAACACCCGCAGAGAAGGCATAAAGCGCAGCAGCTTGAGAATACGCAGGACGCGCAGGACACGCATCGCTCGCCAGGCGAAAACATAGCTCAGACTGATTTCCGGCCATAGCCACATCACATACAGCGGCAGAATGGTGGCAAGGTCAATTATCCCCCAGAAGCTGAACACATATTTAGCGGGGTTGGCCCAGCAACATAAGCGCAGAAGATATTCGAGGGTGAAGACCAGAGTAATAAAGATCTCCAGCCAGACAAAAACGCGCCATTCCTCAAAGGTTAAATGGTATTGCGTCCCTACTCCGGACTCAATGAAGATAACGATAACGCTGAGCAAGGCAAATAGCGCACACATACCTTCAAAGCGACGCCCTGAACGGGTATTTAAATCAAATAATTTGCGATAGAGCGCACGGCGGACAGAAGAGACTAAACCAGGCACAGATACCTCACCAAAAAAAGGGCTGACCTTTGTCAGCCCTCAGGATTATAGCGGGTCTACTTTCAGGCAGGAAACTGCATGTCGGAAACTTCCTTCCAGAACCGGGCGCGTTTTTGCGCATTCCGGTCCAGCAATCGGACAGCGCGTACGGAACACGCAACCGGAAGGAGGATTAATCGGGGACGGTAACTCGCCTTCCAGCAACTGGATAACCTTGTTCCTTTCCTGATCCGGATCGGGGATCGGCACCGCAGACATCAGCGCTTTGGTATAAGGATGCAGCGGGTTATGGTACACCTCGTCATAAGTCCCTAATTCCACCGCATGTCCGAGATACATAACCAGCACACGGTCGGAGATGTGTTTAACCACCGCGAGGTCGTGAGCAATGAAGATTAACGATAATCCCATTTCGCGCTGAAGCTGTTGCAGCAGGTTAACCACCTGGGCCTGGATTGACACGTCCAGCGCCGAAACTGGTTCATCACAGATAATTAACTTCGGTTCGAGGATCAGCGCGCGGGCAATACCGATACGCTGACACTGGCCACCGGAAAACTCATGTGGGTAGCGGTTAATCAGGTTGGGCAGTAATCCTACCTTCATCATCATCGCCTTCACACGGTCGGGGACCTCCTGACCAGGAAGATTCGGATGATAAGTTCGCAGCGGTTCGGCAATGATTTCACCAATGGTCATGCGCGGGTTTAACGATGCCAGCGGATCCTGGAAAATCATCTGGATATCGCTGCGCACTTCCCGCCACTCATCGGGTTTCATGCCCAGTAAATCTTTACCCAGCCAGGCAACCTTTCCATCGGTGGCCTTCACCAGGCCGATAATCGCACGGGCAAAGGTCGATTTCCCGCAGCCTGATTCACCGACCACGCCCAGGGTTTCGCCCTCATACAGTCGCAGGGTTACGCCATCAACCGCCTTCAGGGTTTTAGACGGTTGCCAGAACCACTGTTTGCCATCTTTAATATCGAAATGGACTTTAAGGTCGGCAATCTCAAGGAGCACTTTACGTTGTTCGGTCACCGTATTCATACCAGTTCCTCCACCGGCTTAAAGCAGGCACGCAGACGGCCTGGGCTAAATTCCTCCAGTGGCGGAGCACTGCTACAGATTTCCATCGCATGCGGGCAACGCGGCTGGAATGGACAACCTTTTGGTAGACGCAGTAAGTTCGGTGGGTTGCCAGGGATAGTGAGCATCTCTTCCCCTTCGGCATCCAGACGAGGTACGGCATTTAGCAAACCAATCGAATACGGATGAACGGGTTTATAAAAAACATCCCGCGCACTGCCGTATTCCATAGTACGTCCGGCGTACATCACCAGGACTTTATCGCAAATACCGGCAACAACCCCCAGATCGTGGGTGATCATGATAATCGCGGTGTTGAATTCACTTTTCAGTTCATTCAGCAGCGTCATAATTTGCGCCTGTACCGTCACATCGAGCGCAGTGGTTGGTTCATCGGCAATCAGTAATTTGGGCCTGCACAGCAGCGCCATGGCGATCATTACGCGCTGACGCATACCACCGGAGAATTCATGCGGATACATTTTCATACGCTTACGCGCTTCCGGCATCTTCACCGCATCCAGCATTCTGACCGACTCTTCAAAAGCTTCCGCTTTGCTCATGCCTTTATGCAGCATCAGAACTTCCATCAACTGCTCCCCGACCCGCATGTATGGATTGAGGGACGTCATCGGGTCCTGGAAAATCATCGAGATTTGCTCGGCGCGCAGTTTGTTCAGTTCACGTTCCGGTAAATTCAGAATTTCACGCCCGTTGAACGTTGCGGAGCCCCCGATACGACCATTCGCCGCCAGCAGCCCCATCAGGGCAAAGGCCGTTTGCGATTTACCCGAACCGGATTCACCGACAATACCCAACGTTTCTCCGGCTCGCAGAGAAAAGTTTAAATCGTTGACCGCAGTTACATCGCCGTCGGGGGTCGCAAACGTCACACGCAAATCTTTTACGTTTAGCAGTGCGTTAGCCTGTTGTTGCGCGAGCGGCGCGGTTGAGGTTTCAATTACGCTCATGGCTGCACTCCTTAACGGTCTTTCGGGTCGAGGGCATCACGCAGGCCATCGCCAATAAAGTTAAAACAGAACAAAGTGACCACCAGGAAACCTGCCGGGAACAGCAGCAGCCATGGTGAGACTTCCATCGAGTTGGCACCATCACTGAGCAGCGCGCCCCAGCTACTTAACGGTTCCTGCGTACCTAATCCCAAAAAGCTCAGGAAGGATTCAAACAGAATCATGCTCGGCACCAGCAATGAAGCGTATACCACCACTACGCCCAGCACGTTCGGCACGATATGACGGATAACGATACGTACGGTAGATACCCCACCCACTTGTGCTGCTTCAATGAACTCTTTGCGCTTGAGACTCAGCGTTTGTCCACGCACGATACGCGCCATATCGAGCCAGGAGACCATTCCGATAGCGACAAAAATCAGCAGGATATTTTGCCCAAAGAAGGTGACCAGCAGGATCACGAAGAACATGAACGGGAAGGAGTTGAGGATTTCCAGCAGACGCATCATTACCGAGTCAATTTTTCCGCCAAGGTAGCCCGACAGAGAACCGTACAACGTACCAACAACTACCGCGACCAGCGCCGCCGCAATACCGACCATCAGCGAAATGCGCCCGCCAATTGCCACGCGCACCAACAGGTCGCGTCCCGACGAGTCAGTACCGAAATAGTGGCCTGATTCCGTATCCGGCGCGCTGGACATCATGCCCCAGTCAGTATCGAAGTAGGTAAACTGCGACAACATCGGTGCCAGCGTCACGAACAGCGCAATAATTACCAGCACCACCAGGCTTGCTACCGCCGCGCGGTTATGCATAAAGCGTCGACGCGCGTCCTGCCACAGGCTGCGGCCTTCGACCTCCAGCTTTTCACTGAAATTCTCCAGCGCCTCGCTGTTTTTCTTACTTAACATCATAGCGAGCTCCAGTATCAGTAACGAATTTTCGGGTCGATAACGGCATACAGCACATCGACAATCGCGTTAAACACGATGGTCAGCGTACCCACCAGTATGGTCAGGCTAAGAACCAGCGAATAGTCGCGGTTTAACGCCCCATTGACGAACAACTGGCCAATACCCGGCAAGCCATAAATGGTTTCAATAACCATCGAACCGGTGATAATGCCGACAAATGCCGGTCCCATATAGGACAACACTGGCAACAGCGCAGGTTTCAACGCATGGCGGAAAATAATCCGCCGCATCGGCAGCCCTTTAGCGCGTGCGGTACGAATAAAGTTAGAGTGCAGTACTTCAATCATCGAACCACGAGTAATACGGGCGATACTGGCGATGTAGGCCAGTGACAAGGCCACCATCGGCAGGATCATAAATTTCAGCGCCCCGCCGTTCCAGCCCCCGCCGGGTAGCCATTTCAAGGTGATGGCAAATATCATGACCAATAAGGGAGCGACCACGAAACTGGGGATAACCACCCCGGTCATTGCCACCCCCATCACCGTATAGTCCCAACGTGTATTTTGCTTCAGCGCGGCTATCACTCCGGCGCTAACACCGACGAGCACCGCCAGAATAAAGGCTGCCGCACCCAGCTTCGCAGAAACCGGGAAGCTCGAGGCAACGAGGTCGTTAACCGTGTAGTCTTTATATTTAAAGGATGGTCCAAAATCGCCGTGCGCCAGCTGTTTCAGATAGCTGAAATACTGTGTGGAGATGGGATCGTTGAGATGATATTTCGCTTCAATATTAGCCAGCACTTCTGGCGGCAATGCGCGTTCCCCGGTGAATGGGCTTCCGGGCGCAAGGCGCATCATAAAGAATGAAATCGTAATAAGAATAAACAGCGTCGGAATCGCTTCCAGACAGCGACGTAATATAAATTTTAACATTGCCCGTACCTTCTGGCGTGTGCCTTTATACCCGTCATACTTCAAGCTGCAAGTGCGTTGGCTTTGCTCGCTCACGCCAGTCACTTACTTAAGTAAGCTCCTGGCGATTCGCTGCGTTGCCGCCTTCCTGCAACGTGAATTATTTAGGGTATACCTCTCTTTGTCTAAAGAGGTATTTATAGTTCGAAGAAAAAGACACTGTGGGGCAACATGATTGCCCCACGTCTTGCCATTAATGCTTGATAATATACAAGTCTTTAACGTGGATATTATCCATCGGGTCTTTACCGGAGTATCCGCCAACCCATGGTTTCACCAGGCGGGCGTTAACGTAGTAATAAACCGGTACAATCGCAGAATCTTTATCCAGCTGCTGTTCCGCTTTCGAATACAGTTCGCTGCGCTGCGCTTCATCCGTCACTTTCAGCGTATCCGCAATCAGCTTATCAAATGCCGGGCTCTTATAGTGGACGGTATTATTGGAGCTGTCGGACAGCACCATATTCAGGAAGGAGGTAGGTTCGTTATAGTCCGCACACCAGCCCGCACGTGAAACATCATAGTTGCCCTGATGGCGCGTATCGAGGAACGTTTTCCATTCCTGGTTTTCCAGCTTCACATTAGCACCCAGATTTTTCTTCCAGATAGATGCCGCGGCAATAGCCAGCTTCTTATGCAGGTCTGAGGTGTTATACAGCAGATCAAAGGTCAGCGGTTTCTCAGCGGTATATCCGGCCTCAGCCAGCAGTTTCTTCGCTTCTTCATTACGTTTTTCCTGAGACCACTTGAACCACTCTGGCTCAACCAGTTTCGCACCATCGGTGTATGGAGGAGTAAAGCTATATGCTGGCAGGTCACCCTGGTTTTTCACTTTATTGACGATAATGTCACGATCCAACGCCAGCTTCAGGGCGGTACGAACACGAACATCGTTGAACGGTGCTTTCTGGTTGTTGATTTCGTAATAATAGGTGCACAGATACGGGTCAACGTGGACTTCGTTCGGGATCTCTTTTTTCAGTTTCTGGAATAACTCAATCGGCATGTTGTTATAGGTCATGTCGATTTCACCGCTGCGATAGCGGTTAACGTCAGTCACTTCAGAAGAAATAGGCAGGTAGGTTACCTGGTTAATAACCGTTTTGGCGTTGTCCCAATAGTTGGTATTACGCTCAAGCACAATGCGCTCGTTCACAACCCAGTCTTTCAGTTTATACGCACCGTTAGTAACGATGTTAGCGGGCTGGGTCCACTTCTCGCCGAATTTTTCAACAGCCGCTCTGGGAACCGGTGAAACGGAAGAGTGCACAAGCAGTTTGTAGAAATAAGGAACTGGTTCGCTGAGGGTAACTTCAAAAGTATGATCGTCGAGAGCTTTTACGCCCAGATCGGTGACCGGTTTTTTACCGGCGATAATATCATCAATGTTGACAATATGACCGTACTGCAAATAACTGGCATACGGTGAAGCAGTATTTGGATTAGCCAAACGTTGCCAGCTATACACGAAATCTTGCGCGGTAACAGGCGTGCCGTCAGACCACTTAGCATCTTTACGCAGATGGAATGTCCAGACTTTAAAATCTTTATTTTCCCATTTTTCAGCCACGCCAGGCGATGGTTTGCCATCGACATCACTGATTAATAAACCTTCAAACAGGTCACGGTTAATGTTGGATTCAGGTACACCTTCGATTTTGTGGGGATCGAGTGATTGCACTTCCGAACCGTTATTACGCACCAGAGTCTGCTTTTCAGCAAGCTGCACACCCGCTGGCACTACTGCCGCCGTGGCAACATTTCCAGCGACTAGCGCAGTTAAGATCCCCGCAGCTACTAAACTTTTTTTAGTGATGTTAGTCATTGTGTTGTACTCCCTCATTATTATGGCTGGTTTTTTAACCAGACTGTTAATCCTGTCAGGATCCCTGTACGGCACCGGAGATTTTCTGCCGTCAGGTGGTTTATTGTTTTACTGCTTGCTATCACCGACTTTATTTATTCTGGCGATTCGTATGACCGCCTTGCGTCGATTCTCTACGTGCCTCCCCTGCCGGAAACACGCTATTACCCTGTTGAGAGAAACTAACTGCAAATGATTCTCATCAACGTGAATTCTTCTGCATAATACCAGGCCGGAAAGTATCAAATGCGTTTCTTAACCGCCAATACATTTTACAAATTTGTTAACCAATTCTCTTTTATTGGAAATAAATCTCACTTAAAAAGTCTTACGAATGAAGATTCATTATGGGAAATTCAAAAAAATCAATACATTATGTCGACCATGGTGTTATCCATCCTGTCCGAAGTCAACGCCATGTCAAAATGCACATAAATTTAACAATTGGTTATTAATTAGCACATTCATCTGAAATAAAGGCTGAAATAACTAATATCATTTCGATAATCCTTCAGCAAGCCCCAGAGTATGATGTTAATAAAATAACAGCAGTATTGGTCTTCGCCGGGCCTACTGGGACGTGTTATATCTTTTGAATCAATGGCTAACAGGAGAGTTAATCATCAGCATTTTTTATTATTGCTCTGCTGATTTTCAACTTTAGTGAGAAATTTTACTGATAATGAAAGGAAACGGAGCCGGACACGACTCCGTTTGCACAGAAGAGAGGTTTCAGGCCAGCAAACCAGGGAAAATGGATTTGATGCCTGTAACGATAAATTCGATACCCAAAGCCATTAACAGCAGCCCCATAATACGCGTAATGACGTTGATACCGGTTTGGCCCAACAGGCGCACTAACCATGGTGCCATGCGGAACAGCCCCCAGCAGCACAGGGCAAACAACGCAATCGCTACAAAAAAGCCAAACAGGTTAATCGCGCTATGATATCGCGTACCCCAAACAATAGTTGAGCTTATCGCCCCCGGCCCCGCCATCAACGGCAATGCCAACGGCACAACGCCGATACTTTCACGGATTGCGGTTTCTGATTTTTCCTGTTTGTTTTGTTTATCTTCCCCTAGTTTTCCACTAATCATTGACATCGCGATAGTCACAACCAGAATGCCGCCAGCGATCCTGAACGAGTCAATTGAGATGCCGAAGAGTTGCAGAATACCATCACCAAGAAACAGCGAAGTCCACAGGATGATTGCGACCGATAGGTTTGCCGTGAGGTTGGTTTTGTTTCGTGCTGCGGCAGTTTGATAGCTGGTCATACTGATAAAGACGGGGATGATCCCTACCGGGTTGACCAACGCAAATAACCCAATGAAAAATTTAAAATAGACAGGAAAATCAAATAGCGTTTGGATCACGGTTAGCTCCGAAGCGTTAGCCGGATAAAATGAGTCATAAAAATTGATAAAATCCGCGCTGAAGATACGCCTTTTGTCAGCATACTTCACCTTCTATCTGCGTATATCAATGTAAATACGCTACCAATACTCAGTGTTATTAATATGTATTAAATATGCTAATGTTATTAGCATTCATTACGCCAATTTATTAACACTTAACGAGAAACGCTAAAAGGGCCTGCTGAAAGGTGTCAGCTTTGCGAATTTTTGATCCAGATCACGCAATTACTACTCAGAAGTGAGTAATCTTGCTTACGCCACCTGGAGGTAACGCGTTAGAGTTAACAGGCGCTAGCGTATAAGCTCTTTTAGTAAATCAAAGTAAAGTGGACGTTAATTAACCGTTTGATTTTCAAACCATTACACAAATTTTCGACGGTCTGTCTATACTCTCGTATCGAGCAGATGATTTACTAAAAAAGTTTAACATTATCAGGAGAGCATCATGGCTGTTACTAATGTCGCTGAACTTAACGCACTTGTAGAGCGCGTAAAAAAAGCCCAGCGTGAATATGCCAGTTTCACTCAAGAACAGGTTGACAAAATCTTCCGTGCCGCCGCTCTGGCTGCCGCAGACGCTCGAATTCCTCTCGCGAAAATGGCCGTTGCCGAATCCGGCATGGGTATTGTCGAAGATAAAGTGATTAAAAACCACTTCGCTTCTGAATACATTTACAACGCTTACAAAGATGAAAAAACCTGTGGTGTGCTGTCTGAAGACGACACTTTTGGTACCATTACCATTGCTGAACCGATTGGTATCATCTGCGGTATCGTTCCAACCACTAACCCGACTTCGACTGCAATCTTCAAATCACTGATCAGCCTGAAGACCCGTAACGCCATCATCTTCTCTCCGCATCCGCGCGCAAAAGATGCAACTAACAAAGCAGCTGACATCGTTCTGCAAGCAGCAATCGCTGCTGGCGCACCGAAAGATCTGATCGGCTGGATCGATCAACCTTCCGTTGAACTGTCTAACGCGCTGATGCACCACCCGGACATCAACCTGATCCTTGCGACCGGTGGTCCAGGCATGGTTAAAGCGGCATACAGCTCCGGTAAACCGGCGATCGGCGTAGGCGCAGGTAACACCCCTGTTGTTATCGACGAAACCGCTGATATCAAACGTGCTGTTGCATCTGTTCTGATGTCTAAAACATTCGATAACGGCGTAATCTGTGCTTCTGAGCAGTCTGTCGTCGTGGTTGACTCTGTATATGATGCTGTACGTGAGCGTTTTGCAACTCACGGCGGTTACATGCTGCAGGGTAAAGAGTTGAAAGCTGTTCAGGACGTTATCCTGAAAAATGGCGCGCTGAACGCAGCTATCGTTGGTCAGCCGGCATACAAGATTGCTGAACTGGCAGGCTTCTCCGTACCAGAAACAACTAAGATTCTGATCGGTGAAGTGAAGGTTGTCGACGAAAGCGAACCGTTTGCTCACGAAAAACTGTCTCCGACGCTGGCAATGTACCGTGCGAAGGACTTCGAAGACGCAGTCATTAAAGCTGAAAAACTGGTTGCGATGGGCGGTATCGGTCATACCTCTTGCCTGTACACTGACCAGGACAACCAGCCAGAACGTGTTGCTTACTTCGGCCAGATGATGAAAACCGCACGTATCCTGATCAACACCCCGGCTTCTCAGGGTGGTATCGGTGACCTGTACAACTTCAAACTCGCACCTTCCCTGACACTGGGTTGTGGTTCCTGGGGTGGTAACTCCATCTCTGAAAACGTTGGTCCTAAGCACCTGATCAACAAGAAAACCGTTGCTAAGCGAGCTGAAAACATGTTGTGGCACAAACTTCCGAAATCTATCTACTTCCGTCGTGGCTCTCTGCCAATCGCACTGGATGAAGTGATTACCGATGGTCACAAACGTGCGCTGATCGTGACCGACCGCTTCCTGTTCAACAACGGTTATGCAGACCAGATCACCTCCGTTCTGAAAGCTGCTGGCGTTGAAACCGAAGTGTTCTTTGAAGTTGAAGCTGACCCGACTCTGACCGTTGTTCGCAAAGGTGCTGAGCTGGCTAACTCCTTCAAACCAGACGTAATCATCGCACTGGGTGGTGGTTCCCCGATGGACGCCGCGAAAATCATGTGGGTTATGTACGAGCACCCGGAAACTCACTTCGAAGAACTGGCACTGCGCTTTATGGACATCCGTAAACGTATCTACAAGTTCCCGAAAATGGGCGTAAAAGCGAAGATGGTTGCAGTTACCACCACTTCCGGTACCGGTTCTGAAGTGACTCCGTTTGCGGTCGTTACCGACGATGCAACTGGGCAGAAATACCCGCTGGCAGACTATGCGCTGACTCCGGATATGGCGATTGTTGACGCCAACCTGGTTATGGATATGCCGAAGTCACTGTGTGCGTTCGGTGGTCTGGATGCCGTCACCCACGCTCTGGAAGCTTACGTTTCAGTACTGGCTTCTGAGTTCTCTGACGGTCAGGCTCTGCAAGCGTTGAAATTGCTGAAAGAAAACCTGCCAGCGTCTTACCATGAAGGTTCTAAGAACCCGGTAGCGCGTGAGCGTGTACACAGTGCAGCAACTATCGCCGGTATCGCGTTTGCTAACGCCTTCCTGGGTGTATGTCACTCAATGGCGCACAAACTGGGTTCTCAGTTCCACATTCCTCACGGTCTGGCGAACGCCCTGCTGATCAGCAACGTTATTCGTTATAACGCGAACGACAACCCGACTAAACAGACTGCATTCAGCCAGTACGACCGTCCGCAGGCACGCCGTCGCTACGCTGAAATCGCAGACCATCTGGGTCTGAGCGCACCGGGTGACCGTACTGCCGCGAAAATCCAGAAACTGCTGGGCTGGCTGGAAGAAATCAAGGCTGAACTGGGTATTCCTAAGTCTATCCGTGAAGCTGGCGTTCAGGAAGCTGACTTCCTGGCACACGTGGACAAACTGTCTGAAGATGCGTTTGACGACCAGTGTACTGGTGCTAACCCACGTTACCCGCTGATTTCTGAACTGAAACAGATCCTGCTGGATACCTACTACGGTCGTGAGTATAGCGAAGGTCAGACCGCCGCTAAGACTGAAGCAGTAGCTGCACCGAAAGCAGAAAAGAAAGCGAAGAAATCCGCTTAATTTGCTCAGATAAGTTTTAGCTTCATCATAAACGGTCCCAATTGGGGCCGTTTTTTTCGTCTTGTGTTATGAAAATCGGGGAATACACAATTTAACCATGTGAATAGAATGGCAGTGTAAGAGATGTATTCAGGAAGATGTGAGACCAGCCGTCAGAAAAGAGTCTGACAGGGTAGAGAACATTGACGAAGGTTCCGGCCTACCCTGTGTTTATAAGCGCTCAGAAGCGTACAGGGTTAATCGTGGCTGTGTCGTTCTTGTATCGCCGTCAGAGAGCCCTCAGACTGCGCTTGTTTGTAGTGTTTACGACATACCGACACATAGCGTTCATTCCCGCCGATAACCACCTGCTCGCCCTCGTTATAAGGTCTTCCAGCCTGATCAAGGCGTAATACCATGCTGGCCTTACGGCCACAGAAACAAATGGTCTTTAATTCAACCAGTTTATCTGACCAGGCAAGCAGGTATTCGCTGCCACCAAATAACTCACCACGAAAATCAGTGCGTAAGCCGTAACACAAAACAGGAATATCCAGTTGATCGACAACTTCAGATAATTCATAAACCTGTTGTCGGGTCAGAAACTGAGACTCATCGACCAGTACACAGTGAATTCTTTGCTGCGCATTCTCGGCGCGAATCTCTTCGAACAATGATGAATTTTGGTTAAACAATTTTGCAGGTGACGACAGACCTATACGTGAACTTACTTTTCCAGCACCAAAACGGTCATCAATTTCCGCTGTATATACAACGGCACGCATCCCACGTTCCTGATAATTGTACGAAGATTGCAACAATGCAGTCGACTTACCTGCGTTCATTGCAGAATAGTAAAAATATAGTTGTGCCATTGACCGAAGGCCCTCACCAGGGGAAATAAATATGGGCTGGATTGTATCATATTTCACGAACATGTCGGTGTAGCGTTGGCCACAAAGGCGTATAAATGAGCGGGCAAGCTCGCACAGTGCCGCCTGAATTTAAGTAACGGATAGTGAGAGAGCATACAACCATCGACCAAACAGCCTGAACTCGGACGCGTATATACACACTCTTTCACAAATAGTGCTCATGAAATTTATCAATGTCACTTATCATCATACGGCAATAAAGAAACCCTTCCCATATTGTTATTGAATCTACCCACTGTCGCCGTGTATTAGCGAATTCACGTAAGCAAAACTAATACAAAAGGTTGAAATCACTGCAAAGAGATACTATTTGTACACCATAAAATGTGACCTGAATCTTGAATTTTTACTCTCAGCCGCTGAGAAGCCCCCTCGTCAATAAGCCTTTTTTATGCCCAACATCATGGGAAATTTAAGACAGGAGAATTAATTCTGATACTAAATAAAGCGCAATTTTGAATTCCTTACATTCCTGGCTATTGCACAACTGAATTTATCGCTCTATTATTAGCTCAACAAACCACCCCAATATAAGTTTGAGATTACTACAATGAGCGAAGCACTTAAAATTCTGAACAACATCCGTACTCTTCGTGCGCAGGCAAGAGAATGCACTCTGGAAACGCTTGAAGAAATGCTGGAAAAATTAGAAGTTGTAGTTAGCGAGCGTCGCGAAGAAGAAAGCGCTGCTGCTGCTGAAGTTGAAGAACGTACTCGTAAACTGCAACAATATCGTGAAATGCTGATCGCTGACGGCATTGATCCGAACGAATTGCTGAATAGCATGGCTGCTGTTAAATCTGGCACCAAAGCTAAACGCGCTGCACGTCCGGCTAAATATAGCTATGTTGACGAAAACGGTGAAACTAAAACCTGGACTGGCCAGGGCCGTACACCGGCAGTGATCAAAAAAGCGATGGAAGAACAAGGTAAACAACTGGACGATTTCCTGATCAAGGAATAATTCAGAAATAGTTTGCTTAAAATCCCGCCACTGGCGGGATTTTTTTTACCGGTACTTCGCTCAACCCTACCCGGATTAGGTATAAAAAAAACGGCGCTGTTAATACAGCGCCGTTCTGACCAGATAATACCAGAAGGTTACTTCTTAATACCCATCTCGTCTTCCAGCCAGGCTTTAAATTCGGCGCCGAGAGTATTATGGCGAATACCATATTCAACGAACGCCTGCATATAGCCCAGTTTATTACCACAGTCATGGCTTTTGCCCTTCATGTGATAAGCTTCAACCGTCTCTTTTTCAATCAGCATATCGATAGCATCTGTCAGCTGAATTTCATCACCCGCTCCCGGAGGGGTTTTAGCCAGCAGAGGCCAGATATCGGCACTAAGAACGTAACGACCCACAACGGCCAGATTAGAAGGCGCAACATCAGCTTTTGGTTTTTCAACCACGCCAACCATCGGGACGCTTTCGCCCGGGGATAATTCAACGCCTTTACAATCCACAACGCCATAAGCCGTAACATCTTCTACCGGTTCAACCATAATCTGGCTGCTACCTGTTTCATCAAAACGATGAATCATTTCGGCAAGGTTGTCGCGGGATAAATCAGATTCGTATTCATCAAGAATTACGTCCGGCAGGATTACAGCTACCGGTTCATCGCCAACCACAGGGTGCGCGCACAATACCGCGTGGCCCAGACCTTTAGCCAGCCCCTGACGCACCTGCATAATAGTCACATGTGGCGGGCAAATAGATTGCACTTCTTCCAGAAGCTGACGTTTTACACGTTTTTCCAGCATCGCTTCAAGTTCAAAGCTGGTATCAAAGTGGTTTTCAATGGAATTTTTAGACGAGTGAGTTACAAGTACAATTTCAGTGATGCCCGCAGCAATACATTCGTTTACGACGTACTGAATTAATGGCTTATCAACCAACGGTAGCATCTCTTTCGGGATTGCTTTCGTAGCCGGTAACATCCTGGTTCCTAATCCCGCAACCGGGATAACGGCTTTTTTGACTTTTGAATTAAGGGCAGCCATTTAAAACTCTCCTGGACTGTTCATGTATTGAACGTGTTCATCATTCTGTATCGCATCCGAGTATATCAGTACAGCGACAAGCTTCTGGTCTGAAAAGGACGCGCGTCGGTATAATTAAGATAAATACGAATAAATCTGGCGTTGATAGTAGCACTCGCAACATGGGGAGGGTGAACCAATTTCATTTGCACGCCACTCAATTGTTCATTCCGCAGACAACATCAAGCGCAGGCGACCTCCCGCCCCCCAAATTTGGCATTGCCATGACTCACAATGTTGGCTCAGCTGATTAAGATACGTATTACCTAAGGTACCCAGCGGAACGCCATTGCTGATTTGCACTTGGTGGGAACCTGTATTTAATGTCGCATTCAGCCCTGCCGATACCAGAATCAGATTTTTTAATCCGCTGTGGTAATACCCCACCAGCAAGGGAAACTGCCCTGGTAAATTGGCTTGCCGCAACAAATGATTTACCTGTTTCAATAACGTACCCAACTCCGGCAACCGTTGATTTTGTTGTGTCAGTTGCTCCTGCAGTAAACCATTAAATAGCGCCCGCAGTAATAATGCAGCCAGCACGCCATTATCCCCTGCACGCGTCACATCAAGGCAATAGAATGCAAGGTCATGATCCGACAGCGGCGCAATATCCAGCACCAGACCCGGTTGGTCGGCTGCCACCAATTGTCGATAGTTAATGCGACAGTGCGAAATCACTTGCGACACTGGAGGCTGTAATTCTTTTAGCAGCTTCGCGGCGGCGGCAGGATCGTCCACCATCGCATCCCAGTCGCGAAATAGCCGCTCTTCTTCTTCCACGCGTGAATTAAACATGTTGGGATAAAGACATGCAAAGACGGTTTCTCGCAAGCGATTAAGGTCTTTCACCGGCTTCAACAGGACGTCATCCACACCGAGTCGTAACGCTTTGGCTATGTCGGACATGTTTTCCGTCGCAGAAATCACCAGTATCGGGGTCTGATCGCCACGATTACGTAAATACTCAACCAGTTTGAGACCGTTCATTCTTGGCATAGCCAGGTCGCAGATCATCAGGTCGGG
This sequence comes from Citrobacter sp. Cpo069, assembly GCF_030332785.1. Taxonomy (NCBI): domain Bacteria; kingdom Pseudomonadati; phylum Pseudomonadota; class Gammaproteobacteria; order Enterobacterales; family Enterobacteriaceae; genus Citrobacter; species Citrobacter sp. Cpo069. Next base: position 26,084 of record NZ_JAOWHD010000060.1, read on the forward strand.
TTTAAAATGCCCAAGCAAGTCCAGTGCTTCAAGTCCGTCACCAGCTACCGCCGTTGTCGCTCCCAAAGAGGAAAACCATGAGTCCATGAGTGAGCGAAATACCGGCTCATCCTCAACGATAAGAATCTGTTTTCCGACCAATGGCTGCGTCATATTCTCCCCCCTGACTGGCTTTAATAAATAGTGGCATGCTATTGCCACTCACGCCTGTCAGAATTAGCTTAAGTGTTGATAAAAAATGCGTTAGACGTTGGTTTTCACCAGGGGTAGAAGCTCATCCATTTTCTTCTCGACCGCTAACTGCCCGGCAGCAATTGCCGCACTGGCGCGGTGAAAATCCAGCGTGGATATTTGTGGACAAAACGGCTGAATCAGAATGTCTGGAGGGTCACCGGCCATGCGGTTACGTTTCAGTCGGTTTTCCAGAACCTGAATAGACGTCGTCATGATCTCCATCGCCGTGGGCGCAGTTACTGCACGCCTGGCCGTAATGTTGCTCAAGCGTTCTTTCAGACGGGCATGCCATGAGAGTTCGTCAGCATCATCACCCGATTCGGCATCGCTATTGACGTTGAAGGAGAGTAAATCTTGTTGCATGAGATGCGCATCGTGTTGCAGGTCGACCGCTATAACAATATCGGCCCCCAACGCGCGAGTCAGGGAGACAGGGACAGGATTCACCACCGCACCATCGACCAGCCAGTAACCATTGTGCGCCACAGGTGACATCAAGCCAGGAATACTGCAGGAGGCCCGGACAGCCAGATGTAAATCACCTTCGGTGAACCAAAGTTCCCGACCCGTACTCAGATTGGTAGCCACTGTTGCGAAACGGCGAGTACATTGCTCAATTGCTTCTACCGGCATCACATTACGGTACTGATTGAATACCCGTTCACCGCGCAGTAAACCTCCCCTGCGCCACGAGAGATCCATCAACCGTAAAACATCCCAATAGCTGAAAGAACAGACCCACTTTTCGAGAGCAGGCAGCTTATTGCAGGCGTAGGCAGCGCCAACCAACGAACCGATGGAGCACCCTGCCACGATATCAACATCAATGCCCATATGCTTAAGGGCTTTAATAACGCCAATATGCGACCAACCTCGCGCCGCGCCGGAACCTAGCGCCAGCCCAATTTTTATTTTTCTCATTATACGTACAAACTTCCCCTGGCTTGCAGACGTAGCAACATCGCTACCGCTCAGTTAACATAGTGCCACTCTGGCGTTTTTACGCCGTTTTTATATTCCAGGGAGTACTTTGTGTCTCAGCTTTGTCCCTGTGGTAGCGCTGTCGAGTATAGCCTATGTTGCTACCGTTATGTGTCCGGCGCGCAAGTAGCACCTACGCCGTCACATCTCATGCGTTCTCGTTACTGTGCTTTTGTGATGAAAGACGCAGATTACCTTATCAGAACCTGGCATCCGGACTGTCATGCCGCCGCGTTTCGCGACGACATTATCGCAGGATTTGCGCACACCGAATGGCTCGGGCTGACCGTTTTTGAACAAGAGACGGCAGACACAGAAAATATCGGCTATGTCAGTTTTGTCGCACGGTTTTCTGAACAAGGTAAAACAGGTGCAATTATCGAGCGCTCTCGTTTTTTAAAAGAAAACGGTCAGTGGTACTATATAGACGGTACACGCCCTCAAATTGGACGAAACGATACCTGCCCTTGTGGCTCAGGTAAAAAATTTAAAAAGTGCTGCGGCTAATCAACGCCCGACAGTATCAATTTTGCAAACATTCTCAACAGGATCACCGCTGCAAATGCATTCATTACAACGAAAAGTGCTGCGTACTATTTGCCCGGACCAAAAAGGTCTGATCGCGCGCATTACAAATATCTGTTACAAGCATGAACTGAACATCGTGCAGAACAATGAGTTTGTGGACCACCGTACCGGACGCTTTTTTATGCGTACCGAACTGGAGGGCATATTTAACGACATCACGCTGCTTGCCGATCTGGACAGCGCCTTACCTGAAGGCTCGATTCGTGAATTAACCCCAGCAGGCCGCCGCCGCATCGTCATTTTGGTCACCAAGGAAGCGCATTGCCTGGGCGATTTATTAATGAAGGCCAATTATGGCGGGCTGGATGTTGAAATCGCCGCGGTGATCGGCAATCACGAGACCTTGCGTCCTCTGGTTGAACGGTTTGATATTCCGTTTGAGCTGGTGAGCCATGAAGGTTTAACACGTGAAGAACATGATCAGAAAATGGCTGATGCTATCGACGCCCACCAGCCGGATTATGTCGTGCTGGCTAAATACATGCGCGTTCTGACCCCGACATTTGTTTCACGCTTCCCGAATAAGATTATCAATATTCACCATTCATTCCTGCCAGCATTCATTGGTGCTCGTCCGTACCATCAGGCTTATGAACGCGGCGTGAAGATCATCGGTGCGACGGCCCACTACGTGAATGATAACCTCGATGAAGGCCCAATCATTATGCAGGACGTGATCCATGTTGATCACACCTACACTGCCGAAGATATGATGCGCGCGGGTCGCGACGTTGAAAAAAATGTATTAAGCCGTGCGCTGTATCAGGTTCTGGCTCAACGCGTCTTTGTTTACGGTAACCGAACGATTATTCTGTAATCGATTGATAAGTTAATTGGTTACCTTTACATCTTTACGTGTAAAAATCAGGCAACCAGTTCTTTTTTATCAACGGAATGCTTTACAGGGGCGCATCATTTGATATGATGCGCCCCGCTTCCAACGGAAGCAGGCCAGTAATTAGCATTACCCCGTGGTGGGGTTCCCGAGCGGCCAAAGGGAGCAGACTGTAAATCTGCCGTCATCGACTTCGAAGGTTCGAATCCTTCCCCCACCACCATCACTTCATAAAGCACCAACAGCAAATCAATCTCTAATGCCCCATATTCTGCCCATGCGGGAAGGATGAGAAGCTTTGACTAAGGTTCGATTCGAGCGTAGCGAGAAAGCGTTGCCACAGGCAACGACCCGAAGGGCGAAGCGCGTAGCGCTGAGTAATCCTTCCCCCACCACCATCACTTCATAAAGCAACACACTCAATTCCTCTGCAATGCCCTTTATTTGCCTGATGCGCTGCGCTTATCTGGCCTACGAACTCGTCACGTGCCCGCAATTTGCCTGATGCGCTGCGCTTATCAGGTCTACAAACTCAACACGTGCCCGCAATTTGCCTGATGCGCTGCGCTTATCAGGCCTACGAACTCGATACGTGCCCGCTATTCGTCTGATGCGCTGCACTTATCTGGCCTACGAACTCGATACGTGCCCGCTATTCGTCTGATGCGCTGCACTTATCTGGCCTACGAACTCGATACGTGCCCGCTATTTGTCTGATGCGCTGCACTTATCAGGCCTACAGCGCTCGCTGATACCTTCGTAGGCCGGATAAGGCGCTTGCGCCGCCATCCGGCAAACAGGCATAAAAAAACCCCGCCGAAGCAGGGTTTTGTCATTCTCAAATATACGATTAGTGACGCGCGCGAACAATCTGGTATTTGCGTGTCAGATATTCGACCGGGACGCTCCAGATGTGTACCAGACGAGAGAATGGGAACAACAGGAACAGCGTCATACCCAGCACCAGGTGCATACGGAAAATGAACGCAACACCATCGAGATACTGAGACGCTCCGCCCTGGAAGGTCACCACTGTCTGCGCCCAGTTCACCAGCTTCATCATCTCGCTACCGTCCATATGCTGAGCGGAAAACGGAATGGTCAGCAGGCCCAGCGCACACTGGATCACCAGCAGTGAGAGGATCAGAATATCCGCTCCGGTGGTGGTGGCCCGCACGCGTGGGCTGAACAGACGACGTTTCAGCAGCAGTACACCACCAATCAGACACATCAGGCCACTGGCACCGCCCGCAAACATTGCCATCTTTTGTTTCACTTCAAGCGGTAGCCAGGCTTCATACATCCAGTGCGGCGTCAACATGCCAAGGAAGTGCCCAGCAAAGATTCCCAGGATCCCGATGTGAAACAGGTTTGACGCCAGGTTCATCCCTTTGCGATCCAGCATCTGACTGGAAGCCGCACGCCATGTATATTGCCCATAGTCATAACGCAGCCAGCTGCCGATCAGAAAGACAGAACCCGCGATGTACGGATAGATGTCAAAGAAGAACGTATTCAGGAAGTGCATTAGTGCTGTCCTCCGGTGGTGATATTCAGATACTGCGGCGCAACGGCCCCGGCAAAACGACGCTGGTGAGCGGAGATTTCCGACTCGCCACACCCCTGATCGGCGAAGAATTTTACCTGCTCTTCTTCCCAGACCGCATCCAGCGCTTGTGGAGTATCGTCACGGGCTTCATCCGCAATTTTTTCAGCCACTTTATCGCTGTCGATAACGGTATTCGCCAGTTTTAACAGCAGATCGAACAGCACCGCATAACGGCTTTCACGCTGTTGCAAACGAGCGCTAAGCAGTGCCAGAATCGGCGCAATATCCTGTAAGCCACCTAGCGCTTCGCTTTTCGGCAGTTGCGCAAGGTATTCCAGATACAGCGGCAGATGATCGGGAAGTTCGCGGCTGTCGAGCTGCAAACCGTGCTGCTCATACTGTGCCATCAGGTCAACCATAGCCTGACCGCGATCGCGGGATTCACCGTGAACATGTTCAAACAGCAGCAGCGATGTAGCGCGGCCACGGTCAAACAGTTCGCTGTAGGCTGCCTGCACATCCAGCATGTCCTGCGCGGTTAGATCGCGCAGGAAAACGCCCAGAGTCTGGGCATCCTCTTTATCCAGGTTCTCAGATGACGCGAGTGCATCGAAAAGTTCCTGCTGATGCTGCCACAAGGCAGCATCCGGGTACTCGAGCAGACGCGAAACAATGACGAGTTCAATCATTGGTGCGGCTCCGTTTTGCTGGTCACATCGACAGCGTCGATGCGGCGGCTGTTGAACAGATTGAATTTAGTATCAGAACCGTGGCAACCGTCGCCGAAGGTAAAGCCACAACCGCTTTTCTCCGGGAACGCGTCACGTGCCAGTTCACGATGGCTGCTCGGTACCACGAAACGATCTTCGTAGTTTGCGATCGCCAGGTAACGATACATTTCCTGTGCCTGCGCTTCGCTTAAGCCCACCTCTTCCAGCGCACGGGTATCAACTTTGCCGTCAACAGTTTCCGCACGTTTGTAGTGACGCATCGCCAGCATACGTTTCAGCGCCAACAGTACCGGCTGGGTGTCACCTGCAGTCAGCAGGTTCGCCAGGTACTGAACCGGAATACGCAGGCTGTCAACATCCGGCAGAATACCGTTGCTGCCCAGCTCGCCCGCATCAGCAGCTGACTGAATCGGTGACAATGGCGGCACGTACCAGACCATCGGCAGTGTGCGGTATTCCGGATGCAGCGGCAGCGCCAGCTTCCAGTCCATCGCCATTTTGTAAACCGGAGACTGCTGTGCGGCATCAATGACGCTCAGCGGAATACCATCTTTCAGCGCCTGTTCAATAACAGCCGGATCGTTAGGATCGAGGAACACGTCCAGCTGACGTTGGTACAGATCTTTCTCGTGCTCGGTGCTTGCTGCACTTTCGATCGCATCTGCGTCATACAGCAGTACGCCGAGGTAACGGATACGACCTACACAGGTTTCGGAGCAAACGGTCGGCTGACCAGCTTCGATACGCGGGTAGCAGAAAATGCACTTCTCAGATTTCCCGCTCTTCCAGTTGAAGTAGATCTTCTTGTACGGGCAGCCGGTGATACACATACGCCAGCCGCGGCACTTGTCCTGGTCGATCAGCACGATGCCATCTTCTTCACGCTTGTAGATAGCGCCGCTCGGACAGGTCGCCACACACGCCGGATTAAGGCAGTGCTCACACAGACGCGGCAGGTACATCATGAATGTGTTTTCGAACTGACCGTACATCGCCTTCTGCATGTTTTCGAAGTTCTGGTCTTTGGCGCGTTTTTCAAACTCGCCGCCGAGAATTTCTTCCCAGTTCGGACCGCTGGTGATTTTGTCCATTCGCTGACCGGTGATGAGCGAGCGTGGACGAGCAATCGGCTGCGCTTTGCTGTCTGCCGGGGCGTTATGCAACGTCTGGTAGTCAAAATCAAACGGCTCGTAGTAATCATCCATGCCCGGCAGATGCGGGTTAGCAAAGATTTTACCCAACAGCAGCGCTTTGTTACCCATGCGCGGCTGCAGTTTGCCGTTGATTTTACGGATCCAACCGCCCTTCCATTTTTCCTGGTTTTCCCAGTCGTTCGGGAAGCCAACGCCAGGCTTACTTTCGACGTTGTTGAACCAGGCGTACTCCATACCTTCACGGCTGGTCCAGACGTTTTTACAGGTCACTGAACAGGTGTGGCAGCCGATGCACTTATCGAGATTCAGCACCATGCCGACTTGTGAACGAATTTTCATTTTACGCTCTCCTGTACCTGGTCATTGCCTTCGCCATCCAACCAGTTAATGTTCTTCATCTTACGTACAACTACGAACTCATCACGGTTTGAACCGACGGTGCCGTAGTAGTTAAAGCCGTAGGCCAACTGCGCATAGCCGCCGATCATATGGGTCGGTTTCGGTGTAATACGGGTCACCGAGTTGTGGATCCCACCGCGCTGCTGGGTGATTTCTGAACCCGGCAGGTTAACGATACGTTCCTGCGCGTGGTACATCATGGTCATCCCGGCCGGTACACGCTGGCTGACAACTGCACGTGCCGTCAGCGCACCGTTACTGTTGAAGACTTCGATCCAGTCGTTATCTTCGATTCCCAGATCCTTCGCATCGACTTCGCTCATCCACACAATCGGGCCACCGCGTGACAGCGTCAGCATCAGCAAGTTGTCGCTGTAAGTGGAGTGGATACCCCATTTCTGGTGCGGCGTCAGGAAGTTGAGCGCTTTTTCCGGGTTACCGTTAGATTTCTCGCCGATCACCGCTTTCACCGAACGGGTGTCGATTGGCGGACGGTAAACCAGCAGGCTTTCACCAAAGTCACGCATCCACTGATGATCCTGATACAACTGCTGGCGACCAGACAGCGTACGCCATGGGATCAGCTCGTGAACGTTGGTATAGCCGGCGTTATAAGACACGTGTTCATCTTCCAGTCCTGACCAGGTCGGGCTGGAGATAATTTTGCGCGGCTGCGCCTGAATATCGCGGAAGCGAATTTTTTCGTCTTCTTTATTCAGCGCCAGATGCGTATGGTCACGGCCGGTAAATTCACTCAGCGCAGCCCAGGCTTTAACGGCTACCTGACCGTTAGTTTCCGGTGCCAGCGTCAGGATCATCTCGGCTGCATCAATTGCGGTATTAAGCCAAGGCTGGCCTTTTGCCGGACCTTCAGCCTTGGTGTAATTGAGCTTACGCAGCAGATCCATTTCGCTCTGGGTATTCCAGGCAATCCCTTTACCACCGTTACCGATTTTTTCCATCAGCGGGCCGATGGAGGTGAAACGCTCGTAGGTTGCCGGATAATCACGCTCAACGGTCATGATGTGCGGTGCGGTAACACCAGGAATCAGGTCACATTCACCTTTTTTCCAGTCCTTCACGTCCAGCGGTTGTGCCAGTTCTGCGGCAGAGTCGTGCTGAATTGGCAGCGTAACGACGTCGGTTTCTTTACCGAGATGACCCACGCAAACTTCAGAGAATTTCTTGGCGATGGCTTTGTAGATTTCCCAGTCACTCTTCGATTCCCAGGCCGGGTCAACCGCCGCAGACAGAGGATGAATAAACGGATGCATGTCCGAGGTATTCATATCGTCTTTTTCATACCATGTTGCGGTCGGCAGCACGATGTCGGAATACAGACAGGTGCTCGACAGACGGAAGTCCAGCGTGACAACCAGATCCAGTTTGCCGTCCAGGCCGTTATCCTGCCATTCCACTTCTTCAGGCTTCACGCCGCTCTGCTGGCCGAGATCTTTGCCCTGAATACCATGTTCAGTACCCAGCAGATACTTCAGCATGTACTCGTGGCCTTTACCGGAAGAACCGAGCAGGTTAGAACGCCAGATAAACAGGTTGCGCGGATGGTTTTTACCGTTTTCCGGCTGCTCTGCCGCAAAACGAATAGAACCTTCTTTCAGGGATTTAACGGTGTAATCCACCGGCGTCATACCTGCTTTCTGCGCTTCTTCGGCGATACGCAGTGGGTTAGTCCCTAACTGCGGCGCAGATGGCAACCAGCCCATACGTTCAGCGCGAACGTTAAAATCAATCAAATGACCGCTGTAGCGGGATTTGTCTGCCATCGGGGAAAGCAGTTCCTGCGCAGTAACCGTCTCATAGCGCCATTGGCTGGAGTGGTTATAGAAGTAGGAAGTGCTGTTCATATGACGAGGCGGACGCTGCCAGTCAAGAGCAAACGCCAGCGGCTGCCAGCCGGTTTGCGGACGCAGTTTTTCCTGGCCGACGTAGTGGGCCCAACCGCCGCCGCTCTGACCGATACAACCGCAGAACACCAGCATATTGATCAGGCCACGATAGTTCATATCGAGGTGGTACCAGTGGTTCAGGCCCGCACCGACGATGATCATCGAACGACCGTGTGTTTTATCGGCGTTATCCGCAAATTCACGGGCAATGCGCACGATCTGAGAACGTGATACGCCAGTGATTTTTTCTGCCCATGCCGGCGTGTACGCTTTCACGTCATCGTAGCTGGTCGCGCAGTTTTCGTCGTTCAGACCACGTTCCAGGCCATAGTTAGCCATGGTCAGGTCGTAAACGGTGGTCACCAGCGCGGTAGAGCCATCGGCCAACTGCAGGCGTTTAACCGGCAGTTTGTGCAGCAGAATATTTTCCAGCTCTACTTTACTGAAGTGCTCGGTACCTTCGCCGCCAAAGTACGGGAAGCCCACTTCAGCGATATCGTCCTGGCTACCCAGCAGGCTGAGTTGCAGTTCGGTTTCATCACCGGACGTACCGTCGCGTTGCTCAAGGTTCCATTTGCCCTTTTCGCCCCAACGGAAACCAATTGAACCGTTTGGCGCAACCATTTCGCCGTTGTTGTTGATAGCGACGGTTTTCCATTCCGGGTTATTTTCCTGGCCCAGAGAGTCGACCAGGTCCGCCGCACGCAGCATACGACCAGCAGCATAGTAGCCGTCACGCTCTTCGAGCATCACCAGCATTGGCATGTCGGTATAACGACGAACGTAGTCGGTGAAGTACTGGCTCGGGTTATCGAGGTGGAACTCGCGCAACATGACATGGCCCATCGCCATTGCCATCGCCGCATCGGTTCCCTGCTTCGGTGCCAGCCACAGGTCGCAAAGTTTGGCAATTTCTGCGTAGTCCGGAGTAATCGCTACCGTTTTGGTGCCTTTATAACGAACCTCAGTAAAGAAGTGTGCATCCGGAGTACGGGTCTGCGGTACGTTAGAGCCCCATGCAAGAATGTAGCTGGAGTTATACCAGTCGGCAGATTCCGGTACGTCGGTTTGCTCGCCCCAGGTTTGCGGGGAAGCCGGCGGTAGGTCACAGTACCAGTCGTAGAAGCTCAGGCAGGTACCGCCAATCAGCGACATATAGCGTGCACCGGAAGCATAAGAAACCATCGACATCGCCGGGATCGGAGAGAAGCCTGCAACGCGGTCAGGGCCATAGGTTTTGATGGTGTAAACGTTAGATGCAGCAATCAGTTCATTCACTTCCTGCCAGGAAGAACGAACAAACCCACCACGACCACGCGCTTGTTTGAAGCTTTTTGCTTTGTCGGCGTCTTCGATGATGGATGCCCATGCGTCTACCGGATCGCTGTGCAGTCTTTTTGCTTCACGCCACATCTTCATCAGACGTTTGCGCATCAGCGGGTATTTCAGACGGTTAGCGCTGTAGAGATACCAGGAATAGCTTGCACCACGTGGGCAGCCGCGAGGCTCGTGGTTAGGCATATCTGGACGCGTGCGTGGGTAGTCAGTTTGCTGGGTCTCCCAGGTCACCAGACCATTTTTCACATAGATTTTCCAGCTGCATGAGCCCGTGCAGTTTACCCCGTGGGTTGAACGCACGATTTTGTCATGCTGCCAACGCTGGCGGTATCCGTCCTCCCAGTCCCTGTTGGTATTGAGAAGCTGGCCATGCCCATCGGCAAAGGTTTCGCCCTTCTGCTTGAAGTAGCGAAACCGGTCCAGGAATTTACTCATCGGTTTTCTCCTGTAGGAGCCTGACGGCTCTCTGATAAATCGACATTGCTTGATTGAGAGCGAAGGTAACGCTCTGAAAGGGCGTGAGAATTGATAACGATCAAGGCATGCAGGGATGAAAAATGAAGGTTGGTTTTTACATACCCCCAAAGTGGGATATTGTTTTTTAACGTAATATTCTGAATTTAAAGGATTTTAAATAATTCACTTATCATACAAATGTTAAATTCTTTATAAGTGGGTATTAAGGGGTATCCCCCCTGGCAGGCATATTACCAGCACCGTTTTTGCAGACTTTCGTCATGAGCTCACATACAAGTATGTTGTAACTAATTTAGAGCAAAAAAAAGCGCGGTCTAACACCGCGCAATGGATAATCAACTGCTACTACTTTTTTACTTTTTAGAATGCCGTCCGTATACCGCCCAGGTGATGACCACACAAGCGACATAGAAGATCAGAAAGACTTTCATCGCATCGACCGGCGAACCGGTTAACGCCAGGGAGGTACCAAATGCTTTCGGGATAAAGAAGCCGCCAATCGCACCAATGGCTGAGATAAAGCCCAACGCTGCCGCGGTGTCGGTTGCTGCTTCGCGCATTGCTTTCTCTTCTGAACCACCTTCAGCTTTCACTCTGTCCATCGTCAGCTTGCGGAAGATAACGGAGATCATCTGGAAGGTTGAACCACTCCCCAGACCAGCCGTCAGGAACAATGCCAGGAACACCGCGAAGAAGGCGATAAAGTTGCCGCCAACGCCGTTTGATGGCAGCGTCAGGAACAGTAAGGCACTGAAAATAGCCATCAGCACAAAGTTCACCAGCGTTACACGGGTTCCACCCAGACGGTCAGAGATTGCGCCACCCGCTGAACGAGCCAGCGCGCCAATCAACGGTCCAAAGAAGGCGTAATGCAGGATCTGTACCTCAGGAAACTGCGTTTTTGACAACATGGCAAAACCGGCAGAGAAACCGATGAATGAACCGAAGGTTGCCAGATACAGCAGGCTCATAATCCACAGATGCCCACGTTTCAGCACCGGCAATTGCTCTTTCAGCGACGCTTTTGAGGTTGCCAGTTCATTCATACCAAACCATGCAGCCAGCGTTAACACCGCAAGGAACGGTACCCAAATCCATGCGGCGTTTGCCAGATACAGCTGCGTACCATCCGGTTGTTCAACCCCGTGGCTACCAAATGCGGCAAAGATTGACAGTGAAACCACCAGCGGCGCAACCAACTGCATCACGCTGACGCCCATGTTGCCCAGGCCACCGTTCAGACCCAGCGCACCACCCTGTTTCTGTTTTGGAAAGAAGAAACTGATGTTTGCCATGCTGGACGCAAAGTTCGCACCGGCGAAACCGCACAACAGAGAGATAATAATAAAGGTACTAAACGGCGTGGAGGTATCCTGCACCGCAAAACCTAACCATACGCAAGGAATGATCAGGATACCGGTGCTAAACGCTGTCCAGCGACGTCCACCAAACAGGGGAACCATAAAGGAGTACGGTACACGCAGCAGCGCGCCGGACACCGAAGGTAATGCCGTCAGCATGAACAGCTGTTCAGTGGTGAAATCAAATCCGACTTTCGGTAAGTTCACCGCCACGGCGCTAAATAACATCCACACGCAAAACGCCAGCAGCAAGCAAGGGACGGAAATCCACAGGTTACGGCTGGCGATTCGTTGACCACGCTGCTGCCAGAAGGCGGGATCTTCCGGCCGCCATTCGGTAATTACAGCTCCAGATGCCCTTTCCGGGGCAGATGAGTGACTCATAGACACCTCTGATACTTGTTTCGATGCCTGCAACATTAGGGTTTACAGCTGGAGGTAAGTTGATATAAATCAAAGGAAAAGGTGTCATTATTCATGCCTAAAATTTATCATTACCCTAAATGAGTACATAACTTCGGTAAAAAAGATGTGGTTTTTCACGCTTCTGTCGCCCCCTACTCCCCCTCGCCCAGGATCTCTCCCTCCACTGGCAATTAAGAGGTAGCCCGTTTGAGGTATGGGTATACTCCAGTGTATCGCCGAGAATAACGCCACTGCCTGCAGCAGAATCGTCATTCAATAAGGTTTTCTGTTCGACGAAAACCCGAAGGAACAAGTCACCATGTTTAAACGTTGTCTCTCCCCGCTTACGCTGGTCAACCAGGTGGCGCTGATTGTTTTATTGTCCACAGCCATCGGCGTGGCGGGTATGGCTGTCTCCGGCTGGCTGGTTCAGGGCGTTCAGGGTAGCGCCCATGCAATCAACAAAGCGGGATCGCTGCGCATGCAGAGTTATCGCCTGCTGGCAGCCGTACCGCTGGACGCTAGCGATCAACCGCTTCTGGATGAAATGGAGAAAACGGCATTTAGCCCGGAGTTGACGCGTGCCGCAAAGCGAGACGGACAACAGGCGCAGTTAAAAGCACTACAGGATTACTGGCACACTGAACTGGCGCCGGGGCTTGCGCATGCGCAAACGCCTGATGCGGTAGCGCAGGATGTGACGCGCTTTGTAGGCGGTCTGGATAAGCTGGTTACCGCCTTTGACCATACCACCGAATTACGCATTGAACGCGTCGTCCTGCTGCATCGCCTGATGGCCATATTTATGGCATTGCTGCTGGTTTTCACCATTATCTGGCTGCGCGTGCGCCTGTTAGAGCCGTGGAAGCAGCTGCTGGCGATGGCGCGAGCCGTCAGCCAACGTGATTTTACCCAACGCGCGCGTATCAGCGGGCGTAATGAGATGGCCGCTCTGGGCTCGGCACTGAATAATATGTCGGAAGAACTGGCCGAAAGTTATGCCGTGCTGGAACAGCGGGTGCAGGAAAAAACGGCGGGACTGGAGCACAAAAATCAGATCCTTTCTTTTCTGTGGCAAGCCAACCGCCGCCTGCACTCTCAGGTGCCGTTGTGCGAACGCCTCTCTCCGGTGCTGAACGGTCTGCAAAATTTGACCTTGCTACATGATATTGAACTCCGGGTTTACGACCTGGAAGATGAAGACAATCATCAGGAATTTACCTGTCAGTCCAATGCCAGCTGTGATGAAAAAGGTTGCCATCTGTGTCCTCGCGGAACGCTGCCCGCGATTGACGGCGGGATCACATTGAAATGGCGGCTGACCGATGCGCATACCCAGTATGGTATTCTGCTCGCTACCTTGCCGAACGGACGCCATCTCAGCCACGATCAGCAACAGCTGGTTGATACCCTGGTTGAGCAACTGACCGCAACGCTCGCGCTCGACAGACATCAGGAGCGTCAGCAGCAGTTGATCGTGATGGAAGAGCGTGCCACCATTGCACGCGAACTTCATGATTCTATTGCACAATCGCTCTCTTGTATGAAGATGCAGGTTAGCTGTTTGCAGATGCAGGGCGATGCGCTTTCAGATAACTGTCGCGAGTTGCTCAGCCAGATTCGTAACGAGCTGAATGCTTCATGGGCACAACTGCGTGAGCTGTTAACCACCTTCCGTTTACAGCTCACGGAACCTGGATTACGGCCGGCGCTGGAAGCCAGCTGTCAGGAGTACAGCGCCCGTTTTGGATTTACGGTTAAGCTGGATTATCAGCTACCGCCACGCCTGGTCCCTTCGCATCAGGCGATTCACCTGCTACAAATTGCGCGCGAAGCCCTGAGTAATGCACTTAAACACTCTCAGGCCAATGAAGTGGTCGTGACGGTGGTGCAAAATGGCAAGCAGGTCAAACTAACAGTGCAAGATAACGGCTGCGGCGTACCGGAAAACGCCGAACGCAGTAACCACTACGGCATGATTATAATGCGCGATCGTGCGCAGAGCTTGCGCGGCGATTGCCGCGTACGCCGTCGCGAGACGGGCGGTACTGAAGTTGCTGTCACTTTTATTCCCGAAACAAACTTCACAGAAGTCCAAGGAGATACCCATGAGTAATCTGGAACCGGCAACCATCCTGTTGATCGACGATCATCCGATGCTGCGAACCGGTGTAAAACAGCTTGTCAGCATGGCGCCCGATATTACCGTTGTCGGCGAAGCCAGCAATGGTGAGCAGGGTATCGAGCTGGCTGAATCCCTTGATCCCGATCTGATCCTGCTTGATCTCAACATGCCCGGCATGAACGGTCTGGAAACTCTCGATAAGCTGCGTGAAAAGTCACTGTCGGGCCGTATCGTTGTGTTTAGCGTATCCAATCATGAAGAAGACGTAGTTACCGCACTGAAACGCGGCGCTGACGGTTATCTGCTGAAAGATATGGAGCCTGAAGATTTACTCAAAGCCTTACAACAGTCAGCGGCCGGTGAAATGGTGCTGAGTGAAGCCTTAACGCCGGTTCTGGCCGCCAGCCTGCGTGCTAATCGTGCAACGTCGGACCGTGATGTCACCCAACTGACACCGCGTGAGCGCGACATTCTCAAGCTCATTGCCCAGGGACTGCCGAACAAGATGATCGCCCGTCGTCTGGACATCACTGAAAGTACGGTAAAAGTCCATGTGAAGCATATGTTGAAGAAAATGAAGCTCAAATCACGCGTCGAAGCCGCGGTATGGGTACATCAGGAACGCATTTTCTGATAACGCGTTGATGCTTCATTGCTAACGAGGATCATTTTCCGAAACGGTAATAAACGGTTCGGTCAGTGATAGCGTGATCTCATTGGAAGAGACACGCTGACCCTGCTCATCTTCTACCACCACAGACAACCGCCAGCGGTTTGTCGCGCCTTCGCTGCTGTCCCACTTCGGCATAATAATCGTCCAGCCTTGCGCGCTTCGGTTATCGCTACCCGCCGTTAAACTCAACGCCTGGGTATCACCCTGCCAGGTCAAATGGCGGATCCCATGCAAACTACGCACCTGCAGCTTCAGCGCCACCGTCTCACCAGACTTGAGATCCCAGGGCGGCGTGGCCAAAAATACCGACAATGTTTTACGCTGGCGATATTCCAGCGTCGGCAGATTGTTACGCTGCGGATCGTCATAACGACTGCCGCGCAGCGATCGGCTGTTTGCCACCTCGCTGACCATCAGTTGTTTTTTTAGCGGCACGCCAAAGCGGTAATTCAGCGTTAAGCCAAGGTTATTCTGGCTGACTCCGCTTTCGCCCTGCTTATGTTGTGCCGTCACGGTAATCAATGGCACCGGCGTATAGCTCAATCCCAGATTCACCGCCACAGGATTGTGGTACCCGGTTCCGGAATGAAACAAATCCACCCGGTCGCCAAAATACTGTTCCACGCTGACGCTGGTATTGAGGTGTTGATAGAACGGCATGCGCATTTGCGCAGTCAGGTCGTAGCCGCGGGCCATCCGTTGTTCCTGGGTTGCGGAACGCTCCTGCCAGGAGGACAACGGTTGGTAATAGTTAGCGGATAAGCGCAAGTATTCGCCCCACGCCTCGGCGCCAAGGCCTCCCCGGGGCAGATTTTCATCCAACAGGTTGTCATAAAAGGTGTTGTAACCCAGAAACCAGCCGTCGCGTACCCAGCGCTGCCCAATCCCCGCATTGCTGACTAAACCTTCGTCCTGTTGCGTCAGCCCCAACTGGCTCCAGGTTAAATATCGTTGATTGTCCTGCCATGGGATAAACCAACTTCCCCGACTTCCGGTAAAGCTGCCTTCGTTATCCACCTGCAATCCAACGCTGGCGTTTCCCCAGGGAGAGAGCCAGGATTCCAGTTGCTGATTAACCTGTTCGCTGACCGTGTCACGCACCTGACCAAACGCGAACTGCTTCGCCTGTTCACCCGTATCAAGCCCGTTATCGGTCATGCTGGCTTCACCAAACGCTTTGACCATTTCGGCAAAGTGCTTTTCGCCTGCCCGCGACTCCGGCGCCATACCGAGATCGGGCAAGCCATCACTATTGTTATCGAAAGGATTTTCAGCCTGGTGCACAAAAGATGGCTGCGCGCTGGCAATACCGCCTGCCAGCGGCAAGAGTAGGAGAAGAGAAAATCTGCAGCAAACAAAACGGCTCAAATCGTTACTGGCTTTTATATCATTGAATTTGGGGACCACAGCGTAAATCCTACCTGTCCGACGTCCCCTTTGCAGCTTTTTCTCAAATTTTCAGGAATATCCTTAATCATTGAGTGTGATTTTTTGTGCCAGTAATGTCTTCAGTTCCGGAATACACGATCCGCAATTACTCCCGCAACGTAACGCTTTTCCCAATGCCTGAACCGTATCACAACCGTTAGCGATAGCCTGGGTAATGGCCTTTTCTCCTACGCTATAACAACTACAAATAGTCGCGCCCTTATCAGCCGTAATACCACCGGGTTTCCCGCCCAACAGTGCGTGACGAGTCTGAGCATTTTCCGGCGTTTGCACGAATGCGCTGAGGATCGCCGCATCATCAATCTGCGGCAGCGTTGCCGCTGACCAGAGCCCAAGCATCAGCTTTCCTTCATGCCAGGCCAACAGATTCAGTCCCTGCTCCCATTTCGCCTGCTGAAGTTGCCAGCTTTGCGTCACACAATATTGTTGCAGCCACGTAGAAATATCGCTGTCGCCCGCCAGCGTATAACGCAAGGCATTGTCAGCACTTTTGCGCCACCAGTGAACGAACCCCGGAAACGTCAGCGCGGAGCGACAAAACAGCTCTCCCAGCCACCGGGGCTGCCATACCATAATGCGCACCGCTGTCTGTTTGCTTTCCGGCTGTCCAGAGTCAGGATCACAAATCGGCGCCACCAATGCATTTACCCGCCCTTGACGGGCAAAATGATTATTCCAATGCATTGAAGTGAAGACGCTCCCTGGCCGCTGTCCACGGTGAATGGTCACCCTACCAACCATTACGCCGAGCGGGGAGTTAACCCGGCATAGCGCACCTTCATTCAGCTTGAAGCGATAGGCATCCTCTGGTGCAATTTCTACCAGCGGTTCATTGATGTGCTGCATCAGGCGTGAAATCGTCCCCGTCCGCGTCATAGTGTGCCACTGATCGCGAATGCGACCACTGTTTAGCACCAATGGATAGAGGGCATCACAGGCCGTTTTCATCCCCTGTGGTGTAACAGATACCAGGCGTAAACGTTGGTTACCACGCCACCCCTGCCAAAAATTTAGCGTTGATGAGCCGGTACTCACTGGCCAGCGAACCGGCGTCATCTCATCCCACTGTTGATGCGTCAGCTCCGCTAACGCGCCGATATCAAATGCACGTTCCCCCCTGTTTTCATAACCGGAAAGCGCCGCATGTTCACAAAATACCTCCCATGCGCTTTGCCAGCCAAACGCATGGGCAAAACCCAACTGTTTCGCCATTTGCGCAACGATCCACCAGTCCGCCCTCGTCTCACCCGGCGCAGGTAAAAATGCACGCTGGCGCGAGATCCGTCGTTCTGAGTTCGTCACCGTACCGTTTTTTTCGCCCCAGGCCTGCGCCGGAAACCGAATATGCGCGTAGCGGCTGGTATCCGTGTCTGCCACGACTTCAGAGACGATCACCAGTGGACAGGCTGCCAACGCCTGGCACACGGCATGGCTGTCCGGTAATGACACCGCCGGGTTTGTCCCCATGATCCATACCGCTTTAACGTCGCCTTTACCGATCGCCTCAAACAAATCCACGGCCATCAAACCAGGCGTCTGCGCCAACCTTTCAGTCCCCCAGAAGCGGGAAAGGCGGGCAAGATCCTGGGGTTCAAAATTCATATGCGCCGCCAGCTGCGTCGCCAACCCGCCAACTTCCCGGCCGCCCATCGCATTGGGTTGCCCGGTCAGCGAAAATGGACCGCACCCCTGTCGACCAAACTTACCGCTGGCCAAATGCACGTTAATAATCGCATTACACTTATCGCTACCGCTGGCAGACTGGTTAATGCCCATGGTGTATAACGTGATGGCTGTTGGCGCGCGCATAAACCAGTCATAGAAGGTGACAACATCGGCAACATCCAGCCCGCAAAACTGCGCCACACGCGCGAGGCTCCAGTCGTGCGCGATAGCAAACGTTTCTACAGCGTCATCAAATTCACTTTGCGCATTCCCCTCAGCCACAATCGTGTTCAGTAAGCCGACAAACAGCCCAGCATCGCTACCGGGCAGCAGGGAAAGATGCAGATCGGCGATATCACAGGTTGCGGTGCGACGAGGATCGATAACCACGACTTTCATCGACGGATTAGCATTACGCGCCTGCACCAGACGCTGATACAGCACCGGATGCGTCCATGCTGCATTCGATCCCACCAATACCACCAAATCACTGCGTTCGATGTCCTCATAACTGCAGGGCACGACATCCGCTCCCAGCGCCCGCTTGTATCCGGTCACCGCAGACGACATACAAAGCCGCGAATTGGTATCAATATTGGCCGCGCCAATGAAGCCTTTCATCAGCTTATTCGCCGCATAGTAATCCTCCGTCAGCAGTTGCCCAGAGGCATAAAAGGCCACGGCATGCGGTCCATGCTGAGCGATGATAGCGCGCAGACGTTCACCGGCGGTGTCCAGCGCCTGCGACCAACTCGCCGTTTCGCCATCCACCATCGGTTGCAACAACCTGCCGCTAAGTCCTGTGGTTTCAGCCAGCGCCGCGCCTTTGACGCACAAGCGGCCAAAGTTTGCCGGATGTTCGGGGTCGCCTCTGACGGTGACGCCATTATCGTCTACCTGCGCAATCACGCCGCAGCCAACGCCACAGTACGGGCACGTTGTACGAGTCTCACTCATGATGCCTCCGCCCGCAGGATCAACGCCTGAGTTCCCACCCACACTTTGCCCGCCTCCACTTTCACCGGCCAGGCGCGTACCGCCTGTTCTCCGCTGTCATACTGACGGCCATCGCGCAGACGGATACGTTGTTTATACAGCGGCGAGATAACAATCGGCTCACCCTGCACATCCCCCAGAATACCGCGCGATAACACCTGCGCAGCGCTACCGGGTTCAAGGTTATCAAGGGCATAAATCGTCTGCCCAAAGCGGAATAATGCAATTTGCACATCTCCCAGACGTGCGCCAATACCCGCCTGCTCAGGGATAGCATCAAGGGCGCATATCTCCTGCCAGGGTTTTGTCGGTAATGACTCACGGCCCCTGGATGCAGGTTTAGCCAACTGCGGTTGCCCGCGTAAAGGCGCACGGGCAACCGTCTCATCCGCCTCATCACTATTGATATATGAACGAAACAGCGCCAGACGCTGCGGGCTACTGAGCGTGGTTTGCCATTCGCACTGGTAGCTTTCCACAACCCGCGCCATCTCTTGTTCCAGTTCACTGGCAATCCCTAAACTGTCGTCGAGGATCACTTCACGCAAATACGCAATGCCCCCTTCCAGGTTATCCATCCAGGTGCTGGTACGTTGCAGACGATCCGCGGTGCGAATGTAGAACATCAGGAAACGGTCGATAGTGCGCATCAGCGCGGTATCATCTAAATCACTGGCAAACAAATCGGCATGGCGTGGTTTCATTCCTCCATTGCCGCACAGATAGAGATTCCAGCCTTTATCCGTCGCAATGACGCCCACATCCTTACTCTGTGCCTCGGCACATTCCCGGGTACAACCGGACACCGCCATTTTAATTTTGTGTGGTGCACGCAACCCTTTGTAGCGATTTTCAAGCATCACCGCCATTGCCGTTGAATCCTGTACGCCGTAGCGACACCAGGTCGATCCAACGCAGGACTTCACCGTTCGCAACGACTTCCCGTACGCATGTCCTGTTTCAAATCCCGCAGCCACCAGTTCGCGCCAGATATCGGGTAACTGTTCCAGACGCGCGCCGAAAAGATCCACCCGTTGCCCGCCGGTGATTTTGCTGTACAGCTGATAACGTTTCGCAATCTGTCCTATGGCGATCAGGCCGTCCGGTGTGACCTCTCCCGCAGGCATACGCGGGACCACAGAATAGGAACCGTCTTTTTGAATATTGGCAAAATAGCGATCGTTCGTGTCCTGCAGCGGTAAGTGCGCTGGTTTAAGCAGATACTCATTCCAGCAGGACGCCAGCACTGACCCCACCAGAGGTTTACAGATTTCGCAGCCGTGACCATGGCCGTAACGGCTAATCAACTGTTCGAAAGTATGGATATGGTTCACCCGTACAAGGTGATAAATCTCCTGGCGCGACCAGGGAAAATGTTCACAGATATCCTTTTTGACCTCAACGCCCTGGGCCGCAAGTTGGTGCTCCATCACCTGTTTCACCAGCGCGCTGCATCCGCCACAACCGGTCGCCGCTTTAGTGCACTGTTTGATGGCGCCAATGTCCGTCGCACCAGCACTTACCGCCCGGCATATATCGGCCTTACTGACGTTATGACAAGAGCAGATTTGCGCTGTATCGGGCAATGCCGCAACCCCAAGCGCTTTTGGCGCACCGCCCGCCAGCGCGGGCAGGATCAGCGATTCCGGCTGACCAGGAAGCGGCATCCCATTCAACATCATTTGCAATAGCGTGGCGTAATCGCCAGCATCGCCAACCAGCACTCCGCCCAACAGCGTTTTGCCCTCTGCGCTGACGACGATCTTTTTGTAGATCTGCTCGGGACCATGCGTCCATTGATAGCTTTTCGCGCCCGGCGTACGGGCATGCGCATCGCCAAAAGAAGCGACATCAACGCCCAGCAGCTTGAGCTTGGTGCTCATATCCGCACCGCTAAAACTGACATCTTCTCCGGCCAGCTGTGCGGCGACTACCCGCGCCATTTGATATCCCGGCGCGACAAGGCCAAAGACTCGCCCTTCCCACAGCGCACATTCGCCGATCGCAAAAATGGCGTCATCTGACGTGCGACAGTGGCTATCGATACAAATCCCACCGCATTCGCCAATATCTAAACCACTGCGACGCGCCAGCGCATCCTGCGGACGAATACCCGCAGAAAAAACCACCATTTCGGTTTCCAGCTTTTCGCCGTCGGCAAAGTGCAGTACCAGTCCGTCAGTGGTGCTTTCAATTTCCGTGGTCGATTTTGCGGTGTGGACGCCAACGCCGAGCGCCTCTATCTTTTCTCGTAACATCGCGGCACCGGCGTTATCCAGCTGCACCGCCATCAGATTAGCGGCAAACTCAACAACATGCGTTTCCAGCCCAAGCTGACGCAGCGCGTTCGCAGCCTCCAGACCAAGCAGGCCACCGCCGATCACCACCCCGCGGCGCGCACTTTTCGCTTTCGCTGCAATGGCATCCAAATCGTCCAACGTACGATAAACAAAGCAGGCGGGTGAGTCCCCACCTTTCACAGGGGGGACAAACGGATACGATCCGGTGGCAAGCACCAGCGAATCCCAGTGGGTTTCATGTCCGTCGGCGTTGCGGATGACGCGCATCTCACGATCGATCTCGGTCACGCATTGCCCCAAACGTAGCTCTATGCCACTACGGGCAAAGAAATCATCAGCGACAAGCGAAAGTGATTGCGCGCTGCGCCCGGCGAAATACTCTGACAGATGCACCCGGTCATAGGCGGCATAACGTTCTTCGCCAAACACCACAATGTGATAATGCAAATGCAGATTACGGCTTACGCATTGCTCAAGAAAATGGTGGCCAACCATACCGTGTCCCACAACAGCCAGCGTCGGTTTTGTCATCGTCATCTGTCCTGCAGCCGATGGCTGCGTATCAAAGCGGTCGAAGAGCCAGTCGGAGTGGGCTGTCGCCCCCTGGGCCAGCAAATCGGTTAATGGCGCTGCGCTATGGCAATCGCCCATCAGCAGCACACCATGGAGTTTTCCATCACGCGTCAGCAAGCGGCGATAGTGCCCGCTGAGCGGATCGTATGTGCTCAGGGTGGCATCCGTCGCCGTCGTGTCCGTTACGCCTGCACTAAACAGATCAATTCCCGTCACCTTGAGGCGCGTTCCGCTCGCCTGCCAGCCAAATCCAGCATCGGTAAAACCCGCCAGTCGCGCAGCCAACACCTCAGCCTGTTTCAGGCACGGCGCAACCAGTCCCCACGTCTGGCCGTTAATCTCGCAGCATTCCCCAACGGCGCTAATGCCGGGCATTGAGGTGCGAAGCTGTTCATCCACCACGATCCCCTGCTGACAAACAACACCGCACGCCTGCGCCAGGGTGATATTGGGTTTGACCCCCGTGGCAATCACCACGCCATTCGCCGCAATACGCTGGCCATCGAGCAACGTTACGCAGTCGGCTTCGATACTGACGAGCCCGGAACTAAGCTCGCAGCGAATACCGCGTCCTGTTAGTTGTGCCTGCAACAGATCGCTGGCCTGTTGATCAAGCTGTTGTTCCATCAGCCTTCCCGCGCGATGAATCAACGTGACATCGTCACCGTGAAGACGTAAGGCTGCCGCGGCCTCCACGCCGAGAACGCCACCACCCAACACCACCTTTGGCCCAGACCGTTGGAGAATCGCCTCGACATCCTGCATCGTGCGAAAAGCATGAACATGCGGTTGTTGGACGCCGGGAATGGGCGGAATAAACGGATACGATCCGGTGGCAAATACCAGCTCATCCCAGAACAAAAGCCGTTTTGTGGTGGTCAGGCTGCGGCTGGTGGCATCAACGGCCAACACAGCTTCATCGCTCAGAACCGTCACGCCGTGATCGAGATACCACTGCGCCGGATGAAGCAAAGTTTGCGCAAAGGGCTTTTCTCCCCCCAGCACCGGGGAAAGTTGGATCCGGTTGTAGGCAAGCTGCGGCTCTTCACCAATAACGGTGACGGAAATGCCGCCGTTTTTGTACATAACAAGCGCCTCAATCAGACGAGTTGCCGCCATGCCATGACCCACAATGACCAGTCGCGTCATCTTCCCCTCCTTACGCCGCCTTCGGCTGTTTCTCATACAGAAAATGGAGAATGCGTTGTCGCAGGTGGTGGTATCGGCTGTCATCGGCAAGCTGGACCCGATTGCGTGGGCGCGGTAAATCAACCGTCAAGATCTCGCCCACCGTCGCCGCTGGCCCGTTGGTCATCATCAGAACCCGGTCGGAAAGCAGCACCGCTTCATCAACGTCGTGAGTGATCAGCACAATGGTGGTATTCAGCGACTGCTGGATGTGCATCACCGTATCCTGCAAATGCGCCCTGGTGAGCGCATCCAGTGCGCCAAACGGTTCATCCATAAGCAGGACTTTGGGTTTCATCGCCAGCGCCCGGGCAATGCCCACGCGTTGCTTCATCCCACCAGAGACTTCACCGGGGTGTTTGTGCATCGCGTGGCCCATCTGGACGCGGTGCAGGTTGTGTTCGATCCACTCACGTCGCTCGGCTTTACTCATGGTGTGGCGAAAGACCTGATCGACGGCCAGGGCTACGTTGTCGAAACAGGTCAGCCACGGCAGCAGCGAATGGTTTTGGAAAACGACCGCCCGCTCAGGCCCCGGCCCGGCGATTTCGCGGTTATCGCAAATCAGGCCACCTTCAGTAGGCAGCGTAATGCCGGCAATCAGATTCAAAAGCGTCGACTTTCCGCAACCGGAGTGACCAATCAAACTCACGGTCTCCCCTTCATGGATATCAAAAGAAACATTGTATAGCGCGAGGAACTCACCGCTGGCGGTCGAAAAACGTTGGCTGACCGCCTGGACCTGAATAATGGGTTTCATGTTGTCTCCTTATTTTTCCTGCCAGCTATAACGACGCGCCACCAGCATTAGCCCCTGCTCAAGCAGCAGACCGACAACGCCGATGATGACGATAGCGATGAGAATGTTTTCGACATTAAGGTTGTTCCACTCATTCCAGATCCAAAAACCAATCCCCAACCCGCCGGTGAGCATTTCTGCTGCCACAATCACCAACCAGGCGATGCCGATCGACAGGCGTACGCCAGTGAGGATCGCCGGCAGCACGGCGGGGAAAAGTATCCGCCGCATCACCGTCCACTCAGAGAGTTGCAGTACGCGAGCAACGTTGAGGTAATCGTCAGGGATTCTCCGCACCCCTTCGGCGGTGTTGATCACCATCGGCCATATAGAGCAGATAAAGATGGTCCAGCTCGATGCGGGTTCCGCTTTTTGAAACAACAGCAGTCCAATCGGCAGCCAGGCCAGCGGACTGACCGGGCGCAACAGCGCAATCAGCGGCGAAAACATGTGCGAAAAGAAGGTGAAACGCCCAATCAGAAAGCCCAGCGGGATCCCCACCAGCGCCGCTAATCCGAAACCGATCGCGACCCGTTGCAACGACGCCAGCACGTTCCAGCCGATACCCATATCATTCGGCCCGCCGTTATAGAACGGATCGGCAAACAACGTCAGGGCTGAATCCAGGGTGCTCAGCGGCGTCGGAAAGCCTTTGCTGTTGATGGCGGCCAGTTGCCAGCACACCACCAGCAAGGCAATCCCCAACAGAGCGGGTACGGCGCGTCTTAGCCATGTACTAAGCCACATTGACCATGGCATTTTGCGCTTTCTGACCTTCATCGTTGATAGCGTGATGACCTCACCGACTACCGGCTCAGGGGATTTAAGCTGCGTATTTTGTTTCATCTCAGGCTCCTGTACGGTGGAGGGTAAAACTGTTGGCATAGGCTTCTGGATTGCGGCCATCCCATACGGAACCGTCCATCAGCGTACTGGTTCGTAGCAATTTCGCAGGAGGTGTTATCCCTCCAACCGCCGCTGCCGCATCGCGCCAGATGTCGGTCCGGTTGATGCGCGCGGCAATGGCTGCATAATCCGGTTGCTGCTTCAACAATCCCCAACGGCGGAACTGGGTCAGAAACCACATGCCATCGGAATGCCAGGGGAAACTCACCTCGCCGTCGCGAAAAAAGCGAATGGCATGCGGATCCTGCCAGCGACGACCGGCACCGTTGTCGTACTCGCCCAGCATTCTCGCCGTCAGATAGCCTTCTTTGGTATTGAGCCAGGCCCGGCGCGCCAGAATTTGTGCTGTTTCGCGTTTATTGGCTTCACTGGCGTCTATCCAGCGCGATGCCTCAAGCAGCGCGCTAACCAGTGCCCGGGCAGTATGTGGATATTTTTCTACCCACTCCCGGCGCGTACCGAGTACTTTTTCCGGATGGTCGGGCCAGATATCCTGGGACGTCGCCGCGGTAAAACCGATGCGGTCATTGATCGCCCGCGCATTCCACGGTTCGCCGACGCAGAAGCCACTCATATTGCCAATGCGCATGTTCATCACCATTTGCGGAGGCGGTACCACAACGGTGCGAACATCGGTGAAAGGATTGATGTCAGCGCTGGCCAGCCAGTAATAGAGCCACATGGCATGTGTGCCAGTGGGAAAGGTGTGCGCGAAGGTATAGGTTCCAGGCGCCTGCGAGACGATCAGTTTCTTCAGCGCAGACGCATCGGTAATCCCCTGCTCCAGCAGCGTTGCGGAGAGCGTGATCGCTTGCCCGTTCTGATTGAGCGTCATCAGATTGGCCATGGGCTGCGCTTTACTGGCAATACCCAGTTCCAGGCCATACAACAGGCCGTACAGAACATGAGCCGCATCCAGCTCTCCAGAGACCAGTTTGTCACGCACTGCAGCCCAACTGGCCTCTTTGGTCGGCACCAGCGTAATGCCGTATTTTTTATCAAAACCTTTCAACGTGGCGATAACCAGCGGCGCGCAGTCGGTTAGCGGAATAAAACCGACCCGAACGGTAGTCATCTCCGGCGCATCAGACCCTGCCGCCCAGACCGAAGACATCAGTCCTGGAATCAGCGAGCTGGCCCCCATCACGGCACTTGCCTGTAAAAACCGCCGCCGCGTTAACGAAACTGTTCTGTCACCCATACATGCTCCCCATAAAAAAAGGCGTCCAACAATGCCGAAGCATTGCGGGACGCCTTTATCCTCAAAACAGTCAGACCGCCGTTGGCCTGCTGCTAAATTGTATGTATGAGTGAATGCAATTCAGATGCCAGAATTACACTGGCGGTTTTAGCGGGTTCGACGCGTACCAGACGCCGCGGTGCACCCAAATATGGCAGACACTGCCCGCCTGTTGTGCAGTCGCTATCCCTGCATCAGGGATTTAACGGTAAGCAATGCCCGGGCGATATCGACCATCCGTTGGTTTTTATCCATCGCCATTTTTCGCAATAGCTGCCACGCCTGTTCTTCGCTGACCTGCTGGTAATTCATCAGGATGCTTTTTGCTTTATCAATCACCTTGCGCTCCTCTAAGGCATCCTGCAATGAGGCAAGTTGGGCGCTCATTTGCTCCAGCTGGCGAGCCTGCTGGCGAACAACCCACAATAATTGTTTATCCCGGCGCAGCGAGAGGGGTTCGTCAGCACGGTCGTCAAGCCAGTTGTCGAGCGGCAAGGCGTAGGTTTCTTCCGCCAGCCGACGCGCCACGGCGTTCAGCAATTCGGTAATCAACATCTCTTCGAGATGGCGTAATTGTTCAAGGCGCTGCGTCTGTAGGGTAAACCAGCGTAGCGCGTGTTCACCGTTATCGAGTTGAGGTTGTCGCGTACAGGCCTGGCGCCGCAGTTGTTCGATGGCGCCCGATGCCTCGCATTGCTGACGAAAATGCTGCACCAGTACAGGCGAAGCCAGGGAGATAAAGGTATCAAAGCACGGCTGCTGCCCGTCTATTCTGTCCACCAGCTCCTGGCGCATTTGAGGGTTAAACTCGCCCTGGGTAAAGCCAATGGCCCCTAACGCCCGCTCTTGTCCTACCAGCTCTTTACCCTGCATAAAACTGTATAGCGCCACCAGCCCACCTGCGACATGGGGATAATCGATGCTGTCGTTAAGCTGCGGCACAATACCCAGCAGATGGCGTAACGTCCGGCTGTACTGCTCCATCGCCTGCTGAGCATCGATAGTCTGCCCGCTGACAGACTCACGCAGCGTCGTTAGCTGATCGAGGCACCAGACGGTGCCAGCAATGCGGTGGCACAACGCACTGCCCGCCACCGGCATAATGTGCTGGAAAAGGATATGCAGTTGCCGACACTCTTCATCCACCAGCGCCCGACTGGCACGGACCTCCCGCTCATAAAGCGTACCTTGAGAACACAACCAGATATTGGATGCACCGCGTTCGCACTGTAGCATATGCACCAGATGGCTAATACGCATTACCAACTTACCGGACTGTGCCAGTTGGCGAAGCTGGGTGTTCTCAAGCTGGCGGGCATGGCGAAACCATTGCGTCGCGCCGGAATTTTGTGCATTTGTCATCATCTCTGCCCTCACCGATAACGGGTTATCCCTGAGGACAAGCAATATCCATGCCCCCCTGACAACAGGAGTAAAAATGCAAAAGATAGTGATCGTCGCGAACGGTGCGGCCTATGGAAGCGAATCGTTATTTAACAGCCTGCGTCTGGCAATCGCCCTGCGCGAACAGGAAGCGGATCTCGACCTGCGTCTGTTTTTAATGTCGGACGCGGTAACCGCGGGATTACGAGGTCAGAAACCTGCAGAAGGATACAATATTCAGCAAATGCTGGAGATCCTGACGGCGCAAAATGTGCCGGTCAAACTGTGCAAAACCTGCACCGATGGCCGTGGGATCACGACGCTGCCGTTAATTGACGGAGTGGCCGTCGGCACGCTGGTTGAACTGGCTCAATGGACGCTGGCTGCAGATAAAGTGCTGACCTTCTGATACACCGTTTTCAGGCAAGCACACTGAAAGTGTCGATAATTTCCGGATTTAATCGTAGATGGGCGCGGTTTCGTTGAACGTTAGCACGCCCTTTCAACCCTTTTAAGGAATTTTGTCACTTTTGTTTAATCGTTATGCCATTTTTTGATCAAAATCAGCATCCCGTTGCTCCCCCTTTGGTGTTATGCAATGAGTGAAATGTGAACAACATCACGCAGCACTTTCGACAGAAAGTACGTTGTTTTCAAGAACGGGGTGAAAAATGGCATTAGTGAAGGCGAGTTTAAAGTTATTTGGTGGCGATACGGTGGTTGTGCGCTGTTCCGAGCGTTGTCACATCCATCTGATGAGCGAGAAAAATCACGTCAAAGACACGCAGTCCGACATCTTAAGCGTGCAGGATCGTGATAACGCATGGTTGACCGTGCCCTATACCGGCATCTGGAATGTGCTGATTGACAGCCACAGCCAGTCGCTAGAGCATTCAATAAGTTATATTGCAGCCTAAGCGTTAATTGCCCGAAAAGCGCCTGGCTTTCGGGCATTCAGTTCCAGGCTGGGTTCACGCAAACCCAGGCCGCATAACGCCTTCCGGCAGGTTCTCTCCCAACAATCGTTTAACCGTGATCACCAGATCGTTAAGACAATCATCCTGCATCCCCAACTTGACCAGCTCTTGTTCCAGTGAGAACAGATACTGGGCGTTGGTACCTAAAGGTCCGCTCGCCGCGGCGATAAGCGGCGCAATCACCTGCGCGCGCGTGTCTGACTCAAACAGCGGATGACGCGGATCCATAATAAAGACCAGTGCGTTCACCTTCCTGCCGTCATCAAGCGCCAACTGACACCAGGTCGGCAGATAACAGCCGGTGATCATTTCTCGCTTCCACAGCAGCGAAAGCTCTTGTTCCAGGGATGCCTCCGGCAAGCGGTAGGCCACACCGGTGGTGCGTCCCCCTTCTTTCAGGGCCAGCATACGTCCTGGCTGACACGCCGTTCCTCGCCCCGCCGTCAGGCGCAGACAGAAAGCACGGTGCCAGCCGACTAACGTCCCGGTACAGGACTCTTCAAACTCTAAGGCCGGGTTCCACATCAACGATCCATAACCGAAGATCCACACCGGTCCATCATCTGGTCGGCAAGCGAGCGTGGCGGCCAGTGAGGCTGCACGTTGTTCCGCTGACCAGAGTAGTGATTCTTCAATAGCACCAAATGCCGTCTTACAGTCGGCATTCAATAAAAAATCACGCGTTAACACCTTACACCTCCGCCACTGCAGCTTCCCTGCGACAACTTTTTTGACGCCTTCCGGGCTTTTTTACTGCTCATTTTGAAACCAATAGCTGGACAATAGGCAATTCACCGCTCGCTTGCAAGCCAGCAACGGCGCGGCGTAGCACGATTCGCTAACGCCTGATGCTGGCTAGTTCATAAAGGCATTATAATTGATACTGTTACGCCTTTTTATGCCATTTATCATCATCACCTTTTTGATAATCATTTTTGACCGCGGCCCACGCCACCTTGTGTGCTGTCTCTTCACGGGTAGCATCATCACGACGGTCAGATTTATCTTTATACTGTTCCCAGGCGCTGTTGAAAGCTTCTTTGTAGATGTCCTGAGCATGGGCTGGCAGAACATGCTGCACGCTTTCAGGCAGATCGCTTTTGGATTTATATGGCATTGTGAACTCCTCTTTTTAGGTTAAACCTTAAGTGTGGTTAACAATGCGGCGATGCGCCAATAATGGACATTTATAGAAAATTTCTTCATCTAACCTTCTGTTAATTAAACAGTCTATAAACAATAATTTTGTTTTTGACCGCTTTGAGAGGAAAAATAAGCGATGTAGTAAAATTTCGTAAAATGTCACCTACAAAACCAGGTTTTCTGTTATTTTTTACATTCTTTAATACTTTTTATAATTATATACCCTAAATAATTCGAGTTGCTTAAAGGCGGCAAGGGAGTGAATCCCCAGGAGCATAGATAACTATGTGACTGGAGTGAGCGAACGTAGCCAACGCATAAGCAACTTGAAGTATGACGGGTATAAATACCTGCAGAGACGGAGAATTAATTCAATGACACACGTACATGAGGCGGTAAAAACCCGCCACAAGGAGACCTCTCTCGTCTTCCCGATTTTGGCGCTGGTAGTACTGTTCTTCTGGGGGAGCAGTCAGTCACTACCAGTGGTCATCGGTATTAATGCGCTGGCCCTTATTGGTATATTAAGCAGCGCATTCAGCGTTGTCCGTCATGCTGATGTATTAGCACATCGACTTGGCGAACCCTACGGGTCGCTGATCCTCAGCCTGTCCGTTGTTATTCTTGAAGTCAGCTTAATCTCCGCATTAATGGCGACCGGCGATGCAGCGCCTACGCTCATGCGCGATACGCTATATTCAATCATTATGATCGTAACCGGCGGCCTGGTCGGTTTTTCATTACTGTTAGGTGGCCGTAAATTTGCCACTCAGTATATGAATCTGTTTGGTATTAAGCAGTATTTAATCGCCCTGTTTCCGCTGGCCATTATTGTACTGGTGTTCCCGATGGCTTTACCGGGTGCAAATTTCACTACCGCCCAGGCGCTATTAGTGGCATTAATTTCTGCGGCGACGTACGGCGTATTTTTGCTGATACAAACTAAAACGCATCAGAGCCTGTTCATTTATGAGCATGAAGACGAGGGTGACGACGACGATCCGCATCACGGTAAACCGTCAGCCCACAGCAATATGTGGCATGCCGCTTGGCTTATCATTCATCTGATCGCTGTTATTGCCGTGACCAAAATGAACGCCAGCCCGCTGGAAACATTGCTGACTGAACTGAATGCGCCGGTCGCCTTTACCGGTTTCCTGGTCGCATTGCTGATCCTCTCCCCTGAAGGGCTAGGTGCGCTGAAAGCGGTTCTGAGTAATCAGGTACAGCGGGCGATGAATTTGTTCTTCGGTTCAGTATTAGCCACCATTTCACTGACCGTTCCGGTAGTGACCCTGATCGCATGGGCAACCGGGAATGATTTGGTCTTTGCGCTGGGCGCACCAGAGATGATTGTGATGGTTTCATCACTGGTACTGTGTCACATCTCTTTCTCCACCGGACGCACCAACGTGCTTAACGGTGCGGCGCATCTGGCGCTGTTTATCGCCTATCTGATGACGATATTTGCCTGATTAGTCTTTCTGATAGAACCCACGGCCCTTCTCAGGGCCGTTTTCTTTTACCGCTCACAGCTCCGGATAAACCTGTTGACCATCGACAAACGTTAATAACGACTCCGTTTGGTGCAATTTGTCTGCCGGAATAGCCATAATATCCTGATTAAGCACCGCAAAACGGCGAGCTTACCTGCCTGCAAACTTCCCCTCTGCTGTTCTGCAAAAGCTATCCAGGCGGCATTGAGGGTATACATTTTTAAAGCATCTTCTCGGCTTAACTGGCGCGCATCATGGCGTACCGTGCCGTCGAGCGCTTTACCTGTTACATGATATTCAATGGCATGCCATACTCCTGCAACGCCAATCCGCGTCGCATCCGTACCACCTACAACGATAACCCCCTGCTCTGATGCGGGTTGATATGAGGCACCGCCTGATTAAGTTCCCATTTTCCCCATCATATTTATCTACCTTATCTTGTGATGATCATCTGGAAAGCTGATGCCGCACCGCTACGCTGGCGATTCGCGCGCTGGCTAGCAGACGTTCGAACGAATGCCCGCAACGCGCTTTTCCCGACAGGCCAAGCATTGTGGTACTGACGTAATCAGTCAGGCTGTCAGCCTCTTTAGGATGCCGCTGTGCGATAAAGTCGTGAATTTTATGTTCGGCAGCCGAGTAGAAATTCCGCGCGACCTTCCGCGCCTGCGGATCGTTACTGTGCGTGCCCTCCAGGACCAAACATCCCGGCGTATGCGGATCTGCGGCATAACGTCGCGCCGCCTCCTCAAGCAGATCGGTAAGACATGCAGAAACGGGTTTGTCGGGGCGAAGAATGTCATCAAAAGGGATCGCCTCGGTTTGTACGTAGCGGTCAAGAACTCGTTTATAAAGACCGATTTTGTTCCCAAAAGCAGCATAGAAACTGGGGGGCTTGATCGACAACACCGCGGTGACATCCGCCACGCTAACCGCGTCATAGCCATGTGCGTGAAACAAGGGTTGTACTTTGGCAACGGCCATTTCTGGATCAAAATTACGTGGGCGTCCAGGTGCACGAGTGCATTTTGTAGTGCTCATTACAAATCCATTGACAGAAAACTGTGCACCAATTATATATCGATCACTACATAATTGTTCAAGGAGTACCTCATGTCTTCTTTTAACGGCAAGTCAGTTCTGGTTCTTGGCGGCAGTCGTGGGATTGGCGCGGCTATCGTGCGCCGTTTTGCCGCGGATGGCGCATCGGTTACCTTTACCTATTCAGGCTCCCCTGACGCTGCCAAAGCGCTTGCTGATGAGACGGGTACCCAGACAGCGCAAACCGATAGCGCCGATCGTAACGCCGTCATCAACCGGGTACGCGAAAGCGGCCCGCTGGACGTGCTGGTAGTTAATGCAGGCATTATTCTGTTTGGTGATGCGCTGGAGCAGGATCCGGATGACGTGGAGCGTCTGTTCCGGATCAACATTCACTCCCCATACTATGCGGCCGTGGAAGCGGCACGACAGATGCCTGACGGCGGACGCATTATCATTATTGGTTCTGTGAATGGCGACCGTATGCCTCTTGCTGGCCTGGCCTCTTATGCGGTGAGCAAATCAGCGCTGCAAGGGCTGGCCCGGGGGCTGGCACGTGATTTTGGACCGCGGGGCATTACGGTAAACGTGGTTCAACCGGGTCCTATTGATACCGATGCCAACCCGGAAGATGGCCCACTGAAAGAGGTGATGCACAGTTTTATGGCGCTAAAACGACATGGCCGTCCAGAGGAAGTTGCGGGAATGGTTGCCTGGCTTGCAGGCCCTGAGGCTGGGTTTGTGACGGGGGCAATGCATACAATTGACGGTGCATTTGGCGCCTGACGGCCACCCTTAACACTTTTCTCAAACAGCAGTCCGAAGAGATATCTCTCCGGACTGCAATACTTTCTTAGTTCTCAGTATCCAGCTCGTCGAAGCTTTTAACCAGGTCATCAATCGCTTTAATCTGAGTCAGGAACTGTTCCAGTTTCGCCAGCGGCAGCGCGGATGGGCCATCGCATTTCGCATTGGCTGGATCCGGATGCGCTTCAATAAACAGACCGGCCAGACCTACCGCCATACCTGCGCGCGCCAGTTCGGTAACCTGCGCACGACGACCGCCGCTTGCTGCGCCAAACGGGTCACGGCATTGCAGCGCATGGGTAACGTCAAAAATCACCGGCGAGTTGCCAGAAACTTTCTTCATCACGCTGAAGCCCAGCATATCCACAACCAGGTTGTCATAACCAAAGTTCGCGCCACGGTCGCACAGAATTACTTTGTCGTTGCCGCCTTCATGGAATTTGTCCACGATATTGCCCATCTGGCCCGGGCTTACGAACTGCGGTTTTTTCACGTTGATAACGGCACCGGTTTTCGCCATCGCTTCCACCAGATCGGTCTGACGAGCGAGGAAGGCCGGCAGCTGAATCACATCCACCACGTCAGCAACAGGCTGAGCCTGGCTGGCTTCGTGAACGTCGGTGATCACTTTTACGCCAAAAGTCTGCTTCAGTTCCTGGAAGATTTTCATCCCTTCTTCAAGGCCCGGCCCACGGTAAGAGTGGATGGAAGAACGGTTGGCTTTATCAAAGGAGGCTTTGAACACGTAAGGGATACCCAGCTTTTGAGTAACGGTTACGTAGTGCTCACAAATGCGCATCGCCAGATCGCGGGATTCCAGCACGTTCATTCCGCCAAACAGCACGAACGGCAGGTCATTTGCCACGTTGATGTCGCCAATGCTAACCACTTTTTGTTTCATAGGATCGCCTTAAACGGTAGGTAAAGTGTCATTAATCAATGCAATACAATTTGCTTGTGCGAAATAGTATTAATCTGCGCACGAATCATTTCGCTGATCGGGTCTTCCGGACACTGTTCAACGAAATAACTTAAATCGGTCAGCGCAACATGTTCACATTCCAGTTGCGCGTAAATTAATCCACGATCGCGTATTTCATACGGATCTTCAGGATTAAACTGTAATAGTGCTTCGCTGGCACGCAGCGCCAGCTCCATTTGCCGCTCTTCCATCAGCGATGATTTCAGCGTGTCGAGCAGCTTACGAATTACTTCTGCATTATCCGCCTCATCCAGGTCTTCGTTAAACAGCTCCGCGACCGGGCTGATATTTCCCTTCAGCCACACTTCCAGCGTGTGCTCATTTAACGTTTCTCCATTGAACGGATTGATTAGCCACATTTCGCCATCGAGCGATTCAATACGCAGGATGAGTTGTGTCGGGAAAATCACCGGCACCAGCGGCAGCTCCAGTCGGTTGGCAATCCACAATAAGATCGCACCCAGGGATACGGCGCTGCCCTGACGATTTTTCAGTACCTGATCAAGCCATAGTGCATCAGAAAGACGATAGACGCCGTGGGTATCCGTAAACCCCCATTCGCCGTAAAAAAGTGCCAGCAGTTTTTCCAGTTGCTCATCCTGAGACAGGAGCTGGCTAATTTCTTCTTGCGCCAGACTGACCAGACGTTCCAGTTCGTCATAGACAGTTTGTGTTGGAAAATCCAGACGGATAGACTCCGACGCCAGGATCATCCCATCACACAATGGCGCTTTATTAAATTCGAAATCAGCTAACGACCTCATGCTTACCCCAGTAACGGTATTTTTGTGGTGGCGAGTTTAATGATGATGTACAGCACCACCAACGCCAGCGGAAAAGCGATTAATCGCGCCTGCTGACTGCGCGCCCGACGATAATCGAGCGCAATAAAACCCAAAACGATGTAAATGATAACCCCAAACAGCTTTTCAGTCAGCCATGTCCCGTGCTCAGTGAATGGCAGGATGTGCGCTTTAACCATTAACGCTACGCCGCTGAGTAATAAAACGGTATCGACAACCGGCGGCACGATGCGCGTCCAGCGCGCGCAGACAAGGCGCGAGTCGGTGTAACGCCACCAAAATCGCAGCGTCAGCAAACCAACCGAAAGCGCAATGCTGATGAGATGGACGTTGAGTAACACACCGAAGATACTCATGATGGGATGCGTCCAAGCGTAATTCGCTCGTTGCCGCCATAGTCACGACAGGTTTCAACCGCCAGGTAACCCGCACGAGTAAAGGCATCACGGACGGCCTCGCCCTGCTGCCAACCATGTTCCAGCAACAGATAGCCGCCGGGCGTTAACATGCGCTGAGACTGGTCGATGATATGCACGATATCCGCCAGCCCCTGATCGCCCGCCACCAGCGCCGACAGCGGTTCAAAGCGAACGTCGCCTTGCGCCAGGTGCGGATCCTGTTCGTCGATATACGGCGGATTGCTGACAATCATGTCAAACTGCTGTCCCTGCAATGCGCTGAACCAGTTACTTTGCAGCACGCAAACATTGTCGATGCCCAGTTGCTGCTTGTTGCGAATGGCCAGTGCCACGGCATCGGGCATGCGGTCTACGGCAGTCACTGCACAATCCGGACGCTCGGTTGCCAGCGCCAACGCAATGGCACCCGTGCCGGTTCCCAAATCAAGAATACGACACGCTGAGGCCGGCAGGCGAGCCAGCGCCTGCTCCACCAGACACTCGGTATCCGGACGCGGAATAAGCGTGGCTGGAGACACAAACAGCGGCAACGACCAGAACTCGCGCACACCGGTTAAGTGCGCCACCGGCTCTCCCCGCTGACGCCGCTCCAGTAGCGTATCAAGCTGTTGACGCTGCGCCTCGGTTAACTCCGTTTCGCCGAAAGCCAGAATAAAGGTGCGCCCTTTGCCAGTAACGAACTCGAGTAAAATCTCGGCGTCACGGCGCGGGCTTTCGCTTGCCTGTAATTGGCTAATCGCTTCACGCAGCCAGTGCTGATAATCCATTAATCCTGCTCGGACAACGCCGCCAGTTGGTCGGCCTGGTATTCCTGGACAATCGGCTCAATGAGCATATCCAGTTTGCCTTCCATCGCTTCATCCAGACGGTAGAGCGTCAGGTTAATGCGGTGATCGGTCACACGCCCCTGCGGGAAGTTATAGGTACGGTTACGATCGCTGCGATCGCCACTGCCCAACAGGTTGCGACGCTCAGAGGCTTCCGCCTGTTGACGTCTTGCCACTTCGGCCGCACGAATTCGCGCCCCCAGCACCGACATCGCTTTGGCTTTGTTTTTATGCTGTGAACGTTCGTCCTGGCATTCCACTACGATACCGGTCGGTAAGTGGGTAATACGGATTGCGGAGTCGGTGGTGTTAACGTGCTGACCGCCCGCGCCTGATGAACGGAAGGTGTCAATACGCAGATCGGCCGGGTTGATGTCCGGCAGTTCGGCATCCGGCAGTTCCGGCATAACCGCGACCGTACAGGCAGAGGTATGAATACGCCCCTGCGATTCCGTCGCAGGTACGCGCTGCACGCGATGGCCGCCAGACTCAAACTTCAGTCGCCCGTAAACGCCTTCGCCGCTAATCTTGGCAATGACTTCTTTAAACCCGCCATGCTCGCCTTCGCTGGCGCTCATGATCTCAACCCGCCAGCGACGCGATTCTGCGTAACGGCTGTACATGCGGAACAGATCGCCGGCAAACAGCGCCGCTTCATCACCACCGGTTCCCGCGCGCACTTCGAGGAAGGCGTTACGTTCGTCATCGGGATCTTTAGGTAATAGCAGGACCTGCAGATGCTGTTCCAGCTGCTCACATTTCTCTTTTGCTTCGCGCAGTTCATCCTGCGCCATTTCACGCATTTCAGGATCGTCGAGCATCATCTGAGCCGTCTCGATATCTTCCTGAACCTGTTGCCAGTCCGTAAAACAGCGAGATACATCGCTTAATTGCGCATATTCGCGCGACAGCGCACGAAAGCGATCCTGGTCTGCGATAGTACCCGCATCACCGAGCAGCGCCTGAACTTCTTCATGGCGTTCATGCAGGGCTTCCAGTTTGGCAACGATAGAAGGCTTCATAGGCGTAAATGCACCCTGTAAAAAATAAGATTGGTGTGCTGCTACTCCAGCCCGAGGCTGTCGCGCAGAATATTCAGGCGTTCACTATCCCCGTCACGGGCGGCCTGTTGAAGTGATTTGGTTGGTGCATGAATCAGGCGATTGGTCAGTTTCCAGGCCAGATCCTGCATAATGGCTTGCGCATCACCGCCCTGTTGAAGAGCGGCCAACGCTTTGGCGGTCAGTTCATCACGGATCTGTTCTGACTGACTGCGATACTCGCGGATAGTGTCGCTTGCGCCCTGGGCGCGTAGCCAGGCCATAAACTCGCTGGCTTCCTGCTCCACTATCGTTTCGGCTTCCACCGCCGCCGCTTTGCGCTGGGCCAGGTTATGCGAAATGATGCTTTGCAGGTCATCAACGCTGTACAGATAGGCGTTAGACAATTTACCCACTTCCGGCTCGACATCGCGCGGTACGGCGATATCCACCAGCAACATAGGCTGATTGCGGCGGTTTTTAAGCGCACGTTCCACCATTCCTTTGCCGATAATCGGCAGCGGACTGGCGGTAGAACTGATAATGATATCGGCATCCTGTAAACGCGCGTCTATATCACTCAGTGAAATCACCTCGGCGCCGACTTCATCCGCCAGCACCTGCGCACGCTCGCGAGTACGGTTGGCGATGATCATCTTCTTCACTTTGTGCTCGCGCAGATGTCGCGCTACCAGCTCAATGGTTTCGCCCGCACCGACTAACAGCACGGTTACCGTGGAGAGCGATTCAAATATCTGCCGCGCCAGGGTACAGGCGGCAAACGCCACCGACACGGCGCTGGCGCCGATGTCAGTTTCTGTACGTACACGTTTTGCGACAGAGAATGATTTCTGGAACATGCGTTCCAGCGCACTGGCGTTCAGGTGACCTTTTTGCGAATCCGCAAACGCTTTTTTCACCTGCCCAAGAATTTGCGGTTCACCGAGCACCAGTGAATCCAGACCGCTGGCAACACGCATCAAATGACTGACCGCCTCGTTGTCCTGGTGCCAGTACAAGCTGTTGCGCAGATCTTCTTCATTGAGGTTATGGTATTCACACAGCCAACGAACCAGCGCTTCTTGCAGGTTATCCTGCTCTTCAACGCTGAGATACAGCTCCGTGCGGTTACACGTCGACAGCACTACCCCGCCCTGCACCATTGGCTGCGCGAGCAGGCTGTCCAGCGCCTGATCGAGCGTATCCGGCGAAAACGTTACGCGTTCTCGCAGCGATACAGGTGCCGTTTTATGGTTAATACCAAGCGCTAAAAGGGTCATGTGTGCGGGAATAGTACCAGCGTTGATAAGGTTAGACTGGGTGCATCATACAGGATGCGTGCGGTCAATAAAAGAGACTGACCCCTTTTGGAGTAATAGCTTAGTGCACAAATTTAAGCGATTTAAGATAACTTGAACGTAGACGATGTCTGATGGCGGCGCTAGCATTAAGAGTTATAACTGCAACGTATCTCAAGGATTTGTCATCATTATGACCCTGCCTGATTTTCGCCTGATTCGCCTGCTGCCGCTGGCGGCCCTGGTTCTTACTGCCTGTACGCTCAACGCGCCTAAAGGTCCCGGTAAAAGCCCCGATTCTCCGCAGTGGCGCCAGCACCAACAGGAAGTTCGCGCCCTGAACCAGTATCAGACGCGTGGTGCGTTTGCCTATATTTCCGATCAACAGAAAGTGTATGCCCGCTTTTTCTGGCAGCAAACCGGTCAGGATCGCTATCGTCTCCTGCTGACCAACCCACTGGGCAGCACGGAACTGGAACTTAATGCGCAGCCTGGCAACGTCGAACTGGTCGATAACAAAGGCAAGCATTACACCGCCGACGATGCTGAAGAGATGATCGGCAAACTGACCGGCATGCCTATCCCATTAAACAGCCTGCGCCAGTGGATCCTTGGACTGCCAGGTGACGCCACCGATTATAAGCTCGACGACCAATATCGTCTGAGTGAAGTGAACTACAGTAAAGACGGTAAAAACTGGAAAGTGGTCTATAGCGCCTACGACAGCAAAACCCAGCCAGCGATGCCAGCAAACATGGAGCTGTCCGACGGCTCCCAGCGTATTAAGCTGAAAATGGATAACTGGATTGTGAAATGATGACCCATTGGCCCTCTCCGGCAAAACTGAATTTGTTTTTATACATCACCGGACAGCGTGCGGACGGTTACCACACGCTGCAGACCTTATTTCAGTTTCTTGATTATGGCGACACGATAGATATTGCACCGCGTAGCGACGGCGAAATTCACCTGTTAACCCCAGTGGAAGGCGTTGCGCATGAAGACAATCTGATCGTCCGTGCGGCACGTTTGCTGATGAAAGCGGCATCTGAAAGCAATCGCCTTCCCAAAGGGAGTGGTGCGGACATCAGTATCGACAAACGCCTGCCGATGGGCGGCGGTCTTGGCGGAGGTTCGTCTAATGCGGCAACCGTTCTGGTGGCGCTGAATCATCTCTGGCAGTGCGGACTTTCGGTTGATGAACTGGCGGCACTCGGCTTAACGCTGGGGGCGGATGTTCCCGTATTCGTGCGCGGCCATGCGGCCTTTGCCGAAGGCGTAGGCGAAATTCTGACGCCGGTCGAGCCTGAGGAAAAGTGGTATCTGGTTGCTCATCCGGGAGTCAGTATTCCGACACCGGTGATTTTTAACGATCCCGACCTCCCGCGCAACACGCCAAAAAGGTCAATAAAAACGTTACTAAAATGTGAATTCGGCAATGATTGCGAGGTTATCGCAAGAAAACGTTTTCGCGAGGTTGATGCGGCGCTTTCCTGGCTGTTAGAATACGCGCCGTCGCGCCTGACTGGTACAGGGGCTTGTGTCTTTGCTGAATTTGACACTGAGTCTCGTGCTCGCCAGGTGCTTGAGCAAGCCCCGGAATGGCTCAAAGGCTTTGTGGCGAAAGGCGTCAACCTCTCCCCATTGCACAGAGCGTTACTCTAAATCCTTCGGATTTCAGGAAGATGGCGAAATGACGAATCGCCAGGTGCATACAACTTCAGTATGTAACTGGTGTGAGGAATTGATGCCAGCGCAAATGAAACGCGAAAGATAAAGAGTAAGCCGGGCAAGCTGAGTTGCGGTGACAACGTCACCCTGTTCCAGACGTTGCATCGCGCTCTTTAATACACCGCATGGAGAGGATACTGCCTGGCCCGCACAGTTTTCGGCAGATTCTTTCCACCAATGGACGCATGCCTGAGGTTCTTCTCGTGCCTGATATGAAGCTTTTTGCTGGTAACGCCACCCCGGAACTAGCACAACGTATTGCCAACCGCCTGTACACTTCACTCGGCGACGCCGCTGTAGGTCGCTTTAGCGACGGCGAAGTCAGCGTACAAATTAATGAAAATGTACGCGGTGGTGATATTTTCATCATCCAGTCCACTTGTGCCCCTACTAACGACAACCTGATGGAATTGGTCGTTATGGTTGATGCGCTGCGCCGTGCTTCCGCAGGCCGTATCACCGCCGTTATTCCTTACTTCGGCTATGCACGTCAGGATCGTCGCGTACGTTCCGCTCGTGTACCGATTACCGCTAAAGTCGTCGCTGATTTCCTGTCCAGCGTTGGCGTTGACCGCGTCCTCACCGTTGACCTGCATGCTGAACAGATCCAGGGCTTCTTTGACGTACCGGTTGATAACGTATTCGGTAGCCCGATCCTGTTAGAAGACATGCTGCAGCTGAACCTGGACAACCCGATTGTGGTTTCTCCGGATATCGGTGGCGTCGTGCGTGCCCGCGCTATCGCTAAACTGCTGAACGATACCGACATGGCTATCATCGACAAACGTCGCCCGCGTGCGAACGTTTCTCAGGTGATGCACATTATTGGTGACGTTGCAGGTCGTGACTGTGTTCTGGTTGATGACATGATCGATACCGGCGGTACGCTGTGCAAAGCAGCAGAAGCACTGAAAGAACGTGGTGCTAAACGCGTATTTGCTTACGCCACTCACCCGATCTTCTCAGGTAATGCGGCAAACAACCTGCGCAACTCAGTGATTGATGAAGTCGTTGTCTGTGACACTATTCCACTGACTGACGAAATCAAAGCGCTGCCAAACGTGCGTACATTGACCCTGTCGGGTATGCTGGCCGAAGCGATTCGTCGTATCAGCAACGAAGAATCCATCTCTGCTATGTTCGAGCATTAATCGAGCCCGGCTCAAAAACCCGCTGCGGCGGGTTTTTTTATCTGCAATACTTATTTGTATGACTTATGCCTCCTTCACCTGCCATTTAGTTGACAGATGATGCGCTCATGGATGAAACATTATTGTGAACAGATTATTTTCCTCACATGTGATGCCTTTCCGCGCCCTCATCGACGCTTGTTGGAAAGAAAAATATACTGCCTCTCGCTTTACCCGTGACCTGATCGCCGGGATAACCGTTGGGATCATCGCCATTCCGCTGGCAATGGCCCTGGCAATAGGCAGTGGCGTTGCGCCGCAGTACGGCCTGTATACCTCAGCCGTCGCTGGGATTGTTATCGCCCTTACCGGGGGATCGCGCTTTAGCGTATCTGGCCCAACCGCCGCCTTCGTGGTGATTCTGTATCCGGTGTCGCAACAGTTTGGGCTGGCAGGCCTGCTGGTTGCCACGCTCATGTCCGGGATATTCCTGATCCTTTTCGGCCTCGCTCGTTTTGGCCGCCTGATCGAATATATCCCCGTGTCGGTAACGTTAGGTTTTACATCGGGTATTGGTATCACCATCGGTACCATGCAGATTAAAGATTTTCTTGGCCTGCAGATGGCCCATGTCCCGGAGCACTATCTGCAGAAGGTTGGCGCGCTGTTTATGGCCTTGCCGACCATCAATTTCGGCGATGCCGCCATTGGCGTAGTGACGCTGGGGATCCTGATTTTCTGGCCGCGCCTGGGGATCCGACTGCCGGGTCACCTTCCTGCACTGCTGGCAGGCTGTGCGGTAATGGGTATCGTGAACCTGACCGGCGGCCATGTCGCCACCATTGGTTCTCAGTTCCACTACATTCTGGCTGACGGCTCACAGGGTAATGGTATCCCGCAGTTGCTGCCGCAGCTGGTCCTGCCGTGGAATATGCCGGAATCAAACTTTACCCTAAGCTGGAGCTCGTTACAGGCGCTGTTACCGGCAGCCTTCTCGATGGCGATGCTGGGGGCAATTGAATCTCTGCTGTGCGCCGTCGTACTCGATGGGATGACCGGCACCAAGCATAAAGCTAACAGCGAGTTGATTGGCCAGGGGCTGGGTAACATCGTGGCACCATTCTTTGGCGGTATCACCGCCACAGCGGCAATTGCCCGCTCTGCGGCAAACGTCCGCGCCGGGGCGACCTCGCCAATCTCTGCGGTTATCCACGCGATTCTGGTGATCCTCGCCCTGCTGGTACTTGCACCGCTGCTTTCCTGGTTACCGCTTTCCGCCATGGCCGCCCTGCTGCTGATGGTGGCATGGAACATGAGTGAAGCGCATAAAGTGGTGGATTTGCTGCGCCATGCACCGAAAGACGACATCATTGTCATGCTGATGTGTATGTCGCTGACGGTACTGTTCGACATGGTTATTGCCATCAGCGTCGGTATCGTTCTCGCCTCTCTGCTGTTTATGCGTCGTATTGCGCGCATGACTCGCCTGGCGCCGGTCAACGTAGACGTACCGGACGATGTACTGGTGCTGCGCGTTATTGGTCCGCTGTTCTTTGCCGCGGCGGAAGGATTATTTACCGATCTCGAGTCGCGTATTGAAGGTAAACGCATCGTAGTCTTGAAGTGGGATGCGGTCCCGGTACTGGATGCCGGTGGTCTGGACGCTTTCCAGCGCTTTGTAAAACGTCTGCCGGAAGGTTGTGAATTACGCATCAGTAATCTGGAATTCCAGCCGCTACGTACCATGGCGCGCGCGGGCATTCAGCCGATTGCCGGGCGCCTGACGTTCTTCCCGAATAAAGATGCTGCGCTAGCAGATATCCGCTAACGTGTAGCCCGGCCAGGCGAAACGCCGCCGGATTGCAAATGACAGACAAAAAAATGGCTCCCGTACGTGGGTAATGCTCGTCAGTTAAGCATGTATGGTGAACATGTGATTCTTGCTCAGGGTTCCGTTCACCTCAGTGATGTCATTTCTCTGAAGCGCAGATACCTGTGAACGTGCAAGGGAGGCTCACCGCCGCCTCCCTTGCAACCCAGGCTCCCGGCGGGAAAATCGTCGCTGCGCGAGTTATTCGTCTTATGCCGTCTGCCTGTCGGGTCGGGGCCGAGCCTGCATCCATGCAGGCCATCCCCTCTGCCCGCATCCCTGCGGGCAGTCCCGGGCAGACGTCAACGCCTCATCGATTTTCAGCCGGACCGGAGTCATCGCTTCAATGCCCTGACTTCCAGTAAAAGCTGTTTTGCTGTTTAAACAAAAAAACGCAGATGGTCAGGCGTGGGCTGGTCTGGCTGAAAATTGCCGACGTGTTTCCGTAAGGCCGGGAGAGCCAGCATGGATGCTGGCTCAGGGCGCGCTTTGCAGGGACGTTTCCTCGCGCCCGGCCCGGAAGCCTGGAGGAATAAGCGGAGGGTATTGCGTAGCAACAATTTTCCCGCCGGGAGCCGGGATTGTAAAGGGCGTGGCGGAAAACGCCCTTTACACGTTCACGGGAATCCGTGTTTCAGAGAAACAATGAGCATGAGGTGAACGGAACTCTATCTCCGGGATAGCATGTTCTTTAC
The DNA here is from genome assembly GCF_030332785.1 of Citrobacter sp. Cpo069. Lineage (NCBI taxonomy): Bacteria > Pseudomonadati > Pseudomonadota > Gammaproteobacteria > Enterobacterales > Enterobacteriaceae > Citrobacter > Citrobacter sp. Cpo069. The sequence goes on from NZ_JAOWHD010000060.1 coordinate 69,602, forward strand.
CTCCGCCAGTTTACTGAAACTGAGGCGCTAACTGACTGGCATTACTCCCGTACGTGGGAGCCATTTTTATAACAAGCTTATTGCTTACGCGTTCAGCAGTTGCTCAGCCGTTGCCTTCACGCTTGCCAGCAGGACTTTAACATCCTCCAGACATACCGTCGGATTGAGCAGCGTTAGCTTCAGGCAGGTGACACCATCTGCTTCGGTCACGCCGACGTTGGCGCTACCAGAAGCCAGCAGAACGTCGCCAATACGCTGGTTCAGCAGCGCGACAAATGCCACGTCGTCACGTTGCGGGCGGAAGCGGAACAGCACGCTTGCCAGCTGCGGCTCCATCACCAGTTCAAGATGTGGCTGGGTTTTGACAAACTCAGCAACATCACGCGCCAGCGTCACACCGTTATCAATGATCTCGGCATACTGCTTTTTGCCCAGCGCTTCGAGGCCCATCCACAGCTTCAGCGCGTCGAAACGGCGCGTGGTCTGCAGCGACTTCGATACCAGGTTTGGTACGCCAGCCTCTTCATCGAAATCAGAGTTCAGGTACGCCGCCTGGTAACGCATCAGCTCGTAGTGGCGCGCATCTTTTAACAGGAACGCACCACAACTGATGGTCTGGAAGAACTGCTTGTGGAAATCCAGCGTCACGGAATCTGCCAGTTCAAGGCCGTTCAGGAAGTCACGGTACTTATCAGAAAGCAGTAACGCCCCGCCCCATGCCGCATCCACGTGCATCCAGATCTGATGTTCTGCAGCCAGCGCTGCAATATCCGCTAACGGATCGATTGCGCCCGCATCGGTAGTACCGGCAGTGGCGACGATTGCCATCACCTGCTCACCGTTGGCTTTCGCCTGGGCCAGCTTGTCTTTCAGATCAGCCAGATCCATGCGTGAAAACGCATCGGTCTTCACCTGGGTGACGGAACGGTAGCCCAGCCCCATCAGCGCCATGTTCTTCTGCACGGAGAAGTGCGCGCTTTCAGAGCAGAACACTTTGATTTTACTCAGATCACCGGTCAGACCATCCTGCTGAATGGAGTGCCCCTGGCGAGCGAAAAAAGCATCACGCGCCAGCATCAGGCCCATCAGGTTACTCTGCGTACCGCCGCTGGTGAATACGCCCGCATCGCCTGCCGGGTATCCAACCTGCTCACGCAACCACTCGATCAGCTTGATCTCAATGATGGTGGCCGACGGGCTCTGGTCCCAGGAGTCCATACTCTGGTTGGTGGCGTTGATCAGCACTTCCGCCGCCTGGCTAATCACCAGGCTCGGGCAGTGCAGATGCGCCACGCACTGCGCATGGTGAACCAACAAGCTGTCTTTGAGAAAGTATTCAACCGCACGCTCAATAGCGGCCTGGTTGCCCAGGCCCTGAGACGTAAAATTCAGGTTGATACGTTCACGCAGTTGCTCAACGGTTTTACCCTGATACATCTCAGGCTGCTTCAACCATTCAACGACCGCTTGCGTACTCTGCTCGATAGCGTCCTGATAAGCTGCAATGCTTTGCGCCGAGCCGGACAGAATCGGGTTTACGTCTGACATTCGATCCAACTCCGTTTAAACCGGCTTCACGCCAGCGCCCAGCAGGGCGTTTTCGAATTTATCGAGGAAGATTTCCAGCTCAGCGTTGGTGATCAGCAGTGACGGCAGCAGGCGCAGCACGCACCCGTTGCGGCCACCACGCTCCAGAATCAGCCCATTTTCGAAGCATTTTTTCTGCAGCAACGCGGACAGCTCGCCATCGGCCGGGTAGCAGCCCATGTGATCCTGCGCTTCGTTCGGCTTCACGATTTCCAGGCCGATCATCAGACCCAGACCGCGCACCTGGCCGATAACCGGGTAGCGTTTCTGCAGGTCAGCCAGTTTGCCTTTCAGCCACTCGCCCTGGGCAGCAACTTTATCGGCAATCTTGTCATCTTTGAGGATCTTCAGCGTTGTCAGACCGGTCGCCATCGCCAACTGGTTGCCGCGGAAAGTACCAGTGTGGTGGCCCGGAGCCCACGCATCGAACTGCTTTTTAATGCCCAGCACCGCCAGTGGCAGACCGCCGCCAACCGCTTTGGACATCACGATGATATCTGGCTCAATACCGGCATGTTCGAAGGCGAACAGTTTACCGGTACGTGCAAAGCCCGCCTGAACTTCATCGATGATCAGCAGAATGCCATGTTCCTGCGTCACTTTACGAATGCGTTGCAGCCACTCGACCGGAGCCGGATTCACGCCACCTTCACCCTGCACCGCTTCGAGGATCACGGCAGCTGGTTTACGCACGCCGCTTTCAACGTCGTTGATCAGGTTTTCGAAGTAGTAGGTTAATGCTTTAACGCCAGCGTCGCCGCCGATACCCAGCGGACAACGGTATTGATGCGGATACGGCATAAACTGCACTTCCGCCATCATGTTGCTGACCGCTTCTTTCGGCGACAGGTTGCCGGTCACGGACAGCGCGCCGTGGGTCATCCCGTGGTATCCACCGGAGAAACTGATGATGCTGGAACGGCCGGTGACTTTCTTCGCCAGCTTCAGTGCCGCTTCAACAGCATCTGCGCCGGACGGACCGGTAAACTGCAGGCAATATTCTTTGCCCTGACCCGGTAATAAAGAAAGTAAATATGATGAGAATTCATCTTTTAACGGCGTGGTAAGGTCAAGCGTATGTAACGGTAAGCCGCTTGTGATGACACTTTGAATGCTCTGCAGCACTTCAGGATGGTTATGACCAAGCGCCAGGGTTCCGGCACCTGCCAGGCAATCAAGATATTGATTATTTTCTACATCAGTAATCCAGACGCCCTGCGCTTTAGCGATCGCTAATGGCAGTTTACGTGGATAGCTGCGGACATTAGATTCAAACTCAGCCTGTCTTGCTAAAAAGGTATCATTGCTCTGCGGTAATGAATTAGCACTTAAAGTATCAATACGGACTTTATCCGTCATCATATCACTCCTACAACCAGGTGTAGATTAACGCCTGATTGAATAAATGGTTATAAGGATTACCTGTAAAAAAGCGCGGCTAATATATGTTGTTTTAGCTTAGGACTCAATCATTTATTTTTCGGCATTAAAAATAACAACTTTCTCTTTTAAATTCAAAGCGTAACAACCATTTACCATTACTAAATCCTAAAGAAATATATCTATTTAATTAACAATGTTGTAGCTAATTGCAACGCAGACAATCTAATAAAAACCATGGGGTTTTCGTGTTTTTATTATTTTTTTACACGTTTTTACCATTAATGATGCTCGCGACATCTTGTGATGACATGATTTTTCACTTATTTGTCGATAAATCGAATAAAAAAGTCGATCCCTAAATATAAATCACTTAGTATGGCGCGCTTATTTGCAGGCTATGTAGATAAAATTAATGCGCAGCACCCGATAACGCGTACAGGCGACACGCGTTATCGACAACAGGTATTCCCTGGGTTGTCAGCAGAAATGTTCGCGGGCGGACATTTCGTAAGGCGAACTTCGTTCCCTTATGCCGAGAATGAAAATTTTCTAGCCATACTTTTATGGCGCCCTGATATGAGATTGTTATGACTCGCATTTATCCACCATCCGTCGTTGCCAAATTTGGCGGCACCAGCGTCGCTGATTTTGATGCGATGAACCGCAGCGCCAGCATTGTCCTTGCTGATCAAGATGTCCGTTTAGTCGTTTTGTCTGCTTCAGCAGGCGTGACAAACTTACTGGTTGAGCTTTCTGAAGGTCTGGAAACACATCAACAATTAGATAAGATTGAGACTTTACGCGCCATCCAATACAACATTATTTCCCGCCTGAAGCAGCCGTCCGTTATCAGCACGGAAATTGATAATCTTCTAAACAATATACGTCGACTTGCACAAACGGCGATGGTTTCGCCGTCTGATGCGTTAAGCGATGAATTAGTCAGCCATGGCGAGCTGATGTCCTCGCTACTTTTTACTGAAGTCTTACGTGAACGGCATGCCGAGGCCGGGTGGTTTGACGCCCGCAGCGTGATACGTACTAACTCGAACTTCGGCTGTGCCGAACCTGAGCTTGGCACACTGCACCACCAGGTGGAGACTCACCTGCGCCCTCGTCTTGAGCAAGCGATTATGGTGACTCAGGGATTTATCGGGCGTGATGCCGCAGGGCACACCACTACGCTTGGGCGCGGCGGTAGTGATTACACGGCTACGCTTCTCGGTGAGGCGCTTCACGCCACACGCGTTGACATCTGGACCGACGTCGCAGGGATCTACACCACCGACCCACGCATTGCGCCGCGGGCCAAACGAATCGACCATATCTCATTTTCCGAGGCCAGCGATATGGCCGCCTACGGTGCGAAGGTCCTCCACCCGGCGACACTGCTCCCGGCAATGCGTAAAAGCATTCCGGTCTTTGTTGGCTCAAGTAAGGATACTGCCGCCGGAGGTACGCTGGTGCACAACACCACCGATAATCCACCTCGCTATCGCGCGCTCGCCGTGCGTCGTAAACAGACGCTGTTGCGGTTACACAGCCTGGAGGCGCAACCTTCCTGTTCTTTCCTGGCGCAGTCCTTCGCCATTTTAGCTCGCCATGCGGTCACGGTGGATTTGGTTACAACCTCAGAGAATAGTATTGCGCTGGCGCTGGACGCCACTCATGCAACCTCAGGTGAAGACCATGTGTTGACCACCGCATTGTTTACCGCCTTGTCCTCCCACTGTCGTGTGGAAGTGGAAACCGGGCTGGCGTTGGTCACTTTGGTGGGGAATCAACTCACACAGGCTGCGGGGGTTTGCAAAGACGTTTTTGCCTGGCTCGAAGAGCATACGGTGCGAATGATTTGCCACGGTGCGTCAAACGATAACCTGAGCATTCTGTTGCCGGCTGACAATGCAGACAGCGCGATCAAAGCGTTACATTATCGGTTATTCGAATAACGCTTCTTTGTAGTATGCCACCAAGGGTAGAAGTCGTTTAACCCAGTACTGACGAACAAGCAGAGCCCTGGTTTTTAAACCAGGACTTTGTGTTCAAACAACTGCACTCCAAGCTGGGAGAGCTATTTAGTTATGCCGATGATTGGTATCACCGCGACGGCAGCGTTTGTCATAATGGCGCACCCACCAGTAACGATCGCTGATTTGTTCGTGCCCCCCCACTCTGGCACCCGCCAACCAGAGGACACCACCAACAAAAATACTGAGCACGGCACCATGTGCGAAAAACTGTGGCAGATTAAATTGCGGCAGTTGGTTTAAAATAGAGTAACCAACACCACCCACCATCACCACCAACCCTAAAGCCATGAGCACGTTACCGAGTAACGAAGCGTTTTTGCGTTTCATGTGTCACCTCCGGAACTTTGGGTTGTTACAGGGAATACCCCTAATCCTTATGTGTAAAGTATAGACAACACTGCCGTTCGCAAGTGCGGGAGCGATCACAATTACAAACACTCATGCAACAAAACTTTACAAATAAGCTACTGAACATACTCATTTTCTAATAGTCCATTTGTGCAATTATTCAGCTTTTGGCGATAAGCACGCAGTTTTTTGTCAACAGCAGCGTCAGACAGTAAACTACACGTCGTTTATCGAAACACTCAGGACAAAACACGTGGCGATTAAATTGATTGTCGGCCTGGCAAACCCCGGCGCAGAGTATGCGGCAACGCGACACAATGCAGGCGCATGGTATGTCGATCTGCTGGCAGAAAGATTACGCGCTCCCCTGCGCGATGAGCCGAAATTCTTCGGCTACACCTCCAGAGTTACGCTTGAAGGTGAAGACGTCCGTCTGCTGGTGCCAACCACATTTATGAATCTGAGCGGCAAGGCTGTCGGTGCGATGGCCAGTTTTTATCGTATTAACCCCGATGAAATTTTGGTCGCACACGATGAGTTAGACCTGCCCCCTGGAGTGGCCAAATTTAAGCTTGGCGGCGGTCATGGCGGACATAATGGCCTGAAAGACATCATTAGTAAGTTAGGTAATAACCCCAACTTTCATCGTTTACGCGTTGGAATTGGCCATCCGGGCGATAAAAACAAAGTTGTCGGATTTGTTTTAGGCAAACCGCCTGTTTCAGAACAGAAGTTAATTGATGAAGCAATTGACGAAGCGGCACGTTGTACCGAGATTTTGTTCAAAGACGGCCTGACCAAAGCGACGAGCCGGTTACACACCTTTAAAGCGCAATAAGCAGCGATGTGCGGCATTTTTCTCGCGTGCTGTGTATAATAGGCAAAGTTATTTACATTTCTACAATCTGTTTTCCATAACAGGTTGAATATTAAAAGATTAAGGTGATTTAAACATGGGATTCAAATGCGGTATCGTCGGTTTGCCAAACGTAGGCAAATCCACCCTGTTCAACGCGCTCACAAAAGCGGGTATTGAAGCGGCAAACTTCCCGTTCTGTACTATCGAGCCGAACACCGGTGTTGTCCCGATGCCCGATCCGCGTCTGGATCAGCTGGCCGAAATCGTCAAACCGCAGCGTATCCTGCCAACAACGATGGAATTCGTCGACATCGCCGGTCTGGTAAAAGGCGCGTCCAAAGGTGAAGGTCTGGGTAACCAATTCCTGACCAACATCCGTGAAACCGAAGCTATCGGCCACGTGGTGCGTTGCTTTGAAAACGACAACATCATCCACGTTAATAACAAAGTGGATCCGGCTGATGACATTGAAGTTATCAATACCGAGCTGGCGTTGTCCGACCTCGACACCTGTGAGCGCGCTATCCATCGCGTGCAGAAGAAGGCCAAAGGCGGCGACAAAGACGCTAAAGCAGAACTGGCTGCGCTGGAAAAATGCCTGCCACAGCTGGAAAACGCTGGCATGCTGCGCGCGCTGAAAACGCTGACTGACGAAGACAAAGCGGCCATCAAATACCTGAGCTTCCTGACGCTGAAGCCAACAATGTACATCGCCAACGTCAACGAAGACGGTTTTGAAAATAACCCGTACCTCGATAAAGTGCGCGAAATCGCGGCTGCCGAAGGTTCTGTTGTGGTTGCCGTTTGCGCAGCCGTTGAAGCTGACATCGCAGAACTCGATGATGCTGACCGTGAAGAATTCATGGCTGAAATGGGTCTGGAAGAGCCGGGCCTGAACCGCGTTATCCGTGCTGGCTACGAATTGCTGAACCTGCAGACCTACTTCACCGCTGGCGTGAAAGAAGTCCGTGCATGGACCATTCCTGTCGGTGCCACGGCTCCGCAGGCAGCCGGTAAAATCCATACCGACTTCGAGAAAGGCTTTATCCGCGCACAAACCATCGCGTTTGAAGATTTCATCACCTATAAAGGTGAGCAAGGTGCGAAAGAAGCTGGGAAAATGCGTGCCGAAGGTAAGGACTATATCGTCAAAGATGGCGATATCATGAACTTCCTGTTCAACGTCTAAATAAAATTTGTTGTCTTATGAGGTTTCATTGAATCTCATAACAATGAATAAACCCTATAAAATCCACGCAATTGCGTGGATTTTTCATTTCGCAATGTCTCAATTCATCTCATAACAACACTGTCAAAAATGAGTACATATTGACGCTGATCCCTTCGTGAAGCATGCCGCCCTACATTTTCTCCAGAATTAAACACGCTTCACGATTAAGCGTAATGAACTCCTGCCAGCTATATTGCTGTTGGTAGTTAAGCTGATACTGCTTTTCTACCTGGCAAATAAGCGGACGTGTTTCATAAATCGCGCACAGCTTTGTCTCCATCTGATAGTGACGACAAATGCCGTCACCGCGATCAAGAAACTGCGTTTCACTGGCGCGATCGACGTGGCGACAACAAGCGCCACACTGGTTACAGGGAAACGCGGGCGTGAGCGTCATAGCTTACTTAACCAGCTACGTACAGAGCGGGTATTCCCTGCTTCAAACGGTAGCGCAATATTTCGGCGCTCAACCTCTGCACGCAGCAACAAACCACGCTCAATTTCACTGTTCACCGCGTTAAGATGCAGCGAGAAACGCGATAACGCTGACGTATCAATAGCAAACTCTAACGCCGAAAGCTCCAGTAGATAACGATCGAGTTCAGCATTCACCTGTTGATAATACTCTAGTGCTTTCTGATACTTATCTTTAAACGTATCCAGAAACGCCCAGACCTTTTTCATCAATGCGCTGTGTTCCAGGAAGTAGTTCATTACCAGCGTCAGAATACCTGTCGCCAGCGCACCGCAGAAAGCGGCCAGTTCCGGACCAAAAGGAAAGACGAGCATCTTGGCTAAAGCTTCGTTAACCACCACACCAGCAGCCACGGCCACACCCGCAGCCACCAGCTTGCTTACCGCTTTAGCGAGCTGCCCCGGCGCTAAGCCTTCGGGGTTAAAGACCATAACTTTAAAGGCCTGTACCAAATTGTTCCACATCTCACGAATCAGGCGCACCATCATCTTCTTAGTTGTAAAGAAGATATTGAACAGCGTCGTCGTAATGCTGGAGAGCACGCCACCGATGGCACCGTCTTTAAAGGACGTCAGGAAAGTGCTGAATTTACCCTGCACTCGCTGCCAGACTGCGCGTAATGCCTCCGCCGCATCTTGCAGGAAGTCTCCGGCATCGAATGAATGACGATGCTTCTCAAACATCACGGGAATACGCGCGCGGAACTCAAACCAGGTCTCTGCCAGAATCAGTCCCAACATCTGCCGCGTTCCCATGCGAAACGCATTGTTCATTGTGGCGGTGGCGACATTCTTCGCAAACTTACTGCTGGTATAATATTCCTGATTGATCGTACTGTTGTATTTTGCCCGCGCCTTTTTGTCGGCCTCTTTCATCCGTTCAAAATCGGCGGCGGCTTTATTTTCCAGCTTATTCAGCTGTTTTTGCTCTTGCTCGGAAAGCATTGGCTGGCTGCGTAAACGGGCAATTTCCTGCGTGGTCACAGCATGCTGTTCTTGTAGCGTTTGCACGAAGGCATCCATCGTTTTCGCCTTCTTCGCCTTATTCAGCGACTCATTCGTGAAGGTCAGATTTGATGAATCATTAGCCAGATCGGCACCATCGCATTCGGCAAGGATACGCCCTGGATCGTTGTGAATTTCATGGGCGGCAATAATATGGTCGAGGTTCTTTTTATCATTAGCCGCAAATTTCTCACCGGTGTAGGTATCGGTCAACGTACCGGCCTCGTGCGCCTTTTTTCCCGCCCGGTTGGTGGCAATGTAGTTTTCGTGGCTATGGTAATGATGAGAATCATACCCTTCACGTTGCTCGTACCGTTGACGCTCGGCGTCGGTGGCATACACTCCCTCGCGAGCGTTATGAATGGTATTCACATCGCCGCCGTGTTTATCCTCCAGCAAGAGAAAATCCAACCCAAAAGAGGTGGTCAGACTCTTAACCACCGTCTGATGTAACTCTTCACCCCAGTCAAACCTGGCTGTGTTCATTGTGCTCGCCCATAGCAATGCCGGGCAGATTCGCCCGGCGCGTCGATTAAATACGAGAAGAAAATGCGTCAAACTCAGAAGCAGAAACCGCCAGTTTTTCGTCCAGAATCTCTTTGTTCAGCAGGTTCATACCGTTGCTGTCGGTCTGCAGTTGGATCACGCCATCTTCGATAACAGCTTCACCGTTTTCCTGCGTCACCGGCTTGAACAGCGGCGTGGTGATCACGTCGGTCATGATGGCGGCTAATTCATAACCATGGTCGATAATAGCCATGATCTCTTCCGACTCACTAATCTCAGTGGTTATATTCTTCTCATGACGCTCAACAATGATGGCATGCATCGCTTTCAGCGGTTCAAAGTAGTGTTGAACAAAGACGCTATGCATACGGGTTATTGATTCATAAATGCTATTTACATACTGCTGCACCTTCGTCAGCTGCGCTTCAGCCGCATTCATTTTTTCCACCGCAGCTGTCACTTCACGGGAGCTTTGATAAGCATTGTTAAGCGCCTTTTCGGCATGGCTATCGTAAGCCCAGCCTGCGATAGCAATCAACGGAGCCACTACCGCGCCGCCAAGTACCATCGCACCGCCCGCCATTCCCCAGCCGCCTGCGGCCAGAGAACCGCCGCCAATAGCCGCCATTGTGGCGTTATACGCCGCCGCACCAGACAGGGCGGCAATCGGCGTACCGGTAGACGCTGCGGCAAACGCCATCACGCCGCTGTACACGGCAAAACCAGCGGCAGCACCGGACACCCCGGCACCGACGACCGTCGTCAGGTATTCCGTGGCGGAAATCGCCAGACTCTGAATTTTATTGATGTTGTGCTGCGGTACCTTCAGACGAAGATCTTTATGTCCATCTTTAGCCATACGCGCCAACAGATCGTCGGCAATCGTTTTAAATTCATTGAAATCTTTACCGATCTTCAGTTCTTTTTCACCCAGCTCGGCCAGTTTTTTCGACGTTGTTTCATTCGCCAGATCAAAGCTCTCTTTATGCTTATCAAAGCGACGCTGCGCGCGATCTAAAACATCGTCGGCTTCTGATTTTTTCTGGTAGCCATCATAAGCTTTTTTGCCACCAAACGCCGTTGCCGCTGCCGCGACGCCCAGAATAATGAAAGGTAATGCCATAAATAAAAATCTCCTGTGCAATAAGTCGTTGTTACCCGCTACGCATCACATTCCAGAACAGGAACAGAGTCGCGATCGCCAATGATGTAGTTATGCAGTATGTTGATGACCGTTTTTTTCAACCATTCAGGTTCCAGAATTTCTATATTCGGTAACCAGAATAGAATTAATGGAATAATTTGATTCTGATGTGCTGCCTTGCAAAGCAAAGTCACGCCATCATTCTCTTCACGCACTAATTCTTGCTGAGGCAGTAAATCTCGTCTTGCGAAGTAGCCAGCAATGCTGTGTTTAATACGCACCCGCACCTCAAACGTCTCTTCACTTACCCAAGGATCGCGATGCTCATCAATTAATGACAGTGTGGGTGTATCGACAGTAAAATGCTCTTTCCGGATATCCAACCACCGAATTTTACTTAACGAAAAAGACTTTAGCTTTCCGTCCTCGGTCGCCTGCAGATACCAAATATTTTTCTGGTTAACTAATTTATAAGGGTGAACGGTGCGCGTTTTGTCTTTATATAAAATATGACAGACACTGTTTTTCTGAATCGCTTTTTCTAATAAGTTAAAATACTTTCGCAAATCATTTCTGACTGAATGTTCAGGGCGACCAAACTGAACTCTAACATGCTGTTCTACCGCTCGTTTTTCTAAGCTAAGCCAAAAATCCTCATCTCTATCAGGAAAAACCGCGTCGGCGTCCAGCAGCTTTGCCAGTGGGTCATGAAGGGCATAGGCGCTATTATTCTGCGCGCGAATCGGTATCAATCGATACTCTCCACCACCACACCCCTCAATAAAGGAGGAAAGCATATTAAGATCACGATAGACCGTTCGTTCAGTGATATTAAATTTCTTCATCAACTGATAGCGATTCACAACGCCACAAGTTTGCAGCTCTATTAGGATATCGACTAAACGTTCTGCTGAGCAACTCCTTGCTGAATCAGCCATAAGCACCTACTTTTCTGTTTTCCTGACATGAATTATATATAAAATGCTGACATATCCTGTCAGTGTATCGGCACGCTGATCATTTTTTTTAGAGAAATCGACAATTTATTTGACCATTAGTCGCGTTGGACAATTTTTAGGGACAAAAAGCGCTCCTCATCAGGAGTAAATGCCAGAGACATGGCGGCCAAAAGACCACCTACAAACATCCTCATCAAACTGGCTAACGGCTATCTCTTCCACTAAGCCAAATTCAACGTTGAGTTTGCAAAGGTGGATTGTCAGGAGAGTTTCTTAATGATGACCAGTATCGTGGTATGAACGCCGGTATTTGGTTTCTTCACGCTGAGTAAAAAAACATCATCTGCAGAAGGATGTGGACGCGCTGGCAACTGTTAGTGCTGCTGACTGAGTCGTTGAAACACGAGCTAATTCGTTGTACAACCGGGCTTACCCATTGATTTCATAGTGACAAGGGGCTAATTTGTATCTCATTAAACATGATTATGACCCTCATTAAAGCCAGACTATGAACATCAGCGAAAAAACATATCATCAATTGAAGGCCAAAATCATCGCCAATGAGTTGGTGGGGGCTATCTCAGAAAATGAGCTATGTCAGGAACTTAATGTCAGCCGTACGCCGCTGCGCGAAGCTTTGTTTCGCCTGATGACTGAAGGCTGGATTGAGCCTTCCAAAAATAAAACGAAAACCATTAAACCCATTACGCTCAGTGAAATACGTGATATTTTCCAGATCCGAAAAGACATTGAAATTATGGTATTGAATTTGTCATGGGAGAACCAGGACCCGCAACGCTACCAGACAATTAAAGATAAAATTGAAGTCGGTTTTCATGATTCGAATGTGTCTTTATTACTCGAAGCTGATAACGAGCTACATGAACAAATGCTATCCGATTGCCACAACGCTATTGTGACTAAAACGCTGACCTTCATGTATGACCGGTTACGCATGCTGCGTTCAGACAAAATGAAAAATGATTCAATTATTGATTCATCCAAAGAACATTTGAAAATTTGCGCCGGTATTATTGCCCGCGATATAGAACAAACCCGTGAGGCCATTGCCCATCACGTCAACAACTCCTACAACCGCCTGTTCTCCAGCTTTAAATAGGCTATGCATATAACATGACCGGTATTTCTACCGGTCATGTGGAAAGTTAAAAATTAGTAGAGTTGTCGGTACAACGCCTTAATCTCTTCAATACAAGTATCTCGAGGGTTTCCACCTGTACAGACGTCCGCCATTGCCGCGGCTGCCAGAGCATCGATATCTTCATATTTCATGCCGATATCGCGCAGTCGGGCGGGAATATTTACGTCGCGGTTAAGCTGTGCCACGGCTTCAACGGCCGCCTGACGCGCCTCTTCGATCGGCATCACCATGGCCTGAGTATTGCCCAAAGCCTGTGCAATTTGGCGATATTTGTCTCCAGTAAACTCGGCGTTGTATGCCATGATATGCGGCAATAGCACTGCATTGGCGACGCCGTGTGGCGTACCATAGAATGCTCCCAGAGGATGGGCCATTCCATGCACCAGGCCCAATCCGACATTAGAGAAGCCCATCCCGGCAATATACTGCCCCACCGCCATGCCTTCAGCGTCCTGGGCGATTCCCTGTATCGAACCGCGTAGCGAACGCCCTATCATCTCAATCGCCTTTAAATGAAGCGTATCGGTTAATTCCCATGCCCCTTTCGTAATATATCCTTCGATTGCATGAGTCAGCGCGTCAACACCGGTTGCCGCTTTTAAACTGGGCGGCATGCTGGCCATCATGTCAGCATCAATAATGGCAACGACCGGAATAGCATGAGGATCATAGCAAACGAACTTACGTCGGTTCTCTACATCGGTAATCACATAGTTAATAGTCACCTCAGCTGCCGTACCCGCGGTCGTTGGAATGGCAATCATCGGTACAGCGGCATTTTTAGTGTCAGCCCCACCTTCGAGGCTGCGGACATCGGCAAACTCAGGGTTGTTAATGATTATCCCTACCGCTTTGCACGTATCCTGCGGTGAACCGCCACCAATAGCGACCAGGTAATCCGCGCCCGCCTGACGAAATGCCTCAACACCTTGCTGCACGACATCAATCGTCGGGTTAGGTATGACCTTATCAAAAATTTGATAAGGCAACCCTGCGCTATCAAGAATATCAAGTACCTTGGTCGCTACATTAAACTGGATAAGATCGTGGTCAGTAACTACCAGCGCTTTTTTAAAACCTCGCTTTTTAACTTCATCAACGATAGCGTTAATTGAACCCACGCCAAAATATGAGGTTTCATTTAATATCATTCTATAAGACATATTCTATACCTTATAACAGAGAGGTATAACAGCAATACAGCATTGCCGTAGCATAATGTATGCTGTTATTGATTTTTGATTATTTGATACTGAACATTATGTCAATCTGTTGCGATTCCTGACGAGTTAGTTCCCCCGCAAAGCTTCTTGATTTCTCCCCAGAATACTGAAACTTATGAGCCACCGCGGTTTTAATTGTAGTAACAAAATCATTACCAATATTATAAATAGCAGAAAGTCGGCTTATCTCACGCTGTATGCCAGTAAGCTGGGTAAGATCATTTTCATCCCAGGCTTTAATTGCCTGCACAAAAAGTTCGGGACAAATATTATTTAATCCTGAAATAACTCCCGCGCCACCCGCCAGAAGATTTGGGATAAGATATTCATCATAACCGGACAGAACAACAAAATCGTCTCTAACGGACGCGACTGACTGAATAATTGCGCGAGTATGAGAGAGACAATCAACAGTATCTTTAACACCCACAAAATTGGGAAATTCTGCCGCTAATTGCGCTACCAGTACCGCGTCCAGATCGCATCCAGTTCGGGCAGGAAAGTTGTATGCGAACCATTTTCCATTCAGGCGCTGCCCCAGATCGCGGTAGTATGCCAATAGTTGGGCCGGCGTTTGTTGAAAATAGTAGTGAGGTAGAATCATCACTGCTTGATACCCGCAATGCCAGGCCTCTTCTGCCAGACGTATCATATCCGCCATACAGGTAGCTGAGATATTTGCCACCAGCGGCAGCGATGACATTTTCCGTGCCTCACGGATAAGCATCAGTCGTTCATCCAGCGTTAATGCGGTGAACTCCCCAATACTTCCCATTAGCAATACGACATGAGTCCCAGCCTCTTCCAACCGTCGCAAATGCTGCTGCAGTGCCGATAAATCAATATTTCCTTGTTGATCAAAAGGCGTAATTGATGGGCACCATGCACCGTGAAATTGAGCATGATTATCAGACATAATATATTCCTGAGAAAATAAAAATTGTTTTATTCAATGACATGGTAAACAACAGTATCAGCCTGTATTTTCTGCCAGTCCCACTGAATACCCAAACCAGGTTCTTCTGGTGGGAAAGCATATCCTTCGTGAATATTCACCTTATTAAGAGTAACACTATCGAGCTGTGGAATATACTCCAGCCAACGGCTATTAGTAATGGCGCAACATAATGATATATGCAATTCCATCAAGAAATGCGGGCAGACAATTTTATTAAAGCATTCCGCCATATGTGCAACTTTAAGCCATGGTGTAATACCACCAATACGAGCCACATCAACCTGAATAATATCTGCGGCATTATTCTGTAAATACTCTTTGAAGTGCTGGATAGAATAAATGGACTCACCCACCGCGACAGGAATGGTAGTTGACTCACACAATTTTTGATGAGAATCAACATCATGCGCCAGAAACGGCTCTTCAATCCATGAAAGATTAATATGCTCCAACAACGCTGCTCGCTGTTTGGCTTCCGAGAATTTAAACGCCTGGTTGCAATCAGTCATGATCACGTACTCATCACCCACCGCTTCACGTACAGCAGTCAAACGCTCGATATCACGCACCGGACTTTCAGAACCAATTTTGATTTTAGAACCGCAGAATCCCTGCGCCTTAACAGCCAGCGCATCATCAACTAATTCCTGAGTGCTTAAATGCAGCCAGCCCCCTTCGGTGGTGTATAACTTCATGCGCGACTTCGCACCACCTGCGACTTTATACAGTGGCAAATTCATGCGCTTACACTTCAAATCCCATAATGCGGTATCAATGGCTGCCAGTGCCAGAGACGTAATGGCGCCAACCGAGGTCGCATGAGTTGAGAACAGCAATGATTCCCAGATGCCCTCAATCATCGTCGCATCCTGACCAATCAATTTCGGTAACAGGTGATCTCGTAACAGCGCAACCACAGATGAGCCGCCGGTGCCAATTGTGTAGGTATAGCCTTCACCAATTTCTCCACTCGATGTTGTTAAACGAATAATCGGCGTCTCTTGTGAGACAAAAGACTGAATCGCATCGACACGTTTTACTTTAGGTTTCAAATCAACCATAAAGATTTCGGCTTTAACTATTTTCATTACATCCTCAATATCTGTTAATTTTTTCGCAAAGTTACAAATGATGCTTACTGAATACCAATGCTGGCCAGTTCATCCCACAATTCCTGCGGAATATCCCAGTTAGCCCAGGCAAAATTAGTCAACGCTTGTTCTACGGATTGAACGCCGCAGGTTACGGTGACCACATTTTGGTTTCTTAATGGGAATTGCAGCGCCGCAGCACCAATTGGCACGGCATGTTTTGCACATAGCGCTTCTATCGCATTGACTTTTTCAATAACCTGCGCTGGCGCGGAACCGTATTCATACAACGCCTTCGATTTATCTTTCGCGACTAAAACTCCGGTAGCGAAAGGTGCAGCAACAGCCACCGAAACATTGTTGCTTTCACATTTGGCAAAGAACGCCTGGCGGTCTGTTTCCAGCAGGTTGTAGCGGTTGGCGAGCATTAAGATATCCGGGGCAGCGTTATCCATCACCTCCATCAGGATTGCCTCTTCATTCGCGCCTGCGCCCCAGGCTTTGATATCGCCATTGCGCTTAAGCTCTTCTAGTGCTTTCTGCCCTGACTCACAGAAGGTTTTAAAATGTTGGCGTTCCAGTTCCGTATTGCCGTAGGTATAAGTGCCGAGATCGTGTACATAGAGAATGTCGATATAACGGGTTCCCAGCCGCTGGATAGAGTTTTCGTATGAGCGCATGATGCCCTCATAGGAGTAATCAGCCTGTCGGTTAAAAGGGTTCTCATCATAAAAAAATTCTCCTGCTTCAAGGCCTGGCTCTTGTTTCCGGGATTGCAGCAGACGACCAACCTTGGTGGACAAAACATATTCGCTACGCTCCAGTCCACGTAATCCCAGACCTAAACGCAACTCAGAAAGTCCGCTGCCATAATGTGGTGCAGTATCAAAGTAGCGCCAGCCAACCTGAATGGCCTTATCAACAATGTCCATGGCTTCGTTATTGCTCAGCGTTCTGAATAAATTAGCCAGGCTGGCTGCGCCGAAGGTTAAAGAAGGTACACTAAGCCCTACACTTTTAATTGTATTCTGAGTGATCATAATATTCCCCTGATGTTTATCAGTATTCTTAGTCAACTTTGTTTGCAGTTAATGAGGTCGCTGCTGTTGATTTATTATTAATATTAAAAATCAACTTCAGCACATAAATAATAATCCCGGTCACTACGATAGAAAAAAGACACAAGAGCGCAGGATTCATTCCTTTTAACAGCTCGAACATTTTGTAGAAGATATAAGATATAGCGTGTGAGCCACCATCGATTGATGAGGCCATCATCTCTTTTGGCACATTCAGTTGTGCCTTTTCGGCCAAAGCCTGCGACACTACAGCGAGATCCGAACCAAACCACAGGATCCCACACACGATGACAATGCCATTAATTAATCCACGGAACATGTTTCCGTTGCATGCAACCGTGCCAAAGACAACAAATATCGGCAGATAAGGAATATCGGCGAATGGCATCATGGTATTAAAAGGCAAAATAGTACTAATCAGGATCGTGAGTGGCACCATCAAAATACCTACAGACAATACCGCAGGGTTTTTAAAAGCAATTTCACCGCTGATACCAAAATAAAGTGACTTTGTTGGAAAACGTTTCTTTACCCATTCAGAAGCAATTTCAGTAATCGGTACCAGACCACTGACCAGCACTCCCGCCATCGTCGGTAATAACACCATGACCGCAGCAAAATTCATTCCACTCTTAATAATATCGCTGAACGGTAGCGCGCCAAGCATACCGATGATCACCCCCAGAATGGCCCCCATCGCTAACGGACTACCAAAAAAACCTAGTTTGGCTTCAATTTTGCTGAGATTAAGGTCAATTTTGTTAATCAACGGAATGCGATCAATTACACGGTCCATTAAAAATGCCAGCGGGGCCCATGCGACGATCTCCGCCTGAGTAATGGTCACGTTTGGCGTGTCACAGAATTTCTGCACATGTGGGGCAATGTAATCGGCGATTTTTAGCGTAATAATAAATGTGATCCAACTTGCAAAAATCCCCATCCAAAATGAACCCGTCACCTGTTCAACGATGATTCCGGCAAATACAAAGTGCCAGTAATTCCAAAAATCAACGTTAAGGGTTTTGGTGGTATTGGTTGAAATCATCAACAAATTAGTGGCAAAACATAACGCATAAACAATCGGCAGAGAAAGCGCAGCCAGACTGAAGGCGCTAATTAACGGCCAGCCCAGATCCAATACTTCATAATGAAGATTGAGGTTTTTTACCATCGCTTCTGTCGAGCTGCTAAGTGATGTCACCATAAAACCGATCAGCAACGAAAGACCGAGAAACCCAATACCTACCGTCATTGCATTTTTCGCCGCATCGGCAAGTTTCGCGCCAAATAGCACGGCAAATAAAAACATAATCATTGGAATGACCACTGCCGGGCCAAATCCGAGGATATATTGAACGACTTCCATAAGTGCCCCCCTGTTACTTTAATGAGTAAACCTTCTCTGCCACGCGATAAAAAAAGTTATCGCTGGAAAGAGCCTGGTGAGATTGCAGGTAGTTCTGGTAAAGCCCTAAAGTGTCGGCATACGGTAATGCCAGTAGAGAAACAGGCCAGTCGGATCCATACATCACTCGCTCATCACCAAATGCGGCAAAAACCGAGCTAAAATAAGGTTCAAGCTCCTGGCTCGCCTGCCCAGGTCCCGTCCAGCGGGCATAATCTGCTTCCGTGACCAGGCCTGATAGTTTGCAAAAAACATTGCTGTAAGCCTCACCAATCAACATTAACTGTTCACGCCAGCGGGTAATTTCTCCGTCGCGAACTGCGGGTTTTGCCGCATGTTCGATAACAAAGGTCACTTCCGGACAAGCAGAGATAAGCTGGCTTGCCGCCTCCAGCTGTTGGTGCGTAACCAGCAGTTCATACACCAGCCCCTGCTCTCCAACGCAACGTACCCCCTGGATAAATTGCGGGGTCACTAAATGGCTCTCAGGCAAGCCCTGAGACATATAGCGGATCCCTTTCAGATAGCGGGATTTTCTCTGCAGTCTCTGCAAATCCTCTGCGATCCCAGCCCCGCGGTTTATATCCACCCATCCCACAACACCTTTTACTTCATCGTGATGCTCAGCTATTTCCAGCAGCCATTCGGTCTCCTCAATTGAAGGGATGGCTTGTACTAAAATGGCGCCTTCGATGTGGTTTTCAGCCAATACGGCCTGCAAATCGTCAATAAGAAAATCACGGCGAATTGCCGCCAGATCGTCTGTGATCCAGGCAAAATGCTCTCCCTGGCAATGCCAAACATGGTTATGGGTATCAATCACTTTCATACTCACTCTCCTGTATTTTAATTGTATACAATGAGAATACAATAAAAGTCTGTGGTTAAAAGGCAACCACGGAATGCACTATCTGGGTACGGGATCACAATTTTCACGGTTTATCTGCAGGCTAAAAAAGGGACGTAAAAGCCTATAACCGCCGTAGAATCCGATGTCACTGGCTGAACTATTGCATGTGGTTAATGTGGTGGACGCTTGTACGTCCCGCTGAAGTTACAGAAGCAGAATGAGCAGAGAAGAGCTATGGATGGGTAAGTACGAACTAAAATCTAAACGTTTCGTAAGTTACGATGTATTGATACGTTAACATTAATAAATAACGGTTATTTTATTGAAACCCTAAATTACGACGAGAGTTTAATACACGCCTCAACTTTGAGCCTTGCGCGCTAAACAGTGACTTAACAGTCCCCCCACGTTTCAGTTTTGTAACATCCACCAGAAAATTAGCGATACCCCCACATAATTCACACATCCCTCCGGTTGATGAAACGTAGCAGTTAGGTTAATCATATTGAGGCGCGCGGAAGCCAGGGGCTGTCTACCCGCACGGTATCCCGGTGATCGAGCCCCTGGATAAGATGCAGCGCGCTAAGACGACCGATTTCATAGTGCGGCAGCTGTACCGTTGAGAGCGGCGGCAAAAATAGCTCGCCGGTGCCCACCATATTGTCATAGCCCAGCACAGCGACGTCCTGCGGAATGCGCAGCCCTCGCCCCAGCAAGAGCTGGTAGATAACAAAAGCCACGCGGTCGTTACCGCACACCACCGCATCGAACATCGGGCGCGCGCCGCTCAGGTAATGCCCGGCAATCTCCGCCGCATCAATATGGTGGCGCTCGCCCGGCGGAAGATAGTGGTGGAACATTGCATCAGGGTCGACACCCGCTTCACGACAAGCCCTCTCCATTCCCGCCCGACGGCGATCGGTCGCCACAATTCCTTTCGGTAGGTGGATACACAGCAGTCGGCGATAGCCTGCGGCCAACAGCGCTTTCACGCCAAGATATTGCCCTTGTTCATCATCAGGAATATAGGTGGGGAAAGGGCCGCTTGTGCTTTCACAGTTCGCCAGCACGCAGCGATACTTATGCAGCTTTTCCGGTACCGGTACCTGGCGCAGTCCCATCGCGGTGTAGATAATACCGTCCGGGCGATGCGCCAACAGCAGATCAACCATTTTCTCTGGCTTGTCATTGCTGAACATATTCACTACAAAGCTATTCCAACCGTGCGCCCGCGCGGTCTCTTCGATAGAGAGCGTTATCTCCACGGAAAATGGCGTAGTCATGGTGTCCAACGCCAGCACCCCAATCGTGTTAGCTGTGGTTTTCGCACCACGAATTTTTTTAGCGGAGAGATCGGAGACATACCCCAGCGCATCTACCGCTTCCATCACCTTTTTATAGGTTTCAGGCCGTAGTCGTTCGGGCTCGTTAATCGCCCGCGATACGGTCATTAACGAGACGTTAGCCCGCTGCGCCACATCCTTTAAAGATGCCATACCCTCTCCTTCGCCGATGTTCACTTTGCCGGGGTCTGAAAATGCGATCTCGATAACGCCCGCAAAATGTTAACGTTAACTTTTGTGATTAACATCGATATTACCATCAAATCTGCGAGAAAACCGAGAATGTTAACGTTATCTTTTGATCAATTCACTTACAGGGACAAGCAAATGACGTCACTACTTTCCAAAGCCAACGAAGCCTTAAGCCAGCAGAAAGACCTTGTAAACCCGCGCTGGTATCCACGCTATCACCTGGCGCCACCAGCGGGTTGGATGAACGATCCCAACGGTCTGTCCTGGTTCGATGGTTACTACCATGCGTTCTATCAGCACTATCCGTGGCAGCCGGTCTGGGGACCAATGCACTGGGGCCATGCGCGCAGCCGCGATATGGTGAACTGGGAGCACTTACCCATCGCACTGGCACCAGAAGGGCCGGAAGATAAAGACGGCTGTTTTTCCGGTTCAGCGGTGGTTGAAGGCAATAAGCTGGCTCTGATCTACACCGGACATAAGTTTGACGGCGAGGCGAAAGAGGAAAACCTGTATCAGGTACAGTGCCTGGCCACCAGCACCGACGGGATTCACTTTGAACGCCAGGGCATGATTCTGGATACCCCGCGAGGTGTACACCATTTTCGCGATCCGAAAGTCTGGCAAGAGGGAGACAACTGGTACATGGTGGTGGGCGCCCGGGTCGATGACGTGGGCGAAGTGCAGCTCTATCGCTCGCAAGATCTACAGCACTGGCAGTTTGCCAGCACGCTTGGCAGGGCCGATGACGGCATGGGCTACATGTGGGAGTGCCCAGACCTCTTCCCACTCAACAATAATCTCGTCTTCATGTTCTCGCCGCAGGGCATCGCCGCAGACGGATACGATTACCGTAACCTGTTCCAGAGCGGCTATATGGTCGGCGAATGGCAGGATAATCTCCATTTTCACGTCACCCACGCCTTCCAGGAGATGGATCACGGGCATGATTTTTACGCCCCCCAGTCATTTACCACCCCGGATGGGCGCCGCATCGTGATTGGCTGGCTGTCGATGTGGGAATCGCCAATGCCAGAACAAGCCGACGGCTGGGCGGGCATGCTTACCCTCCCCCGCGAGGTGACGCTCGATACCGATCAGCGGCTGCGTATGAACCCGGTGAAAGAGCTGGAATTATTACGCGGTGAGCTTCATGTCTGGCCGGTCAGCGAACTACACAATCGCACCCTGATGGTAGAGGAGCAGGCGCACGCTATTGAAGTCGAACTGAGCCTCGATATCGCCCGCAGCAGTGCTGAAGAATATGGTATCGCGCTGGGTGATGGACTACGGGTCTACGTCGATGCTCAGGCACAGCGTCTGGTGCTGGATCGTCGCTACCCGCAGCATGGTCTCTCTGGTTATCGCAGCGTGCCGCTTCCAGTTGGTGACCGGCTGGATCTGCGCTTATTTATCGACAGCTCCTCGGTAGAGGTATTTGTCAATCACGGTGAATATACCCTTAGCAGTCGTATTTATCCTGAACCGGACGATCGCCAACTGACCTTATTCAGCCTGAACGGACACGCCATTTTTAATCAAGGGCATGCCTGGCCGCTCAGCGCCAAATAAACATCCGTCTTACTGCTTTGGGGAAAAATAATGACTATCTGGACGCTCGGAGACGCTGTGGTGGATTTATTGCCGCGCGACAATATGCAGTTTGAAGCCTGCGCGGGAGGCGCTCCCTTCAATGTGGCAATCGGCGTGGCTCGCCTTGGCCGCGCCAGCGGTTTTATTGGCCGTGTGGGCAATGACACTTTTGGTCGATTTCTGCATCAGACGCTGGAAACAGCGCAGGTGGATACAGGAAGTCTGGAGTTTGATGCACATCAGCACACCAGTACCGTACTGGTTTCACTGGCTCCCAACGGCGAGCGGCAGTTTGAGTTTTTGGTCAATCCGTCTGCCGATCAATTTCTCAGCCCGGCGAGACTACCCCACTTTGGCGCCGATATTCTGCACTTCTGTTCGCTGGCGCTGGTTGCCCCTGACTGCCGCGCCACCCTCGCCCAGACTATGGCCGCATTGCGACAGACCGGCGGTACTCTGAGCTTTGACATCAATCTGCGTCCGCAGATGTGGAGCAACGAGATGCAGATGTTTGACCTTGTCAACGAGTTTGCCCGGCGGAGCGACATTCTGAAGATGTCGGAAGAAGAGCTGCTGTGGCTAACACAGACCAACTGTCTCAGTAGCGCCTGCGAACGTCTGGTTGATTTTCCTGCACGCCTGAAAATCGTCACCCGCGGTGCCGACGGCGCTATCGCTTTCTGGCAAAACAGCAGGCTAACTTTAAGCGGCTATAACGTCGAAAGTATCGATACTACCGGCGCCGGTGACGCCTTTATGGCCGGGCTGCTGGCGGCACTCGCCGAGGAAGGCTGGCCCACATCGACGTCAACGCTACTTCCACTTATCGAGCAGGCCAGCGCTTGTGGTGCTCTGGCGACCACCCGGCGTGGCGCGCTAAGCGCGTTTCCCGACAGCCAACACCTGAGCAGCTTTATTCAATCACAACCGTCGCTACGGAGAACGATTACCCCGTAATAAAGCGCACTCGTTACGTCGTATCAGAAAGACCTTACAATGACCTGATCTGGATTGGAAAAATCATGAAGATAAATATGCCGTTCAGTAATGACAAATATCGATACTCATCCGGGTATCTGCTCTTTTTCTTTGCCGCCTGGTCGTTGTGGTGGTCTTTTTATGCAATATGGCTAAAAAATAAACTTGGCCTGTCCGGAACGGAGCTGGGAATGCTGTATGCCGTAAACCAGTTCTTTAGCATGCTGTTTATGCTGGTCTACGGTTTTCTGCAGGATAAGCTCGGCACCCGTAAACACCTTATCTGGCTGATGGGGATAGTCATCACGCTCAGCGGCCCGTTCCTGATTTATGTTTACGAACCGCTGCTGACCTCCAACTTCAAGCTTGGTATGACGCTGGGAGCCATTTTCTTTGGCCTTGGCTACCTCGCGGGTTGTGGTCTGGTAGAAAGCTTCGTCGAAAAAGTGAGCCGCAAATTCAACTTTGAATTCGGCACCGCCCGTTTGTGGGGATCGCTTGGCTACGCCGCAGGGACTTTTGTTGGCGGTATCTTCTTCAGCATCAACCCACACATTAACTTCTGGTGCGTATCGGTAATGGGGGTGTTATTCCTGTTGATTAACGTGTTGTTCAAAACCAACTCACCCGTCCCATCTTCTGTAAAAACGCGTTCTTCTGAACCTGACGCGCTGACCCGAAAGGATTTTCTCACTATCTTCAAAGATACGCAGTTCTGGTTTTTCGTTATCTTTGTCGTCGGCACCTGGTCGTTCTATAGCATCTACGATCAGCAGATGTTCCCGGTGTTTTACGCCAGCTTATTTGACGATCCCGAACTGGCACCACGCGTATACGGCTATCTCAATTCGGTACAGGTCTTTATGGAAGCCGTCGGTATGGCGCTGGTTCCATTCCTGATTAACCGCATCGGGCCTAAATCCGCATTGCTGCTGGGTGGCACAATCATGACCTGTCGAATCCTGGGTTCAGCACTGTTCACCGATATCTATATTATCTCCTTGATTAAAATGCTTCATGCGCTGGAAGTTCCACTGTTTGTTATTTCAGTGTTTAAATTCAGCGTAGCGAATTTTGACAAACGCCTGTCATCAACGATATATCTCATTGGCTTCAATATCGCCAGTTCCATTGGCATTATCGTGCTGTCACTGCCTGTCGGTAAGTTGTTTGATAAAGTGGGCTATCAGGAAATCTTCCTGATTATGGCCAGCATTGTGGTAATAACGCTAATATTTGGCTATTTCTCGTTGAGCAAAAAGCATCATCAGCAGAAGATGGGAAATGAACTGGTGACAGAGTAGCGAAGTTTAAAATATATCGGACAGGGCCATTGGCCCTGTCGTATCCCCCAACAGTAAGTACGAACTGTCGATTTACTCAGGCATGTTCCAGCCAGTTTCGGAATATTTTCGCTCGCAGTATTCCCTGAAAATCAATCAGCCCAGAACAACCAAGCTTCTTGATCAGATTCTGCCTGGCCTGGTAAATCGTTTTTAAATGTAGATTTAACAAAGCGGATATCTCAAAAATAGTTCGCCCCTCCCCTAACTGCGTTAAAATATATTTATCTCGCGCAGTCAGAGAAATATTTAGTTCCGACTGATTGTCGTGTATACCGCCAGAACGAGTAATATCAATAATAAATTGTTTGAATGTGGCAACGCTAACATCTATTGGCAGTCTGTAAAGTGATAAATCATTGAGATATCTGTACAGATGACCATCAATCAGCAGTACCAGACGATGCGTTTTCAGATCGTAATTTTGCCTTTTTACCGCCTCAAAGTGATTGGCAGTGAAAAAAACCAGATGCGTCTTATCATCTTCGAAAACAATATCTGCAAGAATATTCTTTAGCCCTTGCCTGATAAAAATATCATCAATCCATAAATCTGCGTTTCCAGTGTGTTCCTGAACGATGTTCATCATTATGGCCTCAATGAAAAATCACAATTGTTCTAGAGAGGGTGCTATGTATAGTCTTAATCAAAAAAATGCTCAGCATGAGTGCTTTCAGCATATAACAAAGGTACTGTACATATTATATTAATATGAAGACTTTTTAGACGTCGTCAGCTGTGTAGCGCAGCACTATTTCCAGGGTTTTTCTGATAACATCTGCCTGGACAACGTCAACTGTTGATTCCAGAGAACTAATCAGGCTTAAAATGATGTTTTTATTATTAACATTATCACCTGCCAGAATTACATTGGTTACCGCCTGACCCAATGCCACAGACTCATCTGCTAATAGCTCACCTGCATTATGGAAGTAACTTGATAAAGCTTTATCCGTCATTACACTGTGGACATTAATTTCATGAAGCATGGTAACCTCGCTTGTATAGTCTGGAAGATTATCTTTAATGTAATTTAGGGTTTTTGCTGGCACTGAAAGCACTCTCATCTCTGGTTTTATCCGGTTTTCTACTTATCTTCCCCGGATTAATGTTTGTAAAATCATTGATAACGTTGTCAATTAATTGCTTGCGTGTGCCATCTATTTCACTGGCCTGCATAAGTCGCAATTGCTTAATCACTGCAGCTAACGAAACGTCTGTATGCATTCGCAAAATTTCTAGCACAGCCAAACCTGTAATTTCATGTTTCAGGCGTTCACTATCAGTTTTCTTCATAACTCCTTCACTACTTACCCCTATAAGTAAGGGGTTTATTTTATTCAAAAAGCAGGCCAATTAACGCATTGTAATGTTTCTGTTCTTTCTCCCCGGATGCTTTTTCAAGACGACACAGAAGCTTGGTGCAAAGTGATTTGCGGTTCAGATTTCGTCCATCCTTCAGTATCTCAGTGACGATTTCTCCCAATGTTTCCTGTTGAGTTGGCAGATGCGCCTTCGCAAAGTAACGAGAAATCGCGCTTGCAGTATCAGTGCGAACGGTATGCTGCTGCATGTCATGCTCCTGTAACAAAATGCTGGTGAATATTAAGTTTTATAACAGTAGCAAAGTTGTACCAAAAATGTGTACAACGCGAACCATCAATTTTTATCAAAAAGTGCTAAATCAATACAATCAGCAAGTTAGATAAGTATCAATTTACATAAAATCAAATTCAGTTGTACAATTCACTTCGTTTAACGAATGAATTCGATCTGTTTGATGGTCTTTGTTTGTAAAAATAAAGTTAGAATAATGTATTAAAATCAGGACATAAGCTGGTTTGTTTGATACTGTCCATATCTCTTCCCTTCCCTTGATCCCGGACTGTCCATGCTCACGACCATTATTTACCGTAGCCATCTACGTGATGACGCCCCCCTCAGAGCGCTTGAGGATATGGTGACAGCCGCAAATCTAAAAAACCGGCGATCCGATGTTACGGGGATTTTACTCTTTAATGGCCGCCACTTTTTCCAACTGCTTGAAGGACCTGAGGAGCAGGTAAAAGAGATTTATCGTTGTATATGTAACGATCCACGGCACCACAATATCGTTGAGCTGATGTGTGATTACGCGCCTGCGAGAAGATTCGGAAAGGTGGGAATGGAGTTATTTGATTTACAAAAACATGAACGCAATGACGTCCTGCAAGCGGTACTTAACAAGGGAACATCAAAATTTCAGCTCACCTATGATGACCGGGCATTACAGTTTTTCCGCACATTTGTCCTTGCGACGGAAAAATCGAGTTATTTTGAAATACCTGCGCCTGATTACTGGAGTTTTATTGCCGACAACTCTTGTACTCTCCTGGATGAAAGCACACTCCAGTCCAATATCGATTTCAGCTTTGCTTTTCAACCCATTATCGATCCTATGTCGCAGCGCGTCATTGCTCTGGAAGCACTTATTCGTGGTAGAGACGGTGAAACGCCCGCAACTTATTTTGGCAACTTAAATCCTGAAGAACTGTATACCGCGGATCTGCAGAGCAAAAAGACTGCTTTTGCAATGGCAAGCGCGCTGGGACTTAACGACAAAATGCTGTCAGTCAACCTGCTCCCCATGACCCTGGTAAACAAACCCGATGCAGTCAGCTTTCTGATAAACGAAATCGCGGCGCACGGACTGGTGCCTGAACAAATCATTGTAGAGTTTACCGAAAGCGAAGTTATATCGCGCTTTGATACGTTCGCGCAGGCCGTAAAGTCACTCAAGGCTGCGGGGATCTGTGTGGCGATAGATCATTTTGGGGCAGGTTTTGCCGGGCTTCAGCTTCTGTCTCGTTTTCAACCCGACCGAATTAAGATAAGCCGCGAGCTGATCACGGATGTGCATAAAAGTGGACCAAGACAGGCCATCATTCAGGCAATTATCAAATGTTGCACTTCACTGGAAATCATGATTTCCGCAGTCGGCGTTGAAAAACCTGAAGAGTGGATGTGGCTTGAGTCCGCAGGTATTGAAATCTTCCAGGGTAACCTTTTTGCACAAGCCTGCCTGAATGGTATTCCGTCTGTTGCATGGCCAGAGAAAAATGATTTCTCAGCGTCAAAATAACTAACGCATTGTTATAAATAAACAATCACAACAACCGCCCTCATGCTGAACATAAAAATTCAGCATTTACTCCCTGCGTGATAGTAAAGTAAATCTTAATTTTGCTAGAATCCTCTGTATGTTTTGTACAATTTGATGCATGTTGTACAAAGTAACAGGAACCGCATATCGGTGACGGAGAATCAGGAGTGTCCGGGGGAACTATGGCTTATTACAGCATTGGGGATGTCGCAGAACGTTGCGGGATAAATCCTGTCACCCTTCGGGCATGGCAACGACGTTACGGTTTACTCAAACCTCAACGCAGTGAAGGTGGCCACCGACTCTTTGATGAAGAAGATATTCAGCGTATTGAAGAAATAAAACGTTGGATTAGCAATGGCATACCTGTTGGGAAAGTTAAGGCATTGCTGGAAACCAGTACCCGTCAAGCTGACGACGACTGGAATCAATTACAAGAAGAGATGATGAGCATTCTTCGCATGGCGCATCCGCCGAAGCTGCGAGCCAAAATTACCGCACTCGGTCGCGTTCACCCCGTAGATGCGCTGATCGATCACGTTTATCTTCCCGTACGTCAACGGCTGATACTTGACCATAATACATCCCGCATAATGAACAGCATGCTTGATGGCGCATTGATTGAATATGTTGCCACACTGCTGTCTGAAACGCGGCGCAAGTCAGGAAAGGATGCCCTCCTGATGGCCTGGGATGTTGAAGACAGAACCCGTCTGTGGCTCGAAGCCTGGCGCTTATCGCAATCTGGTTGGCATATTGCCGTTCTGGCTGAACCCATTGAATCGCCAAGACCTGAACTTTTCCCTGGGCAAACCCTTTTTGTCTGGACCGGTATTACGCCAACCCGCAGACAAAATGAACTGCTCCAACACTGGAATGAACAAGGTTATAAGGTCATCTTCCACAGCCCGTAACCTACACGTAATACGTGTAAGATAAATCATACAACTCTCATTTTTTGGCTGGTTATTTTGAGTACCACCCAAGGAATATGTTGCCCTCTATCCTCCTGACTTAACCCCGGCCATAGCATAAAAATAAAACAATATACTAACCCATTGGTATTATTTTTTTGCAGACGACATCACCTTTTTCCTAAGTAAAATTCATTAGATCAACTGGCGTACGTCTAATACTTATTCTAGGGTTAAATTATGTCTTCTTGTGCCACATTATTGTTTTTCTAAAGTAATAAATGTGGTTATTTGAAAAAGGTAAAGGATATGGCTCTAGTCTTAGACAAACGCTTAATTCTTTGTTGCTGCGCCTTTTCCATTATTTCTGTGGCAAATGCAGCAACCGTTAACGGAACATTTCAGGTACTGATGACGATTCAAAAGGCCTGTACCGTGACTGCCGGTTCGGCTTCAAATATTACGCTTGGGCCCGTCAATACTACGGCAACTAACACGAGTGGAAACAACACGATTTCTGTCAACTGTTCAAAGACGACGCCCTATTTTATTGGCCTCGCGCCTTCAACGGCTAACGGCGGTAATGCCCTCGGCGCCGGGGCGATGTCCTCAGTGGCTAATTCGGCGACGAATACCGACAAAGTGCCCTATCAACTCAATCAAACATCAGCAACAGGCCCGGTTTGGGGGAATACTGCCACCACTACCGAACCAGGAAACGGCGTTGCGGCAACCGGAACTGGGCTGGCGCAGACTTTTACCGTTTATGCCACCGCACCGAACGCCAACTTCACGCCTGACAACTATGCCGACACGGTAACGGTTAACGTTAACTACTAACTTCAGGAAGCCATATGAGAGTAAAACTGCCTGTAAAGCAGTGTGCCTGCGCATGCCTGCTAGGGATGGTTGCGAGCATCAATCTTGCCACCGCCAGCGGACTGCAAATAGCCCCGGTCACGTTAACGTTGCAAGCGACGCAAAATGCCGATGGTATCTGGCTGAGTAACGCGGGTGAAAATGTGCTCAATGCCCAGGTTCGGGTTTTTCGCTGGAGTCAAAGCGCTTATGACGACAAACTTTCTCCCTCTCAGGGGCTGGTGATTAGCCCGCCGATGTTGGCATTGGCCCCTGGAGAACGACAGCTGATACGCGTTATTCGTACAAGCCCTCCCTCGGCACATGCCGAAGACGCTTATCGTTTGTCGATAGATGAGTTACCGCCTGCAAAAGTAGAAAAAAACAAGCTTCAGTTTGTGCTGCATTATTCTGTTCCCGTTTTCATTCAACCAACATCAGCGGCACAAACGCAGGCAAAACTGCAATGGAAATTACAGCAGCTGGATGGCAAAAAATTTATTGAAGTCAGTAATCAGGGAAATGGGCATGCACAGTTATCTGCTGCAACATTTATAAGCCCTGACGGTACTAAAAAAGTCATTACACCCGGACTATTAGGCTACGTTTTACCCGGATCAACAATGCGCTGGATAGTTTCCCCGTCAGCCAGGAATAATCATTACGGCGGGAAAGTTGAAGTCACAATCAATGGCCAAAAAACAGTACAAGATCTGTAACAGATCCTGGCTTCTGGTGAAATATTGCTTTCTCAATGGAGTATTAATATCGGGAATGGTTTGCGCACAAACGCTGAATAATAACCAGAACGAAAATGGTGTTATTAATAGCGCCTCGCAGATTACGGGAGTCGATTTGTATCTCGACGTCACCTTAAATGGGAATCCCGTTGGGCTGGTTCATTTTGGCTACGATAATGGAAAGCTTTATGCAGGAGCAGATACTCTGCGTAAAATGGGCTTTCGCTTTGCTCCAGACGCCACTAACGCCGTCTGCCTGAACGATATCCCCCAGCTAACCATTGACTACAACGTTCAGTTGCAAACGCTCTCGCTTACTGCGCCGCTCAGTTCACTCGATCTTGCGACCACGCAGCTTAACTCGCCCACCGAAACCGCGCCAACGGCAACAACATCACGCGGGGCGCTGCTCAATTATGATATCTATACGCAACAGGGGGATGAAAGCGCAATCAATACCTTCAGCGAAATTCGCGCCTTCAATGCGACCGGCGTGCTCAGCACCACTCAGTTGACGCAGTACTCTACCGAGGAATATGCCGATAACAGCGTTGAGCGCCTCGACACCAGCTGGCGTACGTCATTTCCTGATTCGATGTTGGCGTTAACCGTTGGCGATACCCTGACAAGTTCACTCATCTGGTCTCGACCGACGCGAATCGGCGGCATTCAGATAGGCACCGATTTTGGGTTACAGCCCTATATGCCAACCACCCCGCTTCCAGCATATCTGGGATCCGCGACGTTACCGTCAAACGTTGAGCTGTACGTCGACGGCGTCAGGTACTACAACGGAGAAGTCCCCGCAGGTAGCTTTCAGATCAACACAATGCCTAACATCAGCGGCGCGGGAACGGGTCAGGTGATGATGACAGATGCATTGGGCAGAACGAGCGTACAAAATTTCTCGTTCTACAACGATCAGCAACTCCTGCGGGAAGGATTAACCGCCTGGTCGGCAGAATTAGGCACGGTACGCGAAAATTATGGTTACTCCTCTTTTGATTATGCCAGCGCACCGGTATTGAGCGCTACGTGGCGTCGCGGGTTTAGCAATACGTTCACCGCCGGGACTCACGCGGAAACCAGCGATGGACTGATTAACGCGGGCTTCAGTAACGACTGGATCCCAGGAACCCGCAGCGGCACGTTTTCGACCTCACTTGCCGCAAGTACCGACTCAGGAAAGAACGGGTTTTTGTACAGTTTTGGTTACCGTTGGTCCGGCGAACGGTTTAATTTCAGTACCAGTACCACGGCAACTTCCGGCGATTATCGCGATGTCGCCACCCATTACGGTGAGCCGCCCCCCACGCTTAACAGCAACACGGTTATTGGTTATTCGCTGGAAGCAGCTGGAAATGTCAGCCTGAGCTATTTGCAGTTTCGATATCCACACGAAAATGCGGTGCGCTACGCCAATGCCAGCTGGTTTAAATCACTCACCGACAACATCTCACTGAATGCCGGATTCAACCAGAACATTGACGACAACCGCGATCGTAGCCTCTATCTGATGGTAACCATCACGACCGACAACAATCTGAGCGCCAGCAGCACCCTACAACGTACCAACGACGAAACCGGTTACCAGCTCAACGCCAGCCTGACGCCCCCTGCTGACGGCGGCTGGGGCTGGAATCTGGCTGCCAGTCAGCAGGCTTCCCGGCAAAGTGGCCAGGGAGAAGTGGGATATCTGGGACGTTATGGTAAAGCGTACGCGGGATTCAGCCGTTTACCGGATAATCATTACGGTTATGCAGGCGCAACCGGATCGCTGGTGACTATGGGAGGCGGCCTGTTTGCAGCAAGAGAAATCAATAATGGTTTTGCCGTCGTCTCAACTGACGGCGTGCCTGATGTTCCGGTCAAATTGCAAAATAACCTGATTGGTCGCAGCGATGACCAGGGACTACTGCTGGTCACACCGCTTAACAGTTATCAAAAAAACCTGATCAGTATTGACCCGATGGATCTCCCTGCCAATATGCGGATCGCACGCGTTGAGACGAATGCCACGCCAGCCGATCGTTCCGGTACTTTGGTTAGCTTTGGCATCACCCCCGTCCGCGCTGCGCAGATTATCCTCGTCGATAATCAGGGTAAGCCAATTCCTGAAGGCAGCATGGCTTACGCCATCAACGGAAAAGGACAATCGTCTGTCGTTGGCTTTGATGGAATGACATGGTTCGACACCCTGGAGCAGCACAACACGCTGCGCGTTGAGACGGACACCGGTAGTTGTCGCGTGCAATTTGACTATCCCGCGTCAGCAAAGGGGATTGTGCAAATAGGCCCACTGGTTTGTCGCCCACACTAACAGGAGTGCGCTCATGAGGTTAAGACATCTGCTACTCATCGCTGCCGTACTTTTTTGTCCGGCAATTAGCCATGCGGTAACCTGTTCGGTGAGCAATGTGCAAGCCATAAATTTAGGTTCGGTCAATCCACTGTCTGCGACAGGCGCAACGTCATCAATGACGTTCAGTTACACTTGCACCAAAGAGCTTGGTGACGTGCTGGCAGGGATCAATCTCTGTTTTAATATTGGCGCCTCGGCCGTCAGTGGCCAGGTGACACCGCGAAATATGTCGTTAAGCGGAAACCCCGCCAGAACGCTGGCATACCAGCTTTACCAGGATAGCGGGCGCACCAAAGTCTGGGGCAGCCAGTATCAGTCGGGAACCACTTTTCCGATGGTACAGCTTAACCTGCTGAATCTGACGCCAGTGACCGGTTCACTCACGGTATCGGCGCAGATCGTCACGCCACAAACGGCAGCCGTCCCCGGAAATTATCAGGATAGCTATACGACGGCAACAGCCCTTGTCACCCTTAATCCTGGATTGCTTTTCCCGCCGACCACCTGTGGTGATACCGTTGCCGCCAGGTTTCCTTTCACCGTCACAGCTGCTGTCAGCAAACAGTGTAATATCACCTCCGCGACTAACATCAGCTTTGCCCCCACCAGCGGAACGGGTCGTAATCTCACGGCGTCAAACACCGTTGGCGTAGCATGCTCTAATAACACCCCTTACACCATCGGACTTCAACCCTCCAACGGCAATACGGCAGGCAGCGGCGTGATGGCAGGCACGGGGTCAAATACGGATAAAGTCCCCTACCAGCTTAGTTCGACGCCAGGTCCTTCCGGTACGATCTGGGGCAATACTGCGCTTAATACCGTTGCAGGCAACGGCACGGGGACAACGACTACCTACCCGGTTTACGCCACCGTTCCCAGCGCGAACTACACGCCAGACAACTATGCCGATACTGTCACCATCGCCGTGACCTACTGACGCCCAGCTTAACAGCAATAAAGCAAACACATTTTATTATCATATTATTTACTTTTAGAGGTGCGTCATAAATCTGACAAATTGCGATTTTTACAAGTTATGCATATTAAACTACATAAACCGCAAAACAACCGCGATTACAGCCAAAATAAAGAATAACTATTCACTACCAAGCCAAAACCCACACTACTCATACCGATAATCCGTGTTAGCCAGGCAGGCTGTTCTATGAAAAAAATGTTAAATTTAGGTTTATATGGTGAGATTCACTGTATACCACGGCCAAATTAAGAACATATTACTTTTATAACTAAGGTTTATCATGGATAAGTTATCTTACGCTTCAGATAGCAGCACATCTGCCTGGAATACCTACCTGCAACAAATCGAGCGTGTGGCCCCTTACCTGGGCGAACTTTCCCATTGGGTGGATACCCTGCGCCACCCAAAACGCGCGCTGATTGTCGATATCCCGGTGCAGATGGATGACGGCACTATCCGTCATTTTGAAGGGTATCGCGTGCAACATAACCTCTCCCGCGGTCCGGGCAAAGGCGGTGTGCGTTATCATCCTGATGTTGATCTTAATGAAGTGATGGCCCTGTCTGCATGGATGACCATCAAATGCGCAGCGTTGAACCTGCCGTACGGCGGAGCCAAAGGCGGTGTGCGCGTCGATCCGTTCTCACTTTCTGAAGGTGAACTGGAGCGTTTAACCCGCCGTTATACCAGCGAAATCGGCATTATCATTGGGCCGCAGAAAGACATTCCTGCGCCGGATGTAGGTACGAACGGAAAAGTCATGGCCTGGATGATGGATACCTACTCCATGAACCACGGCACCACCGTGACCAGTGTGGTCACCGGTAAACCTATTCACCTCGGCGGCTCGTTAGGCCGTGATAAAGCCACCGGTCGCGGCGTTTTCGTCAGCGGTCTGGAAGTCGCGCGTCGTGCGAACATTGAAGTTGAAGGCGCTCGCGTGGCGGTACAAGGTTTCGGTAACGTCGGCAGCGAAGCCGCCCGCCTGTTCGCCGCAGCGGGTGCGCGTGTCGTCGCTATTCAGGATCACACCGCAACGCTGTTTAACTCCACGGGTATCGACATGACCGCGCTGTCTGCCTGGCAGTTAGAGCACAAACAGATTGCCGGTTTCCCAGGCGCTGAAACCATCGCCAGCGAAGCCTTCTGGAGCGTGGAGATGGATATCCTTATCCCTGCCGCGCTGGAAGGACAGATTACCCGTCAGCGTGCAGAAATGCTGACCTGCAAACTGGTACTTGAGGGCGCTAACGGCCCGACTTACCCGGATGCCGATGATATGCTGGCAAGCCGCGGTATCATCGTGGTACCTGACGTCGTATGTAATGCAGGCGGCGTAACCGTCAGCTACTTCGAATGGGTCCAGGACATGGCAAGCTTCTTCTGGAGTGAAGAAGAGATCAACAATCGCATGGACAAAATCATGACTGATGCGATGGTGCACGTATGGGAAAAAGCAGCTGAGAAATCCTGCTCCCTGCGTACAGCAGCCTACATTGTTGCCTGCGAACGCATTCTGCTGGCACGTAAAGATCGCGGAATTTATCCGGGCTAATACCGATAATTTTCCCTCGCATAAACCACCTGCCTGGCAGGTGGTTTTTTTTAGCAAAATCCTGCACGTAGTCTTTCCCCATTAAATACTGCCCGATCTCTCATTTTCGCTGTTTTATGCACCACTACGTTTCAATATGGAACGTTATAAAATGATGGCGTTCCGTATTGAAACGCCCTTCACAGCAATTTTCTTTTGCGTACCCGTGTGCAAAATTACCTTATCGGCAGCGAGCGGTCGCCGTGACGTTGAACCAACCGATACCCTACATCAGATGCCTGCCCGAATTTGGCAGCCATCCAGGACTGTCTGCGGAGCATAAATAATGAAAAAATTGATCAACCGTGTTGAAGACGTACTGAATGAACAACTCGCCGGACTGGCGAAAGCGTATCCTTCCCTGGCACTGCATCAGGATCCGGTATATGTCACCCGCGCAGATGCGCCGGTGATGGGCAAAGTGGCACTGCTTTCCGGTGGCGGCAGCGGACACGAACCTATGCACTGCGGCTACATTGGTCAGGGCATGCTCTCTGGCGCCTGTCCAGGTGAGATTTTTACCTCACCCACGCCGGATAAAATGTTCGAATGCGCCATGCAAATTGACGGTGGCGAAGGCGTGCTGCTGATAATCAAAAATTACACCGGCGACATTCTTAATTTCGAAACCGCCACCGAGCTGCTGCATGAAAGCGGTGTCAAAGTCACCACCATGGTGGTGGATGACGACGTGGCGGTGAAAGACAGTTTGTATACCGCCGGTCGACGTGGCGTGGCGAATACCGTATTGATCGAAAAACTGGTCGGTGCGGCCGCCGAACGCGGTGATTCGCTGGAAGCCTGTGCGGCGTTGGGCCGTAAGCTGAATAACCAGGGCCACTCCATTGGCATAGCCATTGGCGCCTGTACCGTTCCAGCCGCCGGACAACCGTCGTTCACGCTGCAGGATAACGAAATGGAGTTTGGCGTAGGTATCCACGGGGAACCCGGCATTGACCGTCGCCCCTTCACCTCTCTCGATCAGACCGTTGATGAAATGTTCGATACCCTGCTGGAAAACGGTAACTACAGCCGTACACTCCGCCACTGGGACAACGTCCAGGGCGCGTGGCAGGAAGGTAAAGAAAGCAAGCGTGCGTTACAAAGTGGCGATCGCGTTATTGCGCTGGTCAATAATCTCGGCGCGACGCCGTTGTCTGAACTCTTCGGCGTGTATAACCGCCTGGAAAGGCGTTGTCAGGATGCAGGCATCGTCATTGAGCGCAACCTGATCGGTTCTTACTGTACCTCTCTGGATATGACCGGTTTCTCGATCACCCTGTTACATGTAGATGACGAAACGCTGAGCTTATGGGATGCACCGGTTCACACCCCTGCCCTCAACTGGGGTAAATAAGGAGATTCATGATGTCCCTCAACAGAACGCAAATTGTTAACTGGCTCTATCGTTGCGGCGAGATCTTCACCACAGAAAGTGATTTTCTCACCGGACTTGACCGGGAGATCGGCGATGCCGACCACGGTCTGAACATGCATCGTGGTTTCAGCAAAGTCGTTGAAAAGCTGCCGTCCATCGCAGACAAAGACATCGGCTTTATTTTGAAAAACACCGGTATGGTGCTGCTCTCAAGCGTCGGCGGGGCCAGTGGACCGCTGTTTGGCACCTTTTTTATTCGCGCCGCCCAGGTGACTCAGGCTCATCAAAGCCTGACGCTTGAAGAGCTGTATCAAATGATGCGTGATGGCGCAGAAGGTGTGATTAGCCGCGGTAAGGCTGAACCTGGCGACAAAACCATGTGCGACGTCTGGCTACCGGTTGTCGAATCCTTACGTCAGTCCTGCGAGCAAAAGTTAAGCGTACAGGCAGCGCTGGAAGCGGCAAGCCAGCAAGCGGAAGCCGCAGCGCAAAGCACCATCACCATGCAGGCTCGCAAAGGCCGTGCCAGCTATCTTGGTGAGCGCAGTATTGGGCATCAGGATCCCGGCGCAACGTCGGTCATGTTTATGATGCAAATGCTAGCTCAGGCGTCCAGAGAGTAAGGATAAAGCGATGGTAAACCTGGTTATTGTTTCTCACAGCGCCCAACTGGGCGAAGGCGTCGGTGCGCTGGCCCGGCAGATGTTAATGGGCGGTGATTGCAAAATCGCCATTGCCGCAGGCATTGATGATCCTGAGAATCCGATTGGCACCGATCCGATCAAGGTGATGGAAGCCATCGAGTCCGTGGCCGATACGGACCACGTGCTGGTGATGATGGACATCGGTAGTGCATTACTGAGTGCGGAAACCGCGCTGGAACTGCTCGACCCTGGCATTGCCACCAAAGTGCGTTTGTGCGCAGCACCACTGGTTGAAGGCACACTGGCCGCGACGGTTAGCGCCGCCGCGGGTGCTGATATCGATCGGGTCATCCGTGATGCCATGAACGCCCTCGACGCCAAATGTGAGCAACTGGGTTTACCTTCGCCATCCGCAGCGAAACCCGCATCTGCTGCACTGTCTCCCGATGCAGATGCCCGTTCTGTTGCCATTGTGGTGAAAAACCCTAACGGCATCCACGTTCGCCCGGCTTCGCGGCTGGTTTCCGCGTTGTCTGGTTTTAACGCCGACATGTGGCTGGAGAAAAACGGCAAGTGTGTGGTTCCTGATAGCCTGAATCAGATAGCTCTGCTGCAGGTACGCTGTAATGACACGCTGCGCCTGATTGCCAAAGGCGAACAGGCAGAGGATGCGCTGGCCGCATTTAAACAGCTGGCAGCGGAGAATTTTGGTGAATCGCTCGAGTCCGCTAATGCTGATAACAAGGCAACTCAGGCTCCCTCAAAAGTCACGGGGACGGCATTCTGTCACACGCCGTTCTCGCCCGAGGTAAACCCGCAGCCAGCCGCATCACTCCAGGCTGAGCAACAGCGATTACAGACCGCCATCCAAAGTACGCTGAACGATCTGAGCGAACTCACTGCACTTGCTGAAGAACGATATTCCGCAGATATCGCCGCCATCTTCTCCGGTCACCATACGCTGTTGGACGATCCTGAACTGTTTGAAATGGCCTGCGATGTAATGCGCGAAAAGCAGTGCAGCGCCGCCTGGGCCTGGCATCAGGTGCTGAGCGATCTCAGCCAGCAGTATTTACAGCTCGATGATCCTTATCTGCAGGCGCGATACATTGATATTGAAGATTTGCTGTCCCGTTCACTGCAGCATTTGACGGGAGAGAGCGCACAAATTCCCGTGTTCTTGCGCCCCACTATCCTGGTCGCTGATGTCATTTATCCGTCTACGGTACTGCAACTCGATCCGAAGACCATCAAAGGTATCTGCCTGCGGGACGGCAGCGAAGCCTCGCATCCGGCGATTATCGCTCGTGAAATGGGTCTGTGCTGGATGTGTCAGCAAGGCGCGGCTCTCAATAGCATCAAGATGGGCGATACTCTGACCATTGACTGTGTCACACAGCGGATAACCCGCGCAAACTGATTCCGAAGCACACCCTTTCCAACAAAGGGTGTGCTTCTTCTCTATTCACGCCGGGAAATGTCTGTTTATTCGCAAAATGGGGAGCCGATCACGCGCAACGGTCATTCCTGAACTAAGGTTTTCTCATGGTAAATGCCGCTACTTCGGCACGCCGCTAAGGAGATTAACCGATGATAACGCCAGCAACTCGCCATCCTGGCCTGCTCTCTGTTGCAATAAAACTGACGCTCGCAAGCACCTTTTTTGCCCTTTCCTCTTTTACCGTCAACGCCGAGGACGCACCAGCCGCTACGCCTGCGCCGCCTGATATTCTGCTTGGCCCCCTGTTTAACGATGTACAAACAGCCAAACTGTTTCCTGACCAGAAAACCTTTGCGGACGCGGTGCCAAACAGCGATCCATTAATGATCCTTGCCGATTACCGGATGCAGAAAAACCAGTCCGGATTCGACTTACGCCATTTTGTGCAAGTGAATTTTACGTTGCCGAAAGACGGCGAGAAATACGTGCCCCCGGCCGGGCAATCATTACGCGAACATATCGATGGCCTGTGGCCGGTACTCACCCGTTCGACAACCGACGCTGAAAAATGGGATTCGCTGCTGCCGCTCCCGGAACCGTATGTGGTACCTGGCGGGCGTTTTCGCGAAATATATTATTGGGACAGCTATTTCACCATGCTGGGGCTTGCCGAGAGCAATCACTGGGATAAGGTCTCGGACATGGTGGCAAACTTCGCTTACGAGATTGATTCCTGGGGACACATTCCTAACGGCAACCGCACCTACTACCTGAGTCGTTCGCAACCGCCGTTCTTTGCCTTTATGGTTGAACTGCTGGCGCAGCACGACGGAAATGACGCGCTGAAAAAATACCTCCCGCAGATGCTCAAAGAATACAGCTACTGGATGGAGGGCGTCGAAACACTCCAGCCCGGTCAGCAAAATAAGCGCGTAGTTAAACTGGATGACGGCACCATTTTGAACCGCTACTGGGATGAGCGCGATTCGCCTCGGCCAGAGTCGTGGGTAGAGGATATCGCCACCGCTAAAAGCAACCCGAACCGCCCGGCCACAGAAATCTACCGCGACCTGCGTTCAGCTGCCGCGTCCGGCTGGGATTTTAGTTCCCGCTGGATGGACAATCCTAATCAGCTGGGCACTCTGCGCACCACCAGCATCGTTCCGGTCGATCTCAATGCGCTGATGTACAAAATGGAAAAAATGATCGCCCTCGCCAGCAAGGCTGCTGGTGATGATGCCAAAGCGGCGCAGTACGATGGCTTCGCTAATGCCCGACAAAAAGGGATCGAGAAGTACCTGTGGAACGACAAAGAAGGCTGGTATGCCGACTACGATCTGAAAAGCCACAAAGTACGCAACCAGCTCACGGCTGCCGCCCTGTTCCCGCTATATGTCAATGCAGCGGCAAAAGATCGCGCCAGTAAAGTCGCCACGGCCACCCAGGCACATCTGCTGCAACCGGGCGGCCTTGCTACCACGTCGGTGAATAGCGGCCAGCAGTGGGATGCCCCCAATGGCTGGGCCCCGCTCCAGTGGGTCGCAGCATCCGGGTTACAGAATTACGGTCAGGATACTGTCGCCATGGACGTGACCTGGCGATTCCTCACCAATGTTCAACACACCTACGATCGCGAGAAAAAGCTGGTTGAGAAGTATGACGTGAGCACCACTGGAACCGGCGGTGGCGGCGGTGAGTATCCGTTGCAGGATGGTTTCGGCTGGACCAACGGCGTAACGCTGAAAATGCTCGACCTGATTTGCGCCAAAGAAAAGCCCTGTGACAACGTACCCGCATCACGACCTACCCCGGCAAGTACAGCGCCAATCGAGTCTAAAAAACAGACTCAACCGACGCCATAACATCATAGCCTGAGCCGTTTTACTTCCTGAATCCGCGCTTCGTCGCGGATTTTTCTTTCTTATATTTCCCCCTTCCAGCTGTCTCTATGGCCTCTAGCCCTTATGGGGTATCCGGGGTTTTCATCCGTGAGAAATTGATTCTGAACATGTTTTTATTCGCTGTATATGTAAATATATAGCGATTTTGTAACCTTCAGGATAACAATAATGCCACTGACAAGACGG
The DNA here is from genome assembly GCF_030332785.1 of Citrobacter sp. Cpo069. Lineage (NCBI taxonomy): Bacteria > Pseudomonadati > Pseudomonadota > Gammaproteobacteria > Enterobacterales > Enterobacteriaceae > Citrobacter > Citrobacter sp. Cpo069. The sequence continues at coordinate 110,491 of NZ_JAOWHD010000060.1, forward strand.
ATGTTTGCCCAACTCGTGGCATCTGCACTGCTGCTACGCCATCTTCCCGCGTTTGCTCAAACCTCGCTGACTGTGGCCATTGGAGACTCTCCGAAGCCAGAAACGACCCAACGCGTGGTCAGCGCGGGCGCGCCTGCTGACATGCTGCTGCTGGCCGTCGCACCGGAAAAACTGGTGGGGCTTTCCTCCTTTGATTTCTCTCGCCAGACCGCCATCCCGTTTAACGATAACATTCGGACTTTGCCGAAACTCGGCAGGCTGGCGGGGCGCGCCAGCACGCTCTCGCTTGAAGCACTCCTGGCGCTTAAACCTGACCTGGTTATTGACTGCGGTAATGCCGATGAAACCTGGCTTTCTCAGGCCAGACAAGTGAGCACACAAACGCAGATTCCCTGGCTGCTGATTAACGGCGAATTGCGCCATACCCCAGAACAGCTGCGCGCAGTCGGTGAAGTATTGGGCGTCGTCTCGCGAACCGCAATGCAGGCCGCGCTGGCCCGTCGATTTATCGATGATGCAATAGCTTTCTCGCATTCACCCGCGGCGAATCTGCGTTTTTATGCCGCGCGCGGTGCCAGAGGACTGGAGACTGGTTTACAAGGTTCTCTGCATACCGAAGCAGCAGAACTACTGGGGTTGCACAATGTGGCGCACATCCCCGGACGACAGGGGCTCACACAGGTCTCAATGGAAAATCTGCTCAGCTGGCAGCCGGATATTATCCTGGTGCAGGATGCAGTGACAGCGCAGTTCCTACGAGAAGATCCGGTCTGGCAAGGGGTCAAAGCGGTTGCTGACCGGCGCATTCTGTTTCTCAGCGGTCTGCCGTTTGGCTGGCTGGATGCACCTCCTGGCATCAACCGTTTACTGGGGTTACGCCGCCTGCACGCCTGGCTTGATCCACAGGTTGAAGCGAGCTTTAAAGCCGATATGCAGCGCTACAGTGAATTGTTCTGGCACACCACGCTAAGCGACGCACAGTATCAAAGGTTGGTGGCAGTCTGATGAAAACATCAACCCTCGGTTTTCTGATGATTGCTGCGGTGGTGCTTTGCGCGAGCGTCGCCGCGGTATCAGGCGCGTATCGCCTGGATGCACAACAGGTTTTGAATCTCGTGGCCGGTGCAGATGGCGTTCCAATGCAGGACAAAATCGTCTTCTGGCAAATCCGCCTGCCACGCATACTGGCTGCATTGCTGCTCGGCGCGGCGCTGGCGGGCGCAGGAACCACCTATCAGGGCATGTTCCGCAACCCGCTGGTCTCGCCGGATATTCTCGGCGTGGCGGCGGGTGCGGGTTTAGGTGCCTGTTTAGCAATCCTGTTAGGTTTACCGATCCTGTTTATTCAGCTGTATGCGTTCATAGGCGGTTTATTCGTGGTCGCCGGTGTCTGGTTAATTACCCGGCGAGTCAAGCGACACGACCCGGTGTTAACACTGGTGCTGGTCGGGATTGCGCTGGGCACGGTATGCGGCGCGGGAATTTCACTCATCAAAACGCTGGCCGACCCGTATACCCAACTCCCCTCTATCACCTTCTGGCTGCTTGGCGGTTTATCGACGATCACGCCGCACGATCTGTGGTTCTCGGCACCGCTGATCTTCGCAGGACTGGTCCCGCTATTGCTGCTGCGCTGGCGCATGAACCTGCTCACCCTGTCGGATGATGAAGCACGATCGCTTGGGATCAACGTCTCGCGATTGCGGCTGGGACTGATCGTCTGCGCAACGTTAATCACCGCCTGTACCGTTGCCATCGCGGGCATTATCGGCTGGATTGGGCTGGTTGTACCGCACATCGGCAGACTCCTCAGTGGCAATAACCACCAACAGTTGCTGCCAGTTTCCATGGGGATCGGCGCCATTTTGCTGCTGCTCACCGATACTCTTGCCCGCACGCTGAGCAGCACAGAAATCCCGCTGGGGATCCTGACGGCATTTATTGGCGCACCGTTCTTTTTGCTGCTTTTGCTACGGGGAAATCGCCCATGACGCTTCTGACCGTTCGCCATGCGTCGTTGGGATACCACAGTCACCAGCCCGTGTTACGCGATATCTCATTTCAGGTTTCGCCCGGCTCCGTCTGTTGTCTGATTGGGGCCAACGGCAGTGGAAAAACCACCCTGATGCGCACCATTCTCGGCGTTCTTTCGCCGCTTCACGGTGACATTCTGCTTGATGGCGTCGCTATAAATCATCTCAGCGATCGGCAACGCGCCGCCGCTATCGCCTGGGTTCCTCAGGCACATGACGGCGCGTTTGCCTTCACTGCGCTGGACATGGTGATGATGGGGCTGGCCCCGCAATTGGCGGCATTTGCGGTTCCCGGCGCTAAAGAGCGTGAAAATGCGCACCAGCAGATGACGATGCTGGGAATCTCTCACCTGGCGCCCCGACGCTGGAACACGCTGAGCGGCGGAGAGCGGCAACTGGTGTTAATTGCCCGCGCGCTGGCGCAGCGTCCGCGTCTTTTGTTGCTGGATGAACCCGCTTCCAGCCTGGATTTTGGGCATCAAATCCGTCTGCTCGACACGCTAGTGACGCTGAAAAACTCGGGTATGGCCCTGCTGATGTCGACCCATCATCCGTTGCACGCCCGGGCAATCGCCGACAGCGTGGTACGCGTTGAACCGAACGGTGAAGTGTCACAAGGACTTCCTGAACAGCAGCTCGCCACCGATCGTCTGGCAGCGCTGTATCGCGTTACACCGTCACAAATCACTCACCATCTCTTTGGCTCACATAACTAAGGAATAAGAATGCTCATTGACGACATTGATTTTGCCGATCTTTACCGTAAACAGTTACAGCTGGCGAACAGAACCGAGAAAAAGCCGGAGCACTGGGATAAACGTGCGGAAAAAATGGCGGAAAATTGCGCCTCATTAACCGACGGCTATCTGCTGCAACTGCTGGGGAAAATCGACCTGAAAGGGGCGGAGTCGCTGTTTGACATGGGTTGCGGTCCCGGTACCGTCTCGCTGGCGCTGGCTAAAAAGATGCCAATAATTTACGGCGTAGATTACAGCCAGGGCATGCTTAGCGTAGCTGCCCGCCGCGCTACGCAAATGAACGCCCGTCACGTGCAGTGGGTGCAGCGGGCCTGGGAGGAACACTGGGATGATTTACCCCAGTGCGATATCGCCGTCGCCTCGCGCTCTACGCTGGTTACCGATATGCGCCAGGCGATGACCAAACTGAATAATCAGGCCCGACTGCGGGTTTACACCACTCATCTCGTCAGTTCATCTTTCGTTTCCCCCACCATTCAGCGTGCACTGGGCCGCGAAGTGATTGAGCTTCCCAACTATATCTATGCGCTTAATGTCCTGTATCAGATGGGGATCCACGCGCATGTTGATTTTATCCGCGGACCCAACTGCCAGCAGGACAACAGCACCTGGACGCGTTTTCTGGAAAACGTGCGCTGGAGTATGGGTGAACTGAGCGCCGACGAGGTCGAACGTCTGGAAACCTGGTATCAACAGCAGGATCCACGCACGATTGCCCCCGCCAGCCGTGACTGGGCGCTTATCTGGTGGGACAGCGTGCCGCGGGAGGCGCTGCGATGATCTACTTTTCGCAGGCGCAAACCGACGCGCTGCTGCTGGAAGATATTCAGGGCGGCGATCTGACTACCCGCGCGTTGGGGATCGGCGCACAGCCGGGCGTTATGGCGTTTTACCATCGCCAGGGCGGATGCGTTAGCGGCACCGCCGTTGCCAGACAAATGCTCACCTCATTAGGGCTGACCGTCAGCGACATGGTGGCCGATGGTGAACAGGTAAGTGCAGGACAGCGATTGATTTGCGCACATGGGAATGCGGCGGCGCTGCACCAGGGCTGGAAAGCGGTACAAAATGTCCTGGAATGGAGCTGCGGGGTTTCGGGCTATCTTGAGAGCATGTTGAGCCAACTGCGCCAACGCTATCCTGATGGGCAGATTGCCTGCACCCGCAAAGCCATTCCCGGCACGCGTTTGTTGGCGACTCAGGCAATACTCGCCGCGGGAGGCATTATCCATCGCGGAGGATGCGCCGAAACGGTACTGCTGTTTGCTAATCACCGCCATTTTCTTACCAATCCAAACGACTGGTCAGGTGCGATTGCGCGCTTACGCAGCCATGCGCCAGAAAAAAAGATCGTGGTTGAAGCAGATACGCCAGATGAGGCATTAGCCGCTCTACGCGCCGCGCCCGATGTCCTGCAACTCGACAAATTTACCCCTGAGCAAGCAACAGAAATTGTCCGCCAGGCCCCTTCTCTGGCCCCCCATTGTACGCTGGCGCTGACTGGCGGCATTACCCTCGCCTCGCTGGCGAGTTATCTCGACTGTGGCATCAGACTTTTCATCACTTCCGCGCCTTACTACGCTCCGCCCGCGGATATCAAAGTTAGCCTGAGCCCGGACGCACGTGGCATATAACATTAATAAATGGACTAAAAATAATGAATTTCAACAAAAGTTGTCTTTACACAGCCCTGTCGTTTGCTTTCGCGCACAGTGCTTTTGCTGGGCAGGAAAGCGAAACCATGACCGTCTGGTCAAGTCCGGCCTCCGCCGCAACCACTACGGTTCTCGGCCAGGAAACGATGCAGCAACTGGATAAGCAAAACGTGGCGCAGGCACTGAGCGTTGTCCCCGGCGTCGTGCTGCAAAAGTCAGGCAACCGCAATGAACAGCAGGTGAAAGTTCGCGGTTTTGACAGCCGTCAGGTTCCCGTCTATTTTGACGGCGTGCCGGTATACATCCCCTATGATGGCAACCTCGATTTAGGCCGTTTTCTGACCTCCGATATCGCTTCGGTTGAAGTCTCCAAAGGTTACTCGTCGCTGTTACAAGGGCCGAACCAGATGGGCGGCGCCATCAATATCACCACCCAAAAGCCCACCAAACCGATTGAAGGCAGCATTGGCTATCGCCAGGGCTGGAGTCGTAGCAAAGACAATGCCCACGATATGCACGCTTCATTTGGCGCCAGCAACGATCTCGGCTACATCCAGCTCAGCGGCAGTCAGTTGAAGCAGGATTTCCTTGGCTTACCGCACGGCGTGGACAATCCTATTGCGGGCAGCAACGGCAAGATGATTAACTCCTCCGCCGATGACAAACGCGGCATCGTGAAGCTGGGCTTTACTCCACGTGGTAATGACGAATATGTGCTGACCTATATTAATCAGGACGGTGAAAAAGATAACCCGCCGTACGCTGGAACCAGCAGTCAGAAATCACGCTACTGGCAATGGCCACAGTACGATAAAGAAAGCTATTACTATCAGGGCACCACCCATCTGGGCGATCGTTTCACACTAAAAAGCCGTCTGTATCGCGATACCTTTGAAAATACGCTGATGATGTACAACTCGCTTGCCGATCTGAAAAACAAAAAAGGCAGCTACAGTCATTATTCAGACTATAGCGATGGGGCTGGTCTGCAGCTCGCTGCGGATATGCGTGAAAACGACCAGCTCTCTTTCGCGGTGAACTGGAAGGATGATGTTCACCGCGAGAAAGGCGCACCTAATGCGTCTTACGACCGTTACGAAGACCGCACCTGGTCCGTTGCCAGCGAATACCAGTGGGCAGCAGCGGATAACGTCGATGTCGTGGCGGGAATAAGCTATGACTGGCGCGACAGTCTGGAAGGCATGAAGCACGAAAAAAATGGTAGCGTCACCCACTATGATGACAACAATCAGTCGGCCTTCAACTGGCAGATGATGACCAAATATCACTTTGAAAATTCAGACACATTAGCGCTGTCCTACTCTGACAGAACACGTTTCCCAACACTGAAAGAGCGCTACACCACCTCGAAACCGGCCTATAACCAGGTGGCGCTGGTCAATCCGCAGCTTAAACCGGAACGCGCCCGCAGCGTGGATCTGACCTGGAATGGTTCACTTGGTAAAGACTGGGGATTCGAAGCCAGCGTCTATTACAACCGCATCAGCGATGCCATTCTTTCACACAATATTGATGCCGATACCATCCAGAATCAGAACAGCGGCCGGGTGGATTACACCGGTCTGGATGCAGGCGTTAAAGGTAAAGTCTTTGATATGCTGGATGTTGGGCTGAGCTATGGCCTGATTCATGCGGATGTCAAACGCAGCGACATCGGCAAAATAACCGATTTGCCGACGCAAACCCTCACCGCATGGATGACGCTGAAACCGTGGGATCCGCTGAGCATTACGCTGTCTGAAGAGGCCCGCTCATCGAGCTATAGCAATAGCGACGGCTCGCAGAAAGCCGCAGGTTTCGCCATTACCCATTTACGCGCCGACTACGCCATCGGTCACGGGTTCAGCGTCAACGCTTCGGTCAATAACCTGTTCGATACACAATACGTGTACAGCGAAGGATTTATCGAAGAAGGCCGTAATTACTGGGCGGGAATTGAGTATCAATTCTGATTTAACGATGCAAAGAAACGGCCCCACTCGGAGTAATGCTCTTCAGTTAACGCCTTAGTTTCAGAAAGTATCGCCGGTGTGGGTAGAAGTTTTGAATATGCACTCTCAGAAAAAGGGTTCCGTTCACCTCATGTTCATAGTTTCTCTGAAACGCCGATTCCTGTGAACGTGTAAAGGGCGTTCTCCGTCACGCCCTTTACAATCCCGACTCCCGGCGGGAAAATTGTTGCTGCGCAATACCCTCCGCTTATTCCTAAAGGCTACCGGGCCGGGCGCGAGGAAGCGTCCTTGCAAAGCGCGCCCTGAGCCAGCATCCATGCTGGCTCTCCCGGCCTTACGGAAACACGTCGGCAATTTTCAGCCGGACCAGTCCACACCTGACCATCTGTGTTTTTTGTTTAAACAGCAAAAAAGATTTAACTGGAAGTCAGTTCACTGAAGCGATACCCCCGGTCCGGCTGAAAATCGATGAGGCGTTGACGGCTGACCGGGGCTGTCCGCAGGGATGCGGACAGAGGGGACGGCCTGCATGGACGCAGGCTCGGCCCCGACCCGACAGGCAGGCGGCATAAGACGAATGAATCGCGTAGCGACGATTTTCCCGCCGGGAGCCTGGGTTGCAAGGGAGGCGGCGGCAAGCCTCCCTTGCACGTTCACGGGTATCTGCGCTTCAGAGAAATGACACCGTTGAGGTGAACGGAACCCTGAACAAGAATCACATGTTCACCTTACATGCTTAACTGAACGGCATTACCGCACAGGGGCCGTTCGATTAATCTCGTCGTACAAGCCGGAAGACACCCAGCACAACAATCGCGCCGACCACGGCCACCAGGAAGCTATGGAGATTAAATCCGCTGACATCGCCGCCAATACCAAACATCGTTGCCAACCATCCACCGACCACAGCACCGACAATACCGAGAATACAGGTCAGGATAAACCCACCGCCATCACGCCCCGGCATAATCAGTTTGGCGATAACCCCCGCAATCAGACCAAAAATAATCCAGGCAATAATTCCCATTTTCAGGCCCTCTTTCCAGTGAACGCACGCGCAAGACATTCCTGCGCCAGCACTTAAAGTATAGGCAAGCCATCGCGACATGCTTTTATCACTCAGACTTAATTCATTGGGTTTGGTAAAAAATTTCATCCATTTGTATTAAGTTCCGTCGATTAATGCCGATAACCCAACGACAAACCAGGCATCCAGGAGTCATTAGGTGTGAGTAACTACAATGAGCAGTTCCTGAAGCAAAATCCGTTAGCGGTGTTAGGTGTACTTCGGGACTTAAAGTCGCAGCAGGTTCCACTGCGTATCTCCTGGTCGGGCGGCCAGTTCATCAGCAAAGTTCTGGCCGTCAGCCCGGACGAGCTGGTCATGGATTTTGGCAGCCAGGAATATGAAAACCAGGCCGTACAGCGGGCCAGCAAGATCTCGATTATCGCCGAAACGCAGGGAGCCAAAGTAGAATTCACCCTGCCACAGTTGAAAAAAGGCGAGTATCAGCAACTGCCGGCGTTTATTTCATCCTTGCCGCCTTCTCTGTGGTTTGTGCAGCGTCGTGAATATTTCCGCATCGGCGCTCCGCTGCACCCTCCCTATCGCTGCACGGCAAAAATGCCGGACAACAGCACGCTGTGCTTTCGCTTATTCGATTTATCGCTTGGCGGTATGGGCGGGCTGTTAGAAACGGCAAAACCAGAAGGACTGGTAGAAGGTATACGCTTCGCGCAGGTTGAACTGAATATGGAGCAATGGGGGGTGTATCACGTTGACGCCCAGCTCATTTCCATTAGCGAGCGCAAAGTTATCGACAGCAAAAACGAAACCATTACCACTCCCCGCCTGAGCTTTCGTTTTCTCAACGTCGGCCCGGCGGTGGAGCGGAACTTACAGCGGATTATTTTTTCCCTTGAACGCGAGGCCCGGGAAAAGTCGAATAAGGTGCGCGAATAAACTCACACGAACTACATCACATCCAGCGCTTGTTGAAGCTTCCAGATATAGCGCGGGGCCTGCGGCGCCGGATGATTGTCCGCAACATGTTCAATAAATTCATCCGGGCTGAGGTCGTTGATTTTATTGATCGCTTTTTTCCTGTCGGAGGAGAACGTGCGTAGCAGTGCGCCCGCACCGTTGGCGTACGATACTACCAGCGCATACTGCATCACCTGCGGATCTTCAATCCCGGCCAGCGGCCCGGTTTCGAGAATACTCAGGTATGCGGCCCCCATGGAGATATTGCGCTCGGGGTTTTTCAACTCACTGGTCGACGGCTCTCCGCTCCAGCCCATGCGGCGATAAACATCGCGTCCTGAAGTTGAGGCTTTCAACTGCATCAGACCAATCGCATTGGACTTACTGACCGCATTCGGATTTCCGCCTGATTCAATGGCGATAATAGCGGTAATCAATTGTGGACTGACACCCCAGGCCGCACCGGCTTTTTCACTGATCGGCATCCATTGCATTGCGCGTTTAACCGGAACTTCAGCATTCCACGGCGGGTTTTTGTAATCCTGTTTTGAACTACAGCCCGCAAGTAATACAACCAAAAAAGCAAACCATCTCAATTTCACGTCATCTATCCTTATAGCCGGAACCTGTCGCTGAGGTGACAACGACATACCTACGCGGCATGATATACATTTGGTTTTAGTTGTAGCAAGGAAATGCCATGTCCCGGTTTCACTTAATTGCCCCGTCGGGCTACTGTATCAATCAGCAGGCTGCCTTACGTGGGCTTGCGCGTCTTACTGAGGCCGGTCATCAGGTCGACAATTCAGCAGTCATTGCGCGCCGCTGCCAGCGTTTTGCAGGTACAGAGGCAGAAAGGCTTGCTGATGTTAACTCGCTCGTTAATCTGAAAACCCCCGATACTATTGTGATGGCGGTACGCGGCGGCTATGGCGCGAGCCGTTTACTGGCAGAAATTGACTGGCAGGGGCTGGCAGCCCGCCAGCAACAAGATCCGCTACTGCTGTGCGGACACAGCGATTTTACGGCGATCCAGTGTGGTCTGCTGGCACAGGGGAATGTGATTAGCTTCAGCGGCCCGATGCTGGCGGCGAACTTCGGCGCCGAAGAAATGAACGCATTCACCGAGTACCATTTCTGGCAGGCTTTGCGTAATGCCCAATTTACCCTCGAATGGCAGGGTGAGGGTCCGCAGTGCGCAACTGAAGGTACACTGTGGGGCGGAAATCTGGCGATGATCATTTCGCTGATGGGTACACCGTGGATGCCGGCTATCAAAAACGGCATTTTGGTGCTGGAAGACATTAACGAGCATCCATTCCGTGTCGAGCGTATGCTGCTGCAGCTGTACCACGCCGGAATACTGGCCCAGCAAAACGCCATTATCCTCGGCAGTTTTAGCGGTAGCGCATCCAATGATTACGATGCCGGTTACAATCTTGATTCAGTTTGTGATTTTCTGCGCGCCAGATTATCAGTACCGTTGATCTGCGGCCTCGATTTTGGCCATGAACAACGCACTGTCACCTTGCCTTTGGGAGCCAATGCGGTGCTGAAAAATGATAAAAACGGCACTCAGCTCACCTTAAGTGGGCATTCGGTACTAAAATCGTAAAAAAAGCGGTTAATAGGGCTAAGTAAAACGCTGTTTCTGTCGTTATTATGGTAGGGTTTATTAATACGAAACAGCGTAATTCAGGAGTAACCGAACGTTGGATGCCGCAGCAATTATTAGCCTTTTTATTTTGGGTTCCGTTCTCGTCACCTGCAGTATCTTACTCAGTTCATTCTCATCACGTCTCGGTATCCCAATTCTGGTGATATTTCTCGCTATCGGTATGTTAGCGGGCGTGGATGGTATAGGCGGCATACCTTTCGATAACTATCCATTCGCCTACATGGTGAGTAACCTGGCACTGGCGGTTATCCTGCTCGACGGCGGGATGCGCACCCAGGCCAGCTCTTTTCGCGTTGCGTTAGGCCCGGCGCTATCGTTGGCGACGGTCGGTGTGCTGATTACTTCCGGACTCACCGGCATGATGGCCGCGTGGCTGTTTCATCTGGATCTTATCGAAGGACTCCTGATTGGCGCGATTGTTGGTTCAACCGACGCCGCGGCGGTCTTTTCCCTGCTTGGCGGTAAGGGGCTTAACGAACGCGTTGGCTCTACGCTGGAAATTGAATCCGGCAGTAATGACCCGATGGCCGTGTTTTTGACCATCACGCTCATCGCCATGATCCAAAACCACGAGACCGGTTTAAGCTGGATGTTCGCGGTGCACATTATCCAGCAGTTTGGCTTAGGCATCATTATCGGTCTTGGCGGTGGATATATGCTCCAGCAGATGATTAACCGCATTTCGCTGCCTGCCGGACTGTATCCGCTATTGGCGTTAAGCGGTGGGATCCTGATTTTTGCCCTGACCACTGCGCTGGAAGGCAGCGGTATTCTGGCGGTTTATCTGTGTGGTTTCCTGCTGGGTAATCGCCCTATTCGCAACCGGTTTGGCATTCTGCAAAACTTCGACGGTCTGGCCTGGCTGGCGCAAATCGCCATGTTCCTGGTGCTCGGACTGCTGGTTACGCCATCCGACCTGCTGCCTATCGCAATCCCGGCACTGATTTTGTCTGCGTGGATGATATTCATTGCCCGCCCGCTTTCGGTTTTCGCCGGACTGCTGCCGTTTCGCGGCTTCAATCTGCGCGAGCGCATTTTCATCAGTTGGGTGGGTCTGCGCGGTGCGGTACCCATCATCCTCGCCGTCTTCCCAATGATGGCGGGTCTGGAGAACGCGCGCCTGTTCTTTAACGTCGCGTTCTTCGTGGTACTTATCTCGTTGCTGTTTCAGGGAACGTCGCTTTCATGGGCTGCTAAAAAAGCCAAAGTGGTGGTCCCTCCCGTCGGCTGGCCCGTGTCGCGCATTGGTCTGGATATTCATCCGGATAACCCGTGGGAGCAGTTTGTTTATCAGCTCAGCGCGGATAAGTGGTGTGTGGGCGCCACATTGCGCGACCTGCATATGCCGGAAGAAACGCGAATAGCCGCCCTGTTTCGTGACAACGTGCTGTTTCACCCCTCCGGCAGTACGCGTCTTCGCGAAGGCGATGTATTGTGTGTTATTGGCCGCGAGCGCGATCTCCCGGCTCTTGGCAAGCTGTTCAGCCAGTCGCCACCTGTGTCGTTAGACCAGCGCTTCTTCGGTGATTTTATTCTTGAAGCCAGCGCAAAATATGCCGATGTGGCACTGATTTATGGCCTGGATGATGGCACCGAGTATCGTGATAAGCAGCAAACGCTGGGTGAAATTGTCCAGCATCTGCTTGGTGCCGCGCCGGTCGTCGGTGACCAGGTGGAATTCGCGGGTATGATCTGGACTGTGGCCGAGAAGGAAGATAATGCAGTGCTGAAGGTCGGTGTTCGCGTTGCTGAAGATGAGGATGAGTAAAGCGGATGTTTTGCCGGGTGGCGGCTGCGCCTTACCCGGCCTACAAAATGCACTGACTCTGAAGACCTGATAAACGCAGCAGCATCAGGCAATGCTATATAAAGTTACACCGTCACAACTGGCACGCGCAGCGCCAGAGAACACATTAACTCGTAGCCTACCGTACCTGCGGCGGTGGCCACATCGTCAATTTTAATCTCTTTGCCCCACAGCTCTACCGGCGTCCCGATCCCTGCCTGCGGGCACGGTGTCAGATCTACCGCCAACATATCCATTGAGACTGTCCCCACCGTCCCGGTACGTACACCATCCACCAGCACAGGCGTTCCGCTTGGCGCATGGCGTGGATAACCGTCTGCATAGCCGGTCGCTACAATGCCAATGCGCTGCTCACCGCTGGCAGTGTAACGTCCACCGTAGCCCACCCGATCGCCAGCTTTCAGCGTTTGTATGCCGATTATCTCGCTGCTCAGCGTCATCACTGGCTTCAGGCCGGTATTGGCGATGTCCCGCCATTGTCCCGAAGGCGACGCACCATACAAAATAATGCCCGGACGAACCCAGTCATAATGCGCTTCAGGGTGCCACAGCGTGGCGGCCGAATTCGATAGTGACCGTCTGCACTCCAGCCCTTCAGTCGCCTGCGCAATACGCGCCATAGCCTCCTGGATACCTTCCGGGTGCTCTGCATCGGCAAAATGCGACATCAGCGTCATTTCGCCGACGTTGGGCATAGCCCGCAGCTGTTGCCAGACCGTGGGAACTCTTTCCGGTAAAAAACCAAGGCGGTTCATACCACTATTCACCTTCAGGTAAACATCGAGCGGCGCCTTCAGGCGCGCATTCTGCAATGCTTTTAGCTGCCAGTTACTGTGTACACAGGTGGTGAGTCGATAATTGTCATATACCGTCAGGTCTTCGGCGTGGAAAAAACCCTCCAGCATGAGTATCGGGCCTTTCCATCCGCGCTCGCGTAGGGTTATCGCCTCTTCAAGATTGAGCATGGCAAAACCATCGGTTGTGCCCAGCGCATTCCAGACGCGTTCAATACCGTGTCCATACGCATTGGCTTTCACCACCGACCAGACGCGGGCGTCCGGCGCGGCCTGGCGGGTAATGGTCAGATTTTGTTTCAACGCCTGCAGGTCAATGCTGGCCAGTATCGGGCGGGTCATCTCACGTCCTTATCAGTTATGTGCGCCATGTAAATGCCGTGGACGGGAGGGGGTAAACCCCGGACTGTAACGCGCCACGCTCAGATCGTCATAAGGTATGGCTGGCGTGCGGCCAGAAAGGATATCGCTCAGCAGCTGACCGGAGCCGCAGGCCATGGTCCAACCCAGCGTGCCGTGGCCGGTATTGAGCAGCAGATTCTTAAAGCGGGTGCGCCCCACCACCGGCGTTCCGTCCGGCGTCATCGGACGCAGTCCGGTCCAGAAGGTTGCCTGCTCCACATGACCGCCGCGCGGGAAGAGATCGCGTACGACCATTTCCAGCGTTTCACGACGAGGTTGTAGCAGTTCTGTATTAAAGCCGACAATCTCCGCCATGCCGCCAACGCGAATACGATTGTCAAAGCGGGTAATAGCGATTTTGTAGGTTTCATCAAGGATAGTAGAAATCGGCGCACCGTCGTCTTGCGCCACCGGAATAGTCAACGAATAGCCTTTGAGCGGATAGACCGGGATATCAACGATCCCTTTCAGCATTGCCGTGGAGTACGAACCAAACGCCATCACATAAGCATCGGCTTTAACTATCTCTTCGCCGCACTGGACGCCATAAATCTGCTCACCATCGCTCAGCAGCTTATCGACCGGGGTGTTAAAGCGAAACTTAACGCCCGCCTGCTCCGCCATCTGCGCCAGACGCTGGGTAAACAGCTGGCAGTCGCCGGTTTCATCATTCGGTAAACGCAGACCGCCGGTCAGCTTGTGCGCCACTTCTGCCAGTGCGGGTTCGACTTCCGCCAGACGGTTTGCTTCCAGCAGTTGATATGGCACGCCAGCGTCTTCGAGCACGGCGATGTCGCGGGTAGCGTTCTCATACTGTTGAGCGGTACGGAAAAGTTGCAGGGTTCCGCCCTGGCGCCCTTCGTACTCGATACCGGTAGAAGCGCGCAGCGCTTTCAGGCAATCACGGCTGTATTCCGCCAGTCGCACCATGCGTCCTTTGTTTTCCATGTAGTGGCTGGTGTCGCAGTTGCGCAGCATCTGCCACATCCATTTCAACTGGAACTGGGTTCCGTCAAGACGGACGGCCAGCGGAGCGTGGCGCTGAAACATCCACTTAATTGCTTTTAGCGGTACGCCTGGTGCCGCCCATGGTGCTGCATAACCTGGAGAGATTTGCCCCGCGTTCGCCGCACTGGTTTCCAGTGCCGGACCGGGCTCACGATCAATGACGGTGACATCGTGTCCAGCCTGACTTAAGTACCAGGCGCTGGTCACGCCAACGACACCACTTCCCAGTATGACAACTCGCATAGCCACTCCGTTAACAGTAAAAGAACAATCATCTAATTACATCTTGATAACTCAGTTGAAAATATTATTCAACATATGGCTTTTTTATGGTGACTTACCTCACATATAGCGGTGATAGCTGGGGACTCTCCGCTTTGGCATCTCCTGCTGTGCGTTATTTTTATCCAGCATAAAATTTTGCGGCCATGCCATTTTTCGACGCCTCGCTAACGTGAAATCGCAAAGAAAAAATTTCTGCCGCAGCACGTTTTTTAACACCATGATCTATGCTTGACATGAGGTACTCCAGACAGAGAGTGCCGCCAACAATGAGGGTGCGCGAATGGCTACGATTGATTCCATGAACAAGGACAGCACACGGTTAAGCGATGGACCCGACTGGACGTTTGATCTGCTGGATGTCTATCTGGCAGAGATAGACCGCGTGGCGAAACTCTACAGACTGGATACCTACCCGCACCAAATCGAGGTGATCACCTCCGAACAGATGATGGACGCTTATTCCAGCGTCGGGATGCCGATCAACTATCCTCACTGGTCGTTTGGTAAAAAGTTTATTGAAACCGAGCGCTTGTATAAGCATGGTCAGCAGGGGCTGGCCTATGAGATCGTTATCAACTCCAATCCGTGCATCGCGTATCTGATGGAGGAGAACACCATCACCATGCAGGCGCTGGTGATGGCGCATGCCTGCTACGGACACAACTCCTTTTTCAAAAACAACTACCTGTTCCGAAGCTGGACGGATGCCAGTTCCATTGTCGATTACCTGATCTTCGCGCGAAACTATATTACCCAGTGTGAAGAGCGTTACGGCGTGGATGAAGTCGAAAAGCTGCTCGACTCCTGCCATGCGCTGATGAACTACGGCGTTGACCGTTACAAACGCCCGCAAAAAATTTCCTTACAGGAAGAGAAAGCCCGTCAGAAAAGCCGTGAAGAGTATCTGCAAAGCCAGGTGAATATGTTGTGGCGCACGCTGCCGAAGAAAGAGGAAGAGAAAACCGTGGCGGAAGCCCGGCGTTATCCCTCTGAGCCACAGGAGAACCTGCTGTACTTCATGGAGAAGAACGCCCCGCTGCTGGAGTCCTGGCAACGCGAAGTCCTGCGCATTGTACGCAAGGTCAGCCAGTATTTTTATCCGCAGAAACAGACGCAGGTGATGAACGAGGGCTGGGCCACTTTCTGGCATTACACCATCCTGAACCACCTTTATGATGAAGGTAAAGTCACCGAACGGTTTATGCTGGAGTTTCTGCATAGCCATACCAATGTGGTATTTCAGCCGCCCTACAACAGCCCGTGGTATAGCGGGATAAACCCTTATGCCCTGGGGTTTGCCATGTTCCAGGATATCAAACGTATTTGTCAGTCGCCGACCGAGGAGGACAAATACTGGTTCCCGGACATAGCGGGTTCCGACTGGCTGGAAACCTTGCATTTCGCGATGCGCGATTTCAAAGATGAGAGCTTTATCAGCCAGTTCCTGTCACCAAAGGTGATGCGTGATTTCCGTCTGTTCACCGTGCTGGATGACGATCGTCACAACTACCTGGAGATTTCTGCGATTCATAACGAGGAAGGATATCGTGAGATCCGCAACAGGTTGTCGTCGCAATACAACCTCAGCAACCTGGAGCCGAATATTCAAATCTGGAATGTCGATCTGCGTGGCGACCGTTCGCTCACCTTACGCTATATTCCGCATAATCGCGCACCGCTGGATAAAGGACGCAAAGAAGTGCTCAAGCACGTACACCGGCTTTGGGGTTTTGACGTGATGCTGGAGCAACAGAATGAAGATGGCAGCGTGGAGCTGTTGGAGCGTTGCCCGCCAAGGATGAACGGTCTGTAAATCTTATTACCGGAGGCGGTGTAAACACCTAAACCGGCCTACGAAGTGCACACATTGTAGGCCGGATAAGACGCTTTGGCGTCGCCATCCGGCTTTGAGCAATTAACGGCCCTGAATCGCCAAATCGCCCGGAAGGCTCTTTTGCATGCGATGCCAAATTTCGCCACTGTCGTGACCATAGCGACGCACCGTTTCATACACCTGCTCATGAGCGCCCTGCTCGCAGAGTTCTGACAGTTTACGGTAGAAGCTCAGCGCCAGCGCGCGCGCTTCCGGATTGGCAAAATAATGACGACCAATGCGGGTATATAATCCTTTCATACCGTTGAGGATCAAACCGTAAATCGGATTGCCGGAGGCAAATGCCAGGCCGCGGAAAATGTTATAGTCCAGATCGGCAAATGCGTCAGCGTGGTCGGCCACCTGATTTGCCGTCGCCAGAACCTCCTGTGCTTTATCAGGATGCTGGCGAAACGCAGTGCGAACAAAGATCGTCGAAATATTGGTACGCACGGACAGCAGATTATCAATCAACTGCGGGACACTCTCGTGATCGAGACGCGCCAGCGTTTCAAGAATATTCAGCCCGGAGGTTTCCCAGAAGTTATTCACCTTCGTCGGTTTGCCGTGTTGAATGGTCAACCAGCCATCTCGCGCCAACCGCTGCAATACTTCGCGTAGCGTGGTACGTGTCACCCCAATAAGTTCGGAGAGTTCACGTTCAGCGGGCAAAATAGTGCCAGGTGGGAAGCGGTTATTCCAGATACTTTCAATGATGTACTCTTCCGCGAACCCAGCCGGGCTTTGCGCCTTAATGACCATAGTAAAAATTCCATTACACAGCAAAACATAGTTACACACATCATACCAGATGGGTATCTTAGCTGATAGCTGACGCAATGAAGAAAAAGTGGATCAAGGCTTCATTTTCCAAATAACGCTACAGTACAGCCAACCTTGCCAGTCTCGTGAATAGCTTGCCTGTACTCCCTCCTCCCGCTAAGCTTTGCGGTCAAACATAAAAACATGATTTCATTTTTAAAGGTAGGGAAATCACCATGGAGCTATCATGGGGCCGCGCTATGTGGCGCAATTTTTTAGGTCAATCACCAGACTGGTACAAACTTGCACTGCTTGTCTTCTTAGTCGTTAACCCGATTATTTTTTTCATCAACCCTTTTATCGCCGGCTGGTTGCTGGTGGCCGAGTTCATTTTCACGCTGGCGATGGCGTTAAAATGCTACCCACTGCTGCCAGGCGGGCTGTTGGCTATCGAAGCTGTCATTATTGGTATGACCAGCGCCACGCATGTGCGTGAAGAGGTTGCCGCAAACCTTGAGGTGTTATTGCTGCTGATGTTTATGGTGGCAGGCATCTACTTTATGAAGCAGTTATTACTGTTCATTTTCACGCGTCTGCTGCTCACTATTCGCTCCAAGACGCTGCTGTCACTGTCTTTTTGTGTTGCAGCCGCTTTCCTCTCTGCGTTCCTCGATGCGCTGACCGTCGTTGCCGTGGTAATCAGCGTTGCGGTCGGTTTTTATGGTATCTACCATCGCGTTGCTTCTTCTCGCGCGGAAGACAACAACATGCTCGATGACAGCCATATCGATCAGCACAATAAGGTCGTTCTTGAGCAGTTCCGCGGTTTTCTGCGTAGCCTGATGATGCACGCGGGTGTCGGTACGGCGTTAGGCGGCGTGATGACCATGGTGGGCGAGCCACAAAACCTGATTATTGCCAAAGCGGCTGGCTGGCATTTTGGCGACTTCTTCCTGCGCATGTCGCCAGTTACCGTCCCGGTACTGATTTGCGGCCTGTTAACCTGTGTACTGGTCGAGAAATTGCGCTGGTTTGGCTATGGCGAAACGCTGCCGGAGACCGTCCGTGATGTCCTGCAACAGTTTGACGATCAGAGCCGCCAACAACGTACCCGCCAGGACAAAATCAAACTGATTGTCCAGGCGATTATTGGCGTCTGGCTGGTCGTTGCTTTGGCCCTGCATCTGGCAGAAGTCGGATTAATCGGTTTGTCGGTCATCATTCTGGCAACCTCGTTGACCGGTGTCACCGACGAACATGCGATAGGTAAAGCCTTTACCGAGTCGCTACCCTTCACCGCGCTGCTGACCGTGTTCTTCTCTATTGTCGCGGTGATTATCGATCAACAGCTCTTTTCACCGATTATTCAGTTTGTTTTGCAGTCGTCTGAACATGCACAACTGACGCTGTTTTATCTCTTCAACGGCCTGCTGTCTTCGATCTCTGATAACGTTTTTGTTGGTACGATTTATATCAATGAAGCCAAAGCCGCGATGGAACATGGGACCATCAGCCTTAACCAATTTGAGCTGTTGGCGGTGGCGATCAATACCGGGACCAACCTGCCTTCGGTGGCCACGCCAAACGGCCAGGCTGCATTCCTGTTCCTGCTGACCTCTGCACTGGCGCCGTTGATTCGCCTCTCTTATGGTCGCATGGTGTGGATGGCCCTGCCTTATACTCTCGTCCTGACGCTCGTCGGCCTGCTTTGCGTCGAGTTCACGCTAGTTCCGGTGACCGAGTGGATGACCCAAACGGGCTGGTTAGCTACACTTTCATAACAATTAACCGGGCAAATCACTGCCCGGTTTGACTTTTTGCATGATAAATATCCGATTACGCAAATTTTCAATTCCCGCTAGTGGCGCATAAAGTGAATTGGTTTAAACTGCGGTCTCTACGCATGTTGCAGGGAAATGATTATGTTGCGATTTTTAAACCAGTGCTCCCGAGGTCGTGGAGCATGGTTATTGTTGGCGTTAACCGCCTTTGCGCTGGAGCTCGTCGCGCTGTGGTTCCAGCACGTCATGCTGCTAAAACCTTGCGTGTTGTGTATTTACGAACGTAGCGCATTATTTGGCGTGATGGGTGCAGGGCTGGTGGGTGCTATCGCACCAAAAACACCACTGCGCTATGTGGCGATGATAATCTGGATTTACAGTGCCTGGCGCGGACTTCAGTTAGCGTATGAGCACACCATGATTCAGCTGCACCCATCCCCGTTTATGACCTGTGATTTTGCCGCACGCTTCCCAAGCTGGCTGCCACTGGACAAATGGCTGCCGCAGGTGTTTTTAGCGTCCGGTGACTGTGCTGAGCGCCAGTGGTCTTTTTTAACCCTGGAAATGCCGCAGTGGCTGTTGGGGATCTTCGCCGCCTACCTGGTGGTCGCCGCGCTGGTAGTGATAGCACAGCCGTTCAAACCGAAAAAACGTGATCTCTTCGGTCGCTAACAGAGACGCTCCTTCGGGAGCGTTTTTTTTGCCTTAAATTCATTGCCTGCTGGCATCTATAAGATGTATATTAAATACATCTTATAGATGCCACACCAAGGAGATGTCTTATGTCCCATTTACGCATCCCGGCAAACTGGAAAGTTAAACGCTCTACTCCCTTCTTCACGAAAGACAACGTCCCGGCAGCACTTCTTTCTCACCATAACACTGCAGCAGGCGTTTTTGGCCAGCTTTGTGTGATGGAAGGTACGGTAACGTATTACGGCTTTGCCAATGAAGACGCAAAAGAGCCTGAAGTAAAAGTGGTGATTAATGCCGGTCAGTTTGCGACCAGTCCGCCGCAGTACTGGCATCGCGTTGAATTAAGCGACGACGCCCAATTCAACATCAATTTCTGGGTTGAAGATGACAACCATGGCGATGAGATGTATCAGGCGAAAAAGTCTTAAGCCTTAACGCCTGCTAATCGATGGGCGGCTTAGTCCGCCCATGAAGGTTTGTTCAGAATAGGCGGCACTATTAATTTATAGTGCGTCGAAGTGAGCAGAAAGCAGTCGTAAAGCAGAGTGTTAGCGCAAGACGAATCACCACCTTCCGAGGTTTTGAGTTGTTTTGCGCTAATTTTTTGCCCCATCCATGCCCCATCGCCCCCTCTTTCATCTCACCTTTGAAAAACATGCGCCCCCACAAGGTGATACTGCTTTTACATGTTCAATTTTTCCTCAAGAGCATATGTTAATGAGCCTAATTGGTCGATCATCCAATCTCTTAGTGGTAAACTCAATGACTATAATCTTAAAGTATTATTTATAGCGAGAATGTAATTGGAACATCTAAATACATCACAAAATAAAAAACTAGAAGGGGTGCAATGTCTACGGGCATTTGCCGTAATGATTGTTGTATTTTCTCACTATTCTATAATTATAAATAACCTTGCAGGCATAAGCGGCGCTATAAACATACTTACACAAAACTCACCATTTGCTGTTGATTTATTTTTCTTTATAAGTGGGTTCATTATGGTTTATACAACAAAAGGAAATATTTCAAGCAGAATTGTTAGATTTTCTGATTTTGCAATTAAAAGGATATTAAGAATATTCCCGGTATATTATATTTGTTTTATTGCGTTCGTAGTCTTTGTTGTAATATACGATAATCACAATTCAATTGGTTATATAAAATTCAATGATATAATAAAAAGTTTTCTTTTAATTCCATTGAATCCTTATGACAAGCCTCCTTTCTATGGATACAGCTTAATAGTTCCTGCGTGGACTATTACATACGAAGTGTATTTTTACATTATTTTTAGCGTAACCCTATTAATAACATCAAGATACAGAACTATAGCATGCTCTTCAATTTTATTAATTACTTCACTTTTATTGCAACTTTGGTTTAATGGTGGATTAACGCTTGATGCACAAAGCGCAACAGTAACAAATAGAGGTCATTTTTCAGCTTTTGCTTTTGCGTCAAACCCTATAATTTTTGATTTTATAATCGGCATGCTTATTGCTGAATTTTTTAATTCACAATATTACGGTAAAATATGTTCAGCTATGAATCTTCTAGCCCCAATATTTTTATGCTTCGGATTTACTGCATTCATATCAATGTTTAGATATGGGTATGGACTAACACATGGTGCAATAGGTGCACTATTCCTTTTCATTGCAATTCTTCACTATGATTTTATTGGGAAGATTTCATACCCAAGATCATTGGTATATCTTGGTAATATATCATACTCTATTTACATTTCGCATATAGTAACTATTAACATAGCTGACAGGTATTCCAATGCTTTATTTGTTTATACACAAAGCTCAGGATGGAGAAGGTATTTTGTTATTATAGCAATCTCTATAACTGTTGCTGTAATTATGCATAAGCTAATAGAGAAGCCATCCAGTGCAATAGCAAGAAAATTGATAAACAAGATAAAAGAATCATCATTGAATAAAACTACTTAAGCATGAAAAGCCCTCAACAATATTGTGAGGGCATCTTTATTAAAGTGGTTGTTCCGTCAATCCGCCTCCAAGAAGAAGTTGTGATGTTCCACCAAATTGGAAGGCCTATTGGAGTGTCATAGTATTGTTGACCACTAACTGGTGCTGTGGGGCGCTCCGAAGTAGACCCGCGGGGAACAATAACTGAATCAGGTATGCCATTCTATGACCATGTATTTTTCATAATCGACAAAGATCGTCCAAGAGCGCACCAAATAACAGATGTTCAGAGTCGTCGAAAGCATCAGTCGTCTAAGTTCACCTTATAACGAGTGCCGTTTTATACCCCATCCATGCCCCATCATATCTCCCACCAGAAGAACACAAGCCTTTCAAGCCGACACAAAGCTTTGTGTGTCCCACTTTTGTCTCATGAGGTAGCTTCATTATCATGGAAATAACCCCCCCCGCCGGAGCGAGGTTTGTGATGTCCTGAATTCTCAGGAGATTGGCCGAACATTCGGCTGATTAAAATATCTTGCGTAAATCAACGCCATACACAGCAAGCCAAGCGGCTCGAGGCCAAGACTTAACCGATCCAAATCTAGGGTCATCTACATCATGCAGCGTGGCATCGTTTTCACGGCACCACTTACGAAGCGGCTGCCATTTGAACTTCTTACCCAACTTCTTTTCTACCGGGATAATGGCGGCAAAGTTCTTACCCTCCCCTACGCGTTCGGCCAACTTGTTTTTGGCGCGAACAGCTGCTGATGCTGTAGCCATGGCCGTTGCCTCACGTTTTTCAGCAATCCAAACCTTCTCTTTCACGGCTCGGTCACGCTGCTCTGTGATGATGCGGTTTTCCTTAACTTTTACCAGCAGGTCTTCAAGGGCTGCTTCGTAAGTAAGCGGGATACCAATCACTGGAGTTGGCCTGAAATATGAGTCTTCCAGCCGCTCGAAGAAAGACCACGCTTCGTCTGTGTCGACAATCTTAGACATGCGGGCAGCGCCCTTCTCGGTCCAAAAAACAACGGAGCGGGCTTTGCTCGAAATTTGTGCGTGACTATTAGTCGCTCGCAAATCTTTCAGTTCTTGGCCTTTGATGGTGAAGATGTGAATTCCCTCAATGAAGCGGCTGGCGTTGCGCGAAAGGTTTTTCCTAATGTTAGCTTCATCAGAACCATAACCTGCGGCCAGCGTTTCAGTCGTAACAACGCGCAACCCCTTCCATTCAATAACTGGTAACGGCTGGGGATCGACATTTGGTTCATGAACTGCTAAATTTAATGAAGTCATTGGTTGGACCCTTATGACAAGTTTCAATGGAAGCCGGTAGCTCGTAACTATCGGCTTTTCTTTTATGACAGCCTTGCTACTTCCCCTTTCTCTAATTGCTTTTCAGCCCCCTTTTGCACATACATCATGAAAATTGCTCCATCCTTGAATCGATCACAAAGACGAGTTGCAAGTGGTGATTCTATTGCTCGTAATGCTGGGTAAATTTGATTCTTCCATGCCTGGTACATGACTTCATAGTGCTTAGCCAATGCGTTGACGTTGTAGGCGTGAGTTTCTCGAATTGACGGTTCGTTAATCACCGGCATGTTGATTTCCACTTCATGATCCAGAATGTCCAGAACCCAGCGACGGAATTCTTTGGCCACCTCGGTACGGGCGAACATCGCAATCAGGTGTGCGCCGCGCAGGGAAAATACACGTACCTTTTTGCGGTAATTCCCTGAGGTCACTGATTCAATGACCTGAGTCATTCCGTCAGAAAACTCATCTGCATTCTGGTTAAACAAGTTGGTAATTGACTTTGTATTTTTATAACCAAGAGCTTTTGCAACATCTGTTGATGTCAGCCAGATACCTGGAACTTTATCAACAGGAGAAAGACTCACACCGTGGAAGTTGTAATCTGATTTTGCTACCATATTCATGTTGGTTTCCTTGCATACGGTTTCCGACATAGAGGCCCGGTTAGTGTTAGCGCACTGCTGGGCTTCGCTATTTTTACTGGATAGTAACAACGCCCTTCTCCTCGAGTTCCTGAAGCAATTTCAGGCGATACACAATTTCACTGTGCATGGTGCGCATAGTTTTTTCTGCACTGCTTGCGATCCAGTTTTTGTTCTCTGTTGGCAACCTAAGCTGAATTGGGTTGACCTGCTTAACGTCTTTATTCATCATATAACCACCTTTTATGTATCAACAATTACATCATATCTCTTAAAATGAAGTTGTAAAGAAGTTTTTAGAGCTATTAATGCAAGCAGGGTCTCTCTGATGAAGTTTGATGATGATTTCAAAAAAAGAATGCTCATTTGCCGTTCACGGGTAGGGCTAACCCAAAATGAATTAGCTGGCTTAATAGGCGTTGCTCAGAGAATGATTGCGGCCTATGAACTTGGCGAATCCAGACCAAGGTTAAAGGTTTTAATGAAGCTTGCTGAGGCTTTTGGGGTTAGTCCTGACTGGCTTGCAGGCGGTCTTGATTCTGGAAACTATCGTGAACATGTCACTAATGTTGACTCCAGGCGAGTTCCTATCCTGAAGCCTGGATTGGTTTATCAATATATTGATAATTCACTTGATGATGCCTTTATCAAAGAACACATCACAATCGGATTTGAAGTGGGTATCTCTGCGTTCGCCATAAGAATTGAAGATGACTCAATGACCAGCTCTGAAGCTAACGAATACAGTTTCCCAAGAGGGACAATTGTCATATTAGATCCAAGCATTCCAGCGCGCGGTGGTGATTATGTTTTAGTGCATTTACACAATGCCCCGCCTCCACGAACAGTCTTCAGGAAGTATTCCCCGAGCCTTGAATCAATAACGCTGACGCCATTAAACAAAAATTATCCTGTTGACTCATTTAGCAACATCTCTCTAAGAGAGATAAGTGTCAGTGTTATCCCAGCCGTAGGTATCATTTCAACACTTCCGGCATTAGCGCGACTCAAGCCGATGAGAGATATTCTTTCTGAAAACGAGGAACCTCATCAAACCTCTAAAATCGCAAAACCCAAAGAAGAAAGCGACAAAAAGCCCACCTGAGTGGGCTTTAACGACTAACTGGTCGATCATCCAAGCTCTTGGTGGTAGACTCCAGCAACAATTTTATCAACTACTAACTATATTACTTGATGAAAACAGATAAATTATACGGAATAGAAGCTCTTCGTGGAATTGCAGCTCTTGCTGTAGCTATTGGTCATAATAGAGGTCTTTTCGGGCAAGTAGATCCTGGTTCTTTCATGGACAGGATAACCGCGAATGCTATATTTGGAGTTGAATTGTTTTTTATAATAAGCGGATTTATAATATCATACTCAACTAAAAACTTTACGAAAACATCTTTAAGAAATACCGCTTCATTTCTTGTAAAGAGATTTTTTAGAATTTATCCTGTTTACGCAATAGTATTAAGCGTTTATGTTTTTCTTTTTTACCACAATATTTACACAGGCGTATCATGGGGTGGTGTTTTTTCTATAAATAATATTATAAAATCATTTCTTCTCATCCCTTTAGATGGCTCAACTCTACCGCCATATTATGGGTGGGGAACGCTAATTGTTTCATGGTCACTTGGGTACGAGATATATTTTTATTTTATTTTCGCAATATCCATGTCATTAAGCATAAAATATAGAGCGTTAATCACATCATGTTTTTTAATTGTTATAAGTACAATTCTTTCTTTTTACTTTAATCACTCAGTGGTAATTGACGCTCAATCATTCAATATTGCAAAAACAGGGTTATTTTCTCACATAGGATTCATAGGTAATCCTATAGTATACGATTTCATTTTAGGGATGATTATATCAGAGGCAATGCCTTTACTTCGACACAAAAGAATGAATAATGTTATTATTAACAGCTTATGCGTTTTCACTCTTGGAATGATGTTTGTTTTTTGGCTTAATGGAGTATCTGAAGGCCATGGATTGACACGATCCGCATACATTGCATTTCTGATTGTTTTAAGTGTTATCATTCTAGAAAGTAATAAAATAATTTCATTCAACAAATCACTTGTTGCTCTTGGTGGGATATCATATTCACTTTATCTTATCCATGTTCCTGTTATACAGTTTATTGAGTTTTACGGTTCCATCATTGGTGTTAGCACTGAACATAGATCGCTTGCCATTTATATATCATCGATCACAATTGCTATAAGCCTATCTTACTTGATATATAACGCAATAGAAAAACCGTTTATAAACATAGGTCATTCTATAGCTAAAAGATTATCTTAATTTAAAGGCGCTAAAAAGCGCCTTTTTTAAGTTTATGTATTCGTACCGTCAGCTCTTTTCCATGTAGATGTTGTTGTGTTCCACCAAACAGGAAGGCCTAGCGTTGTATCGTAGTATTCAACTGGCACAATTGGAGAGACAGGCCTCTGAGCAGTTGTCCCATATAACAAAGATGGAGTGTCAGTAACACCAAAGTTAGCAAAAGCGCGATACGTACCAGATGAACCACCAATGTTAGAGACAGTGTTTCCACTAAATGTGCTGCTCAATACAACAATTGATGTGCTTGTATCTTCGATGTTAATGCCACGCTGTTGAGTTGGGCCATCGTTTTCTATACCACCCTCTCCGAACAAGCATCCCATAAATGCGATGTTACGGCTATTACCACCTATGCGGCATCCACCTTCACCATTATTAGTAAATCGCGTGTTAGTAAACGAGCTTTTATTAACTCCAGTAAGAATAATCATTAAATTGTATTGAAACCTGTATCTGACCACCTCCACCGCCCAGGTCTTTGTTGCTGATGACCTTGCCGTTGTCTCCGGGGATCATGTACTGCTTGCCGGTGCTGGCTTGGTAAATCTCAGGCATGCCACTTTCGCCGACTTGGTACATCGAGCCAGCTGATACCGGGCCTCCGTTCTTGCGTTTACCAGCAATTCCTCCAGCCATCGCCATTGCAGCTATGACAGCACCGATACCAATGGCCGCCGCACCACCAAAAGAACCAATAGATGCGACGATAGCCGCTGGAGTCCATGCCGCGGTGGTTGCCGCAGCAGATGAAACGCTCGCTGCCGTGGTTGTCGCCGTTCCTGCGACAGCCGCTGATGTTGTTGCCGCTGTGGCGGCGATCTGCGCACTGCTGCCAGTGATCGCGGATTTAACCCACTCAACACCCATTTGCACAAAGCCATTGATGAGGCTATTCAGCGCGTTGCTTGCTAGAGATTGCATTGCCTCTTGAGCAGACATGCTTCCGGTCAGGATCCCTGTGAAAGCATTGGAAGCATTGCCTGCAAGGGATTCAAAGCTAGCGGCGAGCATTTCATTGCCCAGGCTCTGATTTCTCCATATCTCCCACTGCGCAGAAATGCGAGCCTGCTCGTACTCCCTGTCAGCAGTAGCGCGCAACATAAGTGCATTCTGATGAGTGATAAGCCCCTGCTGTTCGAATGCCTGAATGAGCGCTAGCTTGCGGGCGTTCTCGTTCGCCAGTTGCTGAACAGGGTCAACGCCACCGACCGCATCTTGCTGTGGAGTTACCGCTTGCTGGGCGCGGATTTTTGCCAGGTTTGCCTGGTGAGTAGCCTCCAATCTCTCGGATGTCTGATTAAACTGGTCCTGGCTGATTTTCTTCGCAGCCAGAGCGGTATTAAGATCCTCTACATCCTGCCTGTAACTGGCGTTCTCGCGTGCCTCAGGGAGAAGTTTCTCCGCAGCCGCCTGCGCCTTTATGGCGTTGGCAGTGTCCCATTTTGCAGCAGCATACTGGCGAGCCTCTGCGATCTGCGCTTGAGTAGCTCCTTTTCCAAGAGACTGCTCAGCATTGAGCATCGCCTGTTCACGACTCAGCTTATTGGTTGAGTCGGCGGCAAGTTCTGACTGCTGTTTCAGATTCGCTAGTTTCTGAGCAATAGAATCCGCCTGGGAAGCGCCTTTTTTCTGCCCGGACTGAAGTGTCTTCTGCGCCTGCGTATTCTTGTACGTAGCGGCAGCATCATCTTCCATCTGCTTAGCGTGCGGATCATCCTTCGCAAACCCGGCATCTTCGGCAGCGTATTGCGCCTGCAGCCGCGCGCGGGCCTCGCCCTGTAGTTTGGACAGAGCAAGGTTTCGCTCAGACTGCTTGATGATGTTCTTCTGCCCGGCCGTGAGGTTGTCAGTGGACTTGTTGAGGCTGTCGACGTTGATCTTCGCGTTGGCCGCCTCTCTCGCCAGATCGACAAGCTTACCGGCCAACTCAGCAATGGCTGACTGACCATCTTTTGAGGATGACTTCATTTCCTGGAGTTTTTTCGCCAGTTCCTGAAGTGCTTCCGGGGACGGGTTATTGCTAAGGTCTGATAGTTCTCTTGCCAGATCAAACGCTGACTGCTTGCTGATGCCCAGGCGAGAAGAAAGGGTGCTCACCGTTGAGGAAAGCGAATTCACAATACCAGAGGCATATTGACCCTGGCTGTTGGCCTGCTGAATGGCCTGGCTCCAGTCTGTGGTGGTAACACCAAGCGCAGAAAGCTCATCGTTAAATTTCTTGATGCTTGGAGACGCCCCACCTACCGCCGCCAGTGCGCGATCGCCTAACGTAATGAAAGCATCAGACGCGTCACTAATGGCCTTCGGAATCTTTGAGATGGCCTGGTTATACTCCAGCAGCGCCTGATTACGGAGCAGTGTTGCAACGTCAGCATTTACACGCGCCAGCGCGGCATATTTGTCTGAAAGTGCGGCCACGCCTTGCGAGGAAATGGTGATTACCTTATCCATCGCTTCGGCTGCGTCTTTCAGCGCATCCATGGCGTTCTTACCGCCATTCAGAGAAGTAATTAGCACGCCAGCCAGCACAGAGCTAAGCGCTATTATGGCGCCAACGACTGCACCACCAGGACCGAATGCACCAGCGAGTTGCGAGCCCTGCTGAGCGAACGCCACCAGCGCAGACTGCCCACCCTGCACCTGCACGATGAAGTCCTGAACCTGGTACCCGGCCTGCTGCATGCTGGTTTTCCAGCTACCAGTACCTTTTGCACCATTTTCAACGCCTGTCTTCATGTCATACAGACGACCAGTCAGCTCACCGATTTTCTGCTTCTCTTCGTCGGTGGCTTTCGACCCTGCACGCAACTGCGCAGCCAGAACTGCGGCACTACGCGCGCCATTCTCCTGCGCTTCGTCAAGCACTGCGAGTTGGTTACCAAGCGCCTCAACAATAGACTCAGCACGACTGAATTCGCTACTTGCACCACCAGTACCACTACGCGCCTCTTCCATTGCCCGGGCAATGCCGCTCACATTAGTGTTCAGCTTTCGCAGTTGGTTATCCATGGAGTTAGCGTAACCAGCCAATTCGGTGAATGCAGCACCAGTTTGCGAAGTACTTTGGTCGAGGCTATCCATTCCTTTGCCGGACTGCTGGGCAGCAGTGTCCAGTTTATCCAGAGCATCAATGGCCTGTTTCCCGCCCTGCAGCAGCGGCTCAACGTCGGCGCTGATTTCATAAACGATGCTACCGGCGTTCTTTTCACCTGCCATGTCATTCTCCAAATAGTACTGACGATGGTATTTCGCTGAATCTTAAGGTTCATCACAATAGAGAAGTAATGAACGTGCTGAAATGATTGCTGTTTTTAAAACAATGGAGGATTTATGCCGTTACCAATGAATATTAGTGATATAGCCAGAACTGGAGTTCATTTAGAAATTACTGCCGATTGTCCAATTCCAATGAATATTTCTGACTTAATAAGAACCGTAGCTAATGCCGGTGGTCACATTAAAATCGACGTTAGGGGCCGAGTACCAATGAACGTCAGCGATTTAGCTCGGATTGGTAGAGAGCATTTAACGTTGGTTTTCTAAAATAGAGCCCAATTTATTGGGCTTTCTTTCTACGTGCAGCCTGTTTTGCCAGGTATTCGTCGGCGATGCTTTCGTACTCTTCACGCGTAAATCCTTTCTGGTCTGGATACTTCGCCGACAGCAGCATCTGAAATTCGGTCATCGTTAACTGGGAGGCTTCGACACGGTTCATGCCGAAGTGGCTACGCGCCGCGCTGATGTAGTCGAATGCTTTAAACTCTGTTGTGCGCTCGCCAGTCTCGTGGCGCTGCAACTGGCGTACCTTTGCCTTTCCGACGACACCGTGCTGCATGAGATGCTGCGCCAGTACGATGATGTCGTTCTTCGGCATTTGTCCCGGGCGGTAGACGACGCAGTGCCGCCACCCTTTCCACTCGCCGATCATAGGCGTCAGGTCATCATCACAGCACGCCTGCAGCACAAGCATGCACGTCGATAACAGCTTCTCAGCTGCGCGATTGAAAGAAGGAGACAGCCATTCAGGAAAGCTCCCCAGTGTGCCTGCGCACACCTCAATCAACTGAGCAACATCATTGCCGTGGATGGTGGCGTACGTCTGCACAATCTCTTCCGGAGTGCCGATCCTGGTCATAGCCTCAAATGAAGGCCGGAGCAGGTAGTCTTTCCCGCCGGTGCGGCTGTCGCTTATAGAGAGTTCGCCAATATCGGTTAAAGCGGTCATAAGCCTTCCAGTGAACGGTCATTATCAAGGGCAGCACGCCGCCCTTTGGAATGTCCGTTAGGTAACGGTAACCGTGTGCGCAGCCACAAAGTTGCCGTCTTCGGTGTTGATGATGATCTGCGCGCTGCCGGTCGCCACACGGTTTACCGTAACGGTTGAACCAGTTGCTGTGGCCGTTGCTTTGGTGGCGTCGGTAGTCGCTACAGTGAAGTCTTTGTTGGTTGCGCCGGTTGGTGCGATATTCACCGTGAAGGTGCTGGTACCACCTGCCGTGCCGGTGCTGGTTGTCGGGATTACCGTAACGCCAGTCACCGCTACCGCAGTGATTTCGTTCACTTCGATAGTGCTCGCGTCACCGACCTTGAACTCAGTAGAGAACGTGACGATATCGTTAGTGCCACCATCAGAACTCAACGCGTTAATGTTCATGTAGCCGATGAATTCAATCGGACCGTAGTCCATGCGCACCCAGATACCTGGCTGGCGCTTAGCCTTCAGCTCATCAGCGAAATACTTGATGAACTTGCCGACACCGTACTGATCCAGCTTGTCCTTCTTACGCACCTCGCCTTCAAAGCTCAGCGTGAAGTCACTGTTGGTGATGATGGTCTCGACATAGCCGCCGCCGTCATCCGCATCAGAGGTAACCGAGTTAGGGTTGAAGTCGAAGCCTTTCGACGTACCAGCCGCCAGCGCCTTCCACTCAGATTCAAGTGGTTTGACATCCGGGCAGCCATCGGCGACTTCCAGCACGACCGCACCGCCGAAAAGGCGCTCGTTCGAGTTCTGGCAATTAGCCATGTGAAACTCCTCTTTGACGTATAAAAGAAAACCCGCCGGAGCGGGTTATTTGGTTGGGATGGCTATTCGCCGTAAGTGCAGGCGAACTGGAGTCGGAAGACTATTCGCCCTTCTTCTGTGAGCACCGGCGCGGGTATTGCGCCCATGTTCTGGATGTAGCCGACACACTCGTCAGCCATGGGGTTGGCCTGGACGTAATCGACGATGCGCTGCACAGCACTGAGCGCGTCTTTGCGCTTATCTTTTGCGCCGACCACGTCGACCAGGACGTGATACTCAGAGCCGAGGTCAGTTCGAATATTCGAACCGCCGTTTGGCCTGAATACCATGACCGCCTTCGACAGGTCGTCCGGGTCGTGGTACATCAGCTGCTGCACCGTGAAACCGGTAGTTAGCCCTGCGTCGCCGAACATGTTGCGCACCCGCTCGTGCATCATGGGTGTCATAGCGAAAGCTCCTTGCGCATCACCGCGTCAACGTTATCGCGCTCGTCATTAGCGCCTTTGGTCAGAAATTGCGGTTCACCATGCGGATCCCAGTAGTTGCCCTTTCCTGTCCCGCCACCGAATTCTTTCGGTTTCTGCGGGCCGACTGACGAACGATTGCTGGTTACACCGAAGTGCGCGCGCGGCTGGCCTTTCAGCTTGCCTGATGCCTCATGAACGTACGCGGCATAGTTAGCCGAGTAACCAATACGACCGGTGATGAGTACGCCGCCAGCGTCGATTTCCCGAAACTGGCTGTTAATCAGCGTGGACGTGTCGATCGGAGTGTAATAGGCCGCTCGGGCACCGATAAGAATCATCGCAGACTGCAAAGCGCGGATAACTTTGCGCCCATTTACGTCGTTAATGACATCGTTCAGGTGCTTCTTCGCCTGGCTGATGCCTTTCACCTTGATTCCCATGGCTACACTCCCGTCAGGATGGCGTAATCATCCGCTAGGCGCTCGAACGTGTCAGCGTACCGGATAACCTGCCGCACCTCGTCGGCACCGGCTACAACCGGGTCGGCCTCGGTAGATACACCAATCAGCAGATAATCACCCACGGACGCCAGCGCGAACTCCGTCCAGACGGTGTTCTTCACGACGATTTCAGCGCCCAGGCTGGCTAACTTCTCTCTGAGACCGCCCTCGTAATCACAGAGGATTTGCTCAGGCTCGGAATAGCCCAGCGGATCGCCGTATTCGTCATTGCCTTCCAGTTTTCGCCAGATGGTCGCCGTCGCGGTATAGCTCCAGTTCGCTACCGATGACATCAGCCCTCCTTCCAGCGCAGCACCTTCGCGCCAGTCGCCCGGATGCGCGGGCAGTTGATATGCCACTCACCGTCCGATTTCACGTAGCCGGTAGTCTCCCGCCCGGTGTCCGTTTGCACCCATACGCGAGACAACGCTTTTGGCTTGCTCACCGTTACCGGTTGCCATTCCATCAGCAGCCCCCGACGACAGCAAAGAACCCGACAGAATTACCCGCGCTGATTGGCAGCTCACTGGTGCAACCACTGGTGTCGAGTTTCTCCAGTGAATCACGCAGCCAGGTAATGCTGTCGGCACCATAATCGAATGAACGTGACGCACCAGACGGCGCGCCTTGCGATTTGATGCGTCGAGCGCCTGACGATGTCGCCATTAGCGCCGCCGCATACATCAGGATCAACTTCGCGGTGCACTCGTCATAGCCTGCGCCATCGAGGCACGGGATTACCTTGTTCACCACGCAGAGAATCGGCTCCAGCAGCGCGCCCGGAATGGAGTAACCCAATTCACCGAGGAACGCCTGCACGTCTGCCGCTGTGATTGGGTCAGCCATGGTTATTTCGCCTTTTTCGATTTAGCGGTGGTGTCTGCCTGCTCTGCCTGCTCTGCCTGCTCTGCCTGCTCTGCCTGCTCTGCCTGCTCTGCCTGCTCTACCTGCTCTGCCTGCTCTGCCTGCTCTGCCTGCTCTGCCTGCTCTGCCTGCTCTGCCTGCTCTGCCTGCTCTGCCTGCTCTGCAGGATTATCGCCCGGAGTGGCGACTTCAAGATTGCGATCACCACCGGATACGATTTCCACCAGGCCAGCGGCTTTCCACTTTTTCGCGGTGTCTTCGCTTACTTCCACCTTTGCACCAACCTCCAGTTTCTGGAGATTGGCACCGGAGAAAAGGTTATCGCTAATCACTTTAACCAGTGCCATATCTCACCCCTTAGCTGTGTGCGTAGATGACTGATTTTTTGCTGTTGATGTCGGTCTTAACCATCAGGCCAGCCGCGCCCCAGGTGCGCCAGATGTAATCGCTATTGTAGAAAGGACGCGGATCGGCAACGGTGCCAAACGCCTGGCCTACAATCGGTGCAATCACACCAGCAGTCAGCGGAACGATCAGGATCTGGTTGCCGGTCAGTTGAGCATCTTCTTTAATCGCGGAAATACCGGACAACTTCAGAAGCTCCTGCAAGATGGTGTCAGACTGGTAGTTGTCGCTGAAGTAGCGCTCAAGGTTAGAAATGATGGCGCTCGACACATACCAGGTCTGCTCGGCGTACTGGTTGTTGGTCAGTTTGAGCGTGTCGCGCAGCTTGATTGCCGCATTGCGGATCTGCTCAGCGGTCGCCGACGCGCTGGTGAAGTCGATATTCAGGCCAGATGCGCCAAGGTCAACCATCGCCACACGCTCGTCGTTCTTCAGGCCCTTCCAGGTCTTCTCGTCGAACTTGATGTAATTGCCTTCCGCGTCGCGGTAACCGTTGTAGATGTAATCCACGTACTGGCGGCGAACTTCGTTGGTGGACTCGAACTGAGCATCAGAGATGATGTCGAACGCGTCCGGGTTGTTCAGGCGCGGCTCACGCCAGTGGAACTTGAAGCCGGTATCGTGCACCGGAACCATCGTTCCGTCGTACTGGTACTGCACAGCATCCAGCGCCGCGCCAATCTGACCAGACATGGAGGTGTGGGCCCACATGCGGCCGCCAGACTTAGCGTATTCGTACACGGTCTGATTGATGCGTACCGAACGAGACAGCGGCATCAGGTCGTTGAACAGGGTGAACTCAGTGTTCGGCTGGAATTGACGCAGCACGGTCTGGTCAAAGGCCTTGTACAGGTCAGCAGGGGAGCGAACGGCGTTGATTCCATTCAACTGATTGACTGCATTGAGACGATCGGCCATCTCCTGCATGACGTTAATGCCCTGATGGTTCAGTGCGGCATTACGCTCCTGCGTCAGCATACCAAACTGGTACTGGTTCACGGCCAGGTTGCCGGTCTTTTCGCCCAGCGATTTAGAATAAACAAGCATTCAGTGACTCCTTACTTAATCACTACGCGAATGAGATCGCCAGCAGCGGCGGTGATTGAGCGCTCTTCGTCGCAATAGCAGCGATCTGATTCGCCAGTGGCCCATTTCTTTACCTGGCCGTTGGCGATTGAGAGAGCGTCGCCTTTTTTATAGGTCCCGGCAGCAGCACGTACGTTCAGGAACATGCCAGGCAAGGGATGGATGCCAACCAACAGATCATCTACTGCAAAGGTGTCTTCCACCGTTTTGCAGCGCAGGTAGTCGAAGTCAGCAACGTAGATAATCGCTGTTTCGCTGCCATCGACCGAGGCCTTGAACACCCCTGCATCGAAGAAGCCAAGTGTGCCAGGCTTAATCGCAGTGGCGCGGCCTTCACGGTTGAGCAGCGGATTTGGGAATACGCCACCGGCGTGAATTACGTGTTTTCCGTCTTTAGCCATTTTTTACTCCGGCATTTCGCTGACTGATTGGGTGTTGGTAGCCTGGCGGAATGCACCGTTCAGGCCGAAAGAGGTCTGGCACTTGGCGTACATAGCGTCGAGCGCCTTGCCGTCCAGATCTGCGACTTCTTCATCGCTCATGTTCATCGCCAGTTTCACAGCCGCGCGCTTTTCGCCTTTCTCTTTATCGGCGTTCGCGTTCAGGCTGTTGAAAACGACGTCCACGCGATCGGCAAGTTTCTGCGCCCACGCTGGCATCTCTTCGTTATTGGTGGCCTGCTCTTTTTTCTTGGGCTTGCCGGTTTCCGGGTCGATTTCTTCATCGCCTTTTTTCTTGGCGGTGGCTTCTTCGGCCTTCATCTGGTTGTATGCGTCCATCAGCTCGGCGTCGGACTTGCCTTCAGTCGGCTTACCAGCGGCTTGCAGCGCATTGATAATCAGTTCTTTCATCGGATCGTTCTCTCCGTTGGTTTTAATCTCGTACTCAGTGGGTTTGCGCACGACTTCTACAGGTTCGCCGACGAACACGGCCTTGCCGTCATCATCGATGAGGTACTTCTGTTTCAGATATTTGGTGTCATTGCGGTAGATGAAGCTGTCCGGCCACACCGTTTCAGGCCAAAGCCACTTATCTTCGGTGTCCCCCTCGCGCAGTTTGTCGCTGATGGCGCGGGAGATGTCGTCGAATGAGAAGTTAGAGGCATTGGTGAAGAAGAATTTTGTTTTGTTGAGCAGGCCATCGCGGGTGCAGTCGATACCATCAGCCAGGCGGGCAACTTCAATCTGTTGCTCATCACCTTCAGAGTTAACGAAGATGCCCACTCCCTCCTCCTGAGTCCCGGCGCCCGGCTCATCAAGCAGCACCGCCACATGGTCAAACATCATGTTTGTGGCAATCTCGTTGTACTTTTTACCCTTCGATTCGCCATTGGCGGCGATGCCGGAATACAGTAGGCCGGTGGAGATGTGGATCGGGTCGGAGTTGGTACCGGACAGCATCTCGTCCAGGCGGTTAATCAGGCGCTTGCCCTTCTCGCTTGACTCGGCGTACTGGCGGTTAACGTACATATCGCCCGTCACCCTCCCGTCTTTGTGGCTTACGTTCTGCAGCCATGCGCCGACGTGATATTCATTCACCGCCCGGACATCGCGAGCAGATACATGCTTGCCGTCAACCTTCGGGTGACCCAGCGGCATCGGATTACGCTCAAGCGTGTTGTAGGCCTTTTCGATTTCTGCTGCCGGGTACAACTTCCGGTTCATCACGATATCGTCAACGACAGGCGTGATGCCGAGAACCACGATATGTGGCTTGTCGTCGATGGTTTCTGTTGTGATGTTTGAAGCGGAGTTGACGACGGTCAGCACATTAACGCGGTTGCGTTTCATGCTAGATCCTCGTTAAGTTATGTTTATTCAATAAAGGAGTGAGATGATGATTAAAAAGGCCTTGATAATTGGCACAATCGGTTTATTCGGTGTGCAGGACGCGCAGGCTAATTTTTACACTGGAAATCAGCTTTTTGCCTGGGGCGAATCCTTGATGCGAGTCAGAGAAAATAGAACAATGGGTTCTGATATCAGCGATGCGAACATGTACTACGGCTACGTGTCAGGAGTTTATGATCTGGGTAGCGGTGTAATATTTTGTGCCAGTAATCAACTTAACCTGAATCAAATATCTGACGTCGTATATCAGTACTTGAAGCAGTATCCTAAACGCCGCGCTGAAAACGCGTCTGATTTGGCGGTTGATGCTCTGAGTGAAGCGTTCCCTTGCAAGAAATAGTACAAATTGCGCCTTCGTTTAGATTTTTCGTAACATAGGCGCCATACAGCACCATGGGAAATACACCAACGCAGTTACGCATTGATAGCTCACAGTTCGCCCGCAACCACAGCACCAATAGACTGTCACGCAGCGCCCTCATTCGTGAATTTCAAATAAAATAAAAACCCGCCGGAGCGGGTAAGTCCCAATGCTACTTTTTCATAGCCGCGATGCCAGTTAACGTACTATGATCAGGAATGTTTTCACCTGCAATCTTATAAAGCATCTGATTAGCGTGATTAAAAGCAGATAGCTCAGCCAACTGCGCGCCATCAAAACTATATAGATTAGTTGTTATCTGCGGAGCTTTATTGATTACTGCTTGCGCGCTTCCAGTTACTTCTATTCCTTTCGAGGTCACTATCTTACAAATTACTCGATAATGGATGGCAATGTCAGTTTTGAACAACTCCTTCCATTCGAAATTAACACTCTTCGCTTCCATTGTTTACAAACTCTCAATATTTAACGGATTATAACATCATCATATCAATGATGTTTTGTCCATAACATCCTTTCATTTGTGAGCTTTTGCTTTAAGCCTTCATTGAAAATACTGCCGTCGTCGTTGAGCAGCACCGGAATCTGGCTGCAATAGCAGTGATATTTGTTGCCATCGACAGCATACCAGTCACGCACTGCCTGAACGGTCCTCACCTTTCCATGCCAGAATGCGTGCGTTGTCCTGGTGGTAGGCTTCAGCGCAGAAAGATGGAGAAGGCCGGTATTTAGCCCCAACCTGTCGGCAGCCCAATCCGTTTCGTTCCATTGCGCCTGTCGCAGCGCGCCGACCTGCTCAGTCTGCGCGATGTTCTTAGCCTTCGACATCGACACATCGAGGCGCTTACTGATGACGCTGGCAGTCTCACGAGGATTCACGCCGCGCGCAACCGCGTCAGTGATGATGTTGGTTAAATCGCCGCGGGCGGTGTCGCTGATGACCTTCCAGTCACTGAACGTTGTCAGCCTGGCAGCCGCCACCTGATTAAGGTGACCGGGACTGCTTAAGAGCTGTTGTAGCGTTGTCTGGCTGGCGTACACCTGAGACTGCTGCGAGAGGTTGTTGAAGGCCTCCAGCGTGCCGCGCTGCGCTTCTGCGACGACGTAATCCATCGCCCAAAGGTTTTGCTCGCCTCCATCCAGCAGGTAATCATCCAGAATGCCCTGCACCGCTTCCAGCAGATCTGCCAGTTCCTGCACCGACATGTCATAGATGAAGTTGCCGGCGTTGACCTGGTATAGCCGCATATCCGTGCCGTGGTCGTGGCAAAGGAAGTGCCAGTTGTGGCTGTTGATCTCACGCTCTCGCCCGGTCAGACGCTGGTCGAACAGTGCCTTTAGTGCTCGCTTGATGCCGAGATACCGATCCTCGATATCCCGGAACATCGCGGTTACCTGCTTTGCTGATCGGGTCGGGTCAACCTTGCTGCGCGGAACTACCGGTGTCCCGACTTTCGTCTTTTGCTCCGGTGTCATCGGAAAGAGGATCATCGGTCGTTACCTTTTTATTTGGGTCAGGCGGCTTAACATCCTCACGAGGCTCAAGTTCTCCCGCCTCCCTGACCTCGTTCTCATCAATAGCAGGTGTGCCATAGGCTTGCTGGGTATCCTTCGCCACCGCAGCCATTTCCTTCATGTTGGCAATCTTCTCTTTCTCGCTTGGAGCGAGTAGATCAGACCAGGTTAACGTGATTTCGCCAGATTTAGGTGGTTCGATAACCTCCACAGTCCACAGTCGCTCAATAACAGCGGTTACACGGCCAGTCTGGAATCCACCACGACGTCCATTACAACGCTTCGCAAAGTCGTTTTTATCTTGATCCGACGCCAGGCGGCCCGTCTGCTGACCAAAAATAATGGTGAAAGGTATCTGTACGGATGAAGAGAACTGATTTGCACTGACCGTCCAGGTTGGGCTCGGGTCAGCAGCGGCCACAGAAAGCACCTTAGCCTCACCGTCCTGCGTCACCAGCGCGGAATCTGTGCCTGAGTTGAGCTTCTGGATGGCGGCGTTCAGAGCTTCGGCAAGACCTGAATATCCTGCTTTCTTGGCTTCATCGACAATAGTCTTGAGGTTTGTATCCTTCGACATGTTAATGCCGAGTTGCCTGCTGGCGTTTTTCAGGAAGCCCTCGGCGCTACCACCGGAGGTCTTTGCCATGTCGAGCAGGTCGTTATAACCAGCACGCAAGAAAGGAATTCCAGCCAGTGAAGTCTCGTCTTCTGAGCCCTCGCAGAACATGATGATGCGTTCAGGGTGGATCTTAATCGACCGCATCGGCCCCGCTATGTTTCCGTTATCGCCGACCTGCTGCTCCTGGAAATAGTAGAACTTCGGCATGCCATAGTCTGGCGACTTTTGGTCCTGCTCAAGCTCACCGGGTTTAACCTGCGCTTCCCATGCGGGGATCATCTTGACCAGGCCACGCTCACGTGTGTTTCGCATTACACTGCGGTCGACGGGCTCCCACCATTCTTTGCTGTCTGCGAACTGAAGGATAAGTGCTGAATAATGCCCAACCAGATTTCGCCGATCCGCATCCTTCACTTTCGCCCAATGTTTCTTCATGAGCTTGGTGACTTTCTTTTCCCACGGCGTCGACTTTTTGGACTTCTTCGTCTCATCGCCGTCGACGATTACCGGGGTATCTGTCCAGCATGCATCGAGCAATTTATGCACCGCGCCGAACGCCGCACCGTTACGCTCATACATGTTGTAGAAGTGATCGAAGTCGAGTCGCTCCGGGTAACCAAATTCGCACCAAAGGTGGTGACGCTTTGTGTTGCCGGATTTTCCAAGCCCTGATGCATACAACTGGCGTGCGCGGCCAACCTCGTTAAGGCTGTTCACAATGAGTCCAGCGAGGACTTGCATTTCTGTAGTGTTACTCACTGAGTTATCCTTATGTGAAGAAGATTGCGCCGACCTGCTTGTGGTTGTTCTTCGCTACCGCAAAGTAGCGGAAGCTGTCAGCGCCGTGCGAGGTGAAATCGTGAAGCGGTTTATCTTTCCAGCAGCCGCGCTTGTCGTCCCACTCTTTGCGGTAGCCCTCGAGGTGAGATATGCCAACAGCACATTTCTCTTCATCGAATACGCAGGACGGGAGGATTTCACGGGCCGATTCAATGCCGGTGTCGATCCCGGCTTTCGGCACAACGCGGAAGTTCATCGAATACATCTGTCCGTCAATCTCGTAACCTTCGCGCGCCAACTCTTTGCGTGACTTCGCATCAGCAGCAAACTCGCGGTTCTCGATGTCGTGCGGCCCCCAGTGCTCGCCGTACTCATAACCTCGGTCTTTCAGCACTTTCATGTAGTGCCGTAAGCCCTCTCCAGAGTTTTCGTAGTAGTCGATGATGTGGAACTCGTTCCCAACCTCACGAACGAACCAGATAGCCGTGGAGTCGCCCACGCCGATATCCCAGAACGTATGGACCTGGAGGTGTGAGTTATCCGGGATTTGGCCGATCCGCTTGTTGGTGTAGAGCCAGCGGAACTGTTTGGCGTAATACGCGCCCTCAACAGACTGCTGGAACGCCTCGGCCGGAATGGTCGGGTATTCGCGCTTCATGTCATCGTCGAGCGTTTTCTCTTTGGCGTAATACCAGGCCTTCTGGCGTTCATTGACTACCACGCCGTGCTTCGCTTCCATTTCAGCGAAGTACTCAAGCAGGCGCACCGGCAACGATTCGACCGGGTCGATTGCGTACTGCGGGTTCTTCCACCAGGAGAAGAAGAAAAACTTCCAGTCCAGCGCTGAAAGTGGCTTACCCTGGAGCAACGCCTTCTCTGCCGTCTGGCAGTAATCGAAGAAGTAACCCGCCCGGCCCTCTGCCGTGCTCTCGATTGTAGCGAAGCATCCAGTCGATACCGCCTCAAACGCACCAGTGACGATCTCACGGGCTTTGTCTGGATACTTGGCGCATATCTTCCCGAACTCGGAAACGTGCAGGTAGCGCAGCGTGCCACCACGAAATGACGTGCTGACGTAGAGTGATCCGCCCTTCTTAAAGACGAGCTCGCCGGAAGAGTCGTTTCTGGCCGGGTTGGCCGCCTTTATCTCTACCGGCAGCTTGTCGTATGCGTACTTCACCTTTTCGCGAAACAGTCGCTTTGCGTCATTTAGCGTGTGAGCTATCAGGGCGCACTTCGCTGACTCGAACAGAGCCGCGTCGAGCTGGATGATGCACACCTCAGTGGTAAAACCGAGCTGACGAGCTTTAAGGATAATGTTGCGGGTGTGGATCCCCTCGAAGTACTCCCGTTGCTCAGGCATCATCCTGAACCACGTTGGCTTACCCTCTTTATCGGTGATCCAGTAAAGATTGTTCAGCCGCCAGTCTTTGTCGGACAGCAGCTTGATGTGCTCAGGTTTCATTACGCCCCCTGAGACAGAGAATCCATCAGGTCAGACAGTTGCTTAACAGAGTTGTCGCCTTCCGGCCCGTCGATATCGTAGGCCTGGCGCTCAAGTCCGATCAGATTCTTCAGCGCGTCGCTCAGTGCCTTAACCGACTTAATGCGCTCTGGCATGCTGATGACCTTGTGGTAAATCTCATTGAGCTTGTCCTGACCTTTGTCGTCAGGGTCGAACATCAACTCTCCAAGTTTCTCCAGTGCGGCCACGTCTGCGCACTCTGCCCCCAACTCATCAAACAGGGCATTGGTTATCTGCCTGGCTCGCTTAATATCGCCGCGATGCTCCATGCGGACATTGGCAATTACCTCAGCCGTCGCCTCAATGAGTACGCGATCGTTAAAAGTTACTTCACTGCGTACCTGTTTGCGTACCTCTGCTTTGCGTACCAGATCGTCAGCGCGTTCTTTCACTTTCGCATTCAGGTCACGAGACCAGTCGTCACGCTTGGCTCGCTTACGGATAGCGCCTTCGCTGATACCGTGTTGTGATGCTATTTCTCGGAGGGACATCACTCCGGCCCGGTACGCCGTCTCGATGGCCTCCCAGTCCGGTTTGCTCATTCGTTACTCCGTTGCTTGTTCTTCCGTCTGTTCGGTCTGCTTTGCTGGTACTGGCATGAACTCCACGCGCTTTACATCGGCCGGAGCGAAATACAACCACTGTCCTGTTTCGGTCGCCAGCGGCACAAAGCCATTAACCAGCCCAGGCTGACGTCGTGACATCTTGCCCGTGAAGGTTTCGCCTGTTTGGGTGGTAAGCGTGATTTGGTAGATGTCGAACATTGAGAGCCTCTTTATCCGCTTGTGGGGATATTGCGAACATTATCCTTTGTAGAGGATACTGCCATTACGATGAGTCTACCCATGGTGATGGCAATAAAAAACCGCCCGGAGGCGGTCAATCTGAAAGACCAAATTTCTTTTTGGTGTAGGATTTTAGAAGCTCTACACCTACATCCTTCAAGACCGATAATGGTTGATCGCTTATAGTCTTGAGTTTCTCAAAAACATCCTTTTGTTGAAGAGTTTCGGCGAACTCTTGGCCGGATGATGTAAGTCTTATGTTTGCTGGCCAGTCTTTAATTCCATTAATACCAATTACAAGTCCTAGTTTCTTAGGATCCCCAATTTCAAGAAAGTGGTTACTTATGTAACCCCTCTCAATCAATTGGTAGTAATGAAACAACCCCTTTGGGCTGCTTATTTCGTATCCAGCCTCTTTAAGATCAGTAGCAGCTATCAATGGGTCATCAGCCTTAATAAAGACCCCCAACATTCCCTTCAAATAGTCCAGATCAGTCTGCATATACTACCTCCTTCCTCATTAATGGAGATAATATTACCCTTCACTTCACTAATTTGAACACTGTCCTTTTATGTAGTGCTACAGATAGCCTACTTGCTTAGTCACT
The DNA here is from genome assembly GCF_030332785.1 of Citrobacter sp. Cpo069. Classification (NCBI taxonomy): domain Bacteria; kingdom Pseudomonadati; phylum Pseudomonadota; class Gammaproteobacteria; order Enterobacterales; family Enterobacteriaceae; genus Citrobacter; species Citrobacter sp. Cpo069. Next base: position 152,657 of record NZ_JAOWHD010000060.1, read on the forward strand.
GTGAAGATTCAGATTTAGTAACTATGTCGAGGGCTCAAAGTACATATCAATAACTAACAAAGAGTCCAACGCTGAAATAAAAAATTTCTGATTCTGACGTCCCTGAGTGTACTCATTATACGCTTTGTAAATTCCTTCCCACAAATGCTCAACATTTGTTCCTTTGAATAGGCCTTCGCTAGCAAACCACAACCGAGCACATTTTTGCATCGCGTCCTCAAACTTTTCAAACTCCCGTGCATATCCTTCAAATGCTTTAATCTGCTTATCAACTAATTGTTCCCTAGCTTCACCTTGTGTTCCATACAACAAATCTCGCCCAAGCATTAGATGCCCGACGTTGATGGTTTCAGGTAACCAAAGGACAACAAACTTCATTTCAAGTAATGCTAGCTTAAAATCCTTCTTGGATTTGAGAATTTCCTGGGCCTTCCAAGTACTAAGCGCAGATTTTGCGATAAGAAGCGTAGCAACTGACGCAGCGGCTGATACAGACGAAACAATCACACCGGATAGCGTAATCACATCTGAAGTAGTCATATTCAGCTCCATGAAATATATAGAGGAATAATAACACTATTTTCAGCTCTAAAGAATATCGAAGCCCATCATTGAAGATCTTCTGTAATGCCGTTGCATAAAATTATTAGTCGGGCGCTGCTGGGAAAGGGCTTCAAGTGAATTAGTGGCTACTCAAGAAAGCAAGAATCATCTTGCAAAATTCTTATTGGAGTCCACATGAAAAAAAGTATATTGCTATTTATGTGTTGCCACTTTTCAGGCAGCATCAACGACATCGTTCATCTTATTTGCTTACTAATTGCAAAGCACTGCGGCGTTCTTCAATACTTCTAATCCCCGCCTTATCCAGATTGCACTGACCCAGAGTCGACAGCAGGCTGACATTCAGATCCAAACTGGCCCCGTAGGTCAGCGGGTCGGGAATGACTGGCTGTGGCGTTTCAGTAGTCAGGTTTGCTGGCAACGGTACCTCTGGAACCGGTACGTAAACTGTCCGCGTATTGCCGCAGCCGGTCAGCAGCTGCAGCAGGCACAGACCGATGAGCGCAATCATCATCCGCAACAGCCACTTTGATATCTGCCTGGGCTCTCAGTGACTCCAGTGCGATCTGCTGTTTGGCATACTGGTTGGTTTCCAGAACGATGTTGGTGATTTTGATGGTGCGCAGGACGTTATCGGTAATAGTCACAGCGCTGGCTACAGACTGCTCGGCATCATCAGCACGCTTCTTCTCGCCTTTGTAGCTAGCATATGAGAGCCATGACGCCAGAACCAGCAGGAGAATTACACCCGGCACAATCAGCGACTTCATGCTGATGTTCATGCTGGGATCTCAACGTGAGGCGCGTCGATGAATTTTGTTTCAATCGGCAGCGATGGGTCATTCTTCCAGTTGATGCCAAAGCGTAGTTTCAGGCCTTGTTCATCAGCAGCCTGTTTAACCTCTTTGAGCAGAGGTTTGAACTCCTCAATCTTCCAGGTGGTGTTTACCGGGATAATATCGACAGCATGACAGCTCAGGTGGCGGCTGTTCATCGTCTGTGACTTTCCAGTGGCAACTAGTTCTTTCTGTCTGGCTTGCGTTCTCAGCCCTTCGATAACGATGAAGTCGACCGGGGTCAATTCAAGAGCTCGGCGGATCACTCTTACCAGATCAGGATTGACGCCTTTCAGGCTTGTCTCGCTGCGCTGGGAGAATTTAAAGTTATTGGTTTGCATTCTTCATACCCGTCAGGCGTTCCCAGAAATAAGTAAGAGCCACCGATCCCATCGCTCCGCTAATGCCGGACGTGACCAGAATCATGTGAAAACTCAGGCCGCTCTCCACGCTTATCAATCCACCAATCAGGCCGGTAAAGCCGGAGACAGCGATCTGCGCGAGAGCGTTAATCCAGCTCCACGTTGCTTTATTCTGCTTAACGTCAATCAGGTAGCGAACCAAACCGCCCCAGCATGCAATGCCGAGCAGAACTAGCCAGGACAGGCCTACAATTTTGTGTTCGTCATTCATACGTTTTGCCATATCACCTCCGAAGGAACGGGGTGCTGTGTTTGTAGTGTGGGAGGCCGTCAGACACTGATAGCTACGTGGCGTCTTTGATTGATTGTCTGCGGCCTGAATAAAAAAGCCCACGGCGTGTGGGCAATATGAGGGTCTAGAAATGTCAGCTCTTCGGCTGGATACCAGATATGTGGCGCGCACCAGAAGAACAGGTCAGCGAAGAAAGGAAGGACGGTAAGGACGGTTAACGTCTACGTTACCTGCATGAAGGGAATGTTTGATTTTGCGGTACTGAATGGGTACATAAGCAAATCACCATTCGCTTCCGTTACCCCGCTAAAAAAATCGAAGTCAGATCCGTCACCATTTACTCGTGATGAGTATCATCGCTTTCTTGAAAAGTGCCCATGCGAACAGATACGGAACCTGTGGAAGCTTGCGTTTAATACAGGCATGCGACACGGCGAGATATGCGCACTGGCATGGGAGGATATCGACACCAAGAACTGGACTATTCGGATCAGCAGAAACCTTGCTATTTCAGACCACTTCACACCGCCAAAAACAGAAAGCGGGAACCGGACAATCAACCTCACCACTCCTGCTATCGAGGCGCTAAAAAGCCAGATGGCTTATACCAGGATGGGGAGGCAACATCAGATAGACGTTCACCTCAGAGAGTTTGGCAGAACTCGCCGGGATGAATGCACATTCGTTTTTGTTCCCAGGCTAACAGCAAGGAATGGTAAAGGAGGTGAATGGTACTCACCCGGGTCATTCTCAGGAACGTGGAACAACATATTAAGAAGGAGCGGCATTCCGCACCGTAAGTCATATGAGTCTCGACACACATATGCTTGCTGGGCATTAAGCGCAGGAGCTAACCCAAACTTCATTGCAGCTCAGATGGGGCATACGTCAGCGCAGATGGTTTACAGCGTTTACGGTAAATGGATGACAGACAACAACGACAACCAACTGGCAATATTGAACGCTAATTTTGGAGGGAATGCCCCGCAGATGCCCCATGCTCAAAACGAGTAGAAACAAACCCCTTTAACCTCATGGCGTTAGTCCGCCCATGAAGGTTTGTTCAAAATATGATCCTGCCAGTCACGCACTTCCGATTCTTTCACTGCAATATGACGTACTGAAATACGTTCACCGTGCATCGCCGCTTTTGATCCCGTCAGCAGTGGATGCCACTCCGGCAGCCCTTTACCTTCCGCTAGCAGACGATACGCACAGGTCATCGGCAGCCATTCAAAGGTGGGCAGATTATCGCGCGTCAGTTTGATACAGTCAGGCTCGTACTCGAATCGGCGTTCGTAATTACGGCACTGACAGGTTTTGATATTGAGCTGCTTACACGCGACGTTAGTAAAATAGATTTCGTCGGTGTCTTCATCCATCAGCTTATGCAGGCAGCATTGACCACACCCGTCACATAATGACTCCCACTCGGCATCGGTCATTTCATCCAGGGTTTTACTTTGCCAGAAAGGTATGTCGCTCATCAGGGTATCCGCTATTGCAATAAAGCTGCACCTTATAACCAGTCTGGCACGCTGATGCAAGTTTTGCCGCCCGAAAAGGCGGCAAGAAGAGATTACAGCACGCGTGTCGTCAGCGTTTGACCATGAAAACTGATAGCCAGTTCATCACCGCTGTTTAACGGCCCAACTCCTGCTGGCGTCCCCGTCAACACAACATCGCCCGCTTTGAGGGTAAAGAAACGACTCATATAGGCAATCAAAGGCACGATTTGATGGATCATATCCGCCGTGGTGCCGTGCTGGCGCTGCTCACCGTTAACCGTTAACCCGAGCATCGTATCCTGAGGATCACCATTAAATTCCGCCACCGGAATAAACCCTGACAGCGGGCAAGAGTTATCAAAGCCCTTCGCTTTTTCCCACGGTTGCCCCGCCTTCTTCATTTTGCCCTGAATATCACGCAGGGTCAGATCCAACGCGACGCCATAGCCCGCAATGGCTTTGCGCACATGTTCTTCCGTCGCCTGACGTAGGGTCGCGCCAATCAAAACAGCCAGCTCAACTTCATGGTGAACCGAACCCATATCAGATGGGATCACCAGCGGCTGGCGTAAATCGCACAGCGCGGTTTCCGGTTTAATAAACAGCACCGGTTCTTCCGGAGGCGTTCCACCCATCTCTTTAATATGGTTGGCATAGTTACTCCCTACGCAAACCACCTTACTCACCGGATAATCCAGCAGAGCACCATGCCAGTTATGATGTTGATACATTACTTTCCCCTAACGTAGTTATCAATTTCAGGTACTGCATCGATGGGGCGTGCTGCTGCCGGATGCAGTTTAACGTTTATCGTCTGGTGTATTTTGTTTCGTCGCGGCCAGATGCTGTTTAAGTAAATCTTCTGGCGGCGGTGGTATTTGTAAATAATAGCCCTGCTCGGTGAGTGCCTGTTTTACTTTTTCCAGATCGGCATTAACCAGCTTTTTACGGCCATCAAGCGGCAACATCATTGCCAGCGTCGGCTGACCAAATCCTTTCATCAGTTCTTCAGGAACTCGCGAGAAATCGTCTTTTTTTTCGACATATAAATAGGTCTGGTCACGTTTACTGCTTCGGTAGATCACACAAAACATATCTTTTACTCTGAATTCACGGAATGGTGGCTTGCCTCAATATAATACTGACTATAACATGCCTTATAGTCTTCGGAATATCACCCCGCGCTGGGGATGATAAATAGCAAATTGAGTAAGGCCAGGATGTCAAACACGCCAATCGAGCTTAAAGGCAGTAGCTTCACCTTATCAGTGGTTCATTTACATGAAGCAGAACCCGAGGTTATTCGTCAGGCGTTGGAAGACAAAATCGCGCAGGCACCTGCTTTTTTAAAACATGCTCCCGTAGTGGTTAACGTGAGTGGTCTTGAAAGCCCGGTAAACTGGTCAGCGCTGCAGAAGGTTGTCGCGTCTACCGGATTGCGCATTATCGGCGTTAGCGGATGCAAAGATGCCAGACTCAAGGCAGAAATCGACGAAATGGGTCTTCCTTTACTGACTGAAGGTAAAGAAAAAGCTATTCGTCCTGCGCCCGTTGAGGCCCCGGCTCCCGTCGCTCCGCCACAAAACGTTACTCCCATCACAAAAACACGATTAATAAATGTGCCGGTTCGTTCCGGTCAGCGCATTTATGCACCACAATGTGATCTGATTGTTACAAGCCACGTCAGTGCAGGCGCAGAGCTTATCGCTGATGGCAATATTCATGTTTATGGAATGATGAGAGGCCGTGCGTTGGCAGGCGCAAGCGGTGACCGGGAAGCGCAAATTTTTTGTACCCATCTGACGGCAGAACTGGTGTCTATCGCAGGTGTTTATTGGCTGAGTGATAAAATCCCAGCAGAATTTTATGGCAAAGCGGCACGTCTGCAATTAGCAGAGAACGCTTTGACAGTTCAACCGTTGAATTGATCCCTTTTTAACAAGGAATTTCTATGGCACGCATTATTGTTGTTACTTCGGGTAAAGGGGGCGTTGGCAAAACCACCTCCAGCGCGGCCATCGCTACAGGTTTGGCCCAGAAGGGAAAGAAAACTGTCGTTATTGATTTTGATATCGGCCTGCGTAATCTCGATCTGATTATGGGTTGTGAACGCCGCGTCGTTTACGACTTCGTCAACGTTATTCAGGGCGATGCGTCGTTAAATCAGGCGCTAATCAAAGATAAGCGTACCGAAAATCTCTTTATTCTTCCGGCCTCACAAACTCGCGATAAAGACGCGCTGACGCGTGAAGGCGTCGCGAAAGTTCTGGACGATCTGAAAACGATGGAATTCGACTTCATCGTCTGCGACTCTCCGGCGGGTATTGAAACCGGTGCGCTGATGGCCCTGTATTTTGCCGATGAAGCGATTATTACCACCAACCCGGAAGTCTCCTCTGTACGTGACTCTGACCGTATACTGGGTATTCTGGCGTCGAAATCTCGTCGCGCGGAAAACGGTGAAGATCCAATTAAAGAGCATTTGTTGCTGACGCGCTACAACCCTGGCCGCGTTAATAAAGGTGACATGCTGAGCATGGAAGACGTACTGGAAATTCTGCGAATCAAGCTGGTTGGCGTGATTCCTGAAGATCAGTCAGTCCTACGCGCGTCTAACCAGGGTGAGCCGGTTATTCTCGACATCAATGCTGATGCCGGTAAAGCCTATGCTGATACCGTAGACCGTCTGTTGGGAGAAGAACGTCCTTTCCGCTTCATTGAAGAAGAGAAGAAAGGTTTCCTCAAACGCCTGTTCGGAGGATAAGTTATGGCATTACTGGATTTTTTTCTCTCGCGGAAAAAGAGCACAGCGAACATCGCTAAAGAGCGACTGCAGATTATTGTTGCGGAACGTCGTCGTAGTGACGCCGAGCCACATTATTTACCGCAGCTGCGTAAGGATATTCTCGACGTTATCTGTAAGTATGTACAAATTGATCCCGAAATGGTCACGGTACAACTTGAACAAAAAGACGGCGATATTTCGATCCTCGAACTTAACGTGACATTACCTGAAGCAGAAGAGTCTAAATAAGCTCTTTTGTCGCTAAATCATGGTTACGAAAAAGGCAGATTATTCTGCCTTTTTTATTTTCTGTCTCTGACTAACCTATCGAGCATTTATTCCAAAGTAAACTTTGGGTAGTTTTCGGCAAAATAGCGGCGCAAATACTCAACCGTAATACGGATTTTTGCCGACGTCGCCAGCCGGGAGACATAAACAGCCCATATATTGGCGGGTTGATAATACTCAGGCAATATATGCACCAGATGTCCGCTGGCAATGTTGTCGCAAACGTCCCACCACGAACGCAAAGCAATTCCCTGCCCATCCAGACACCATTGATGTACCACTTCGCCATGGTTAGACGACAGCGGCCCCGTAACCTTTATTGAGTGTGCGCCCTCTTTATTACGCATTTGCCAGATACCAAACGGATGGTCGCGTTCTTTAATAACCAGGCAGGGAAAAGTAGAAAGATCGTTCAGTTGTTTCGGCACTCCATGCTGCGCCACAAACTCCGGCGAGGCGCACAGAATACGATAGTTAGTCGCCAGCTTGCGGGCAATCAGGTTCGGCGCGATATCATCCCCGATACGAATATCGAGATCGACGCCCTCATTGACCATATCTACCAGACGGTCTTCAACATCGAACCTCAGTTCTAACTGCGGGTACTCTTTTGCCAGCGCAGACAGCGCCGGAGCGACCACCCGGCGGCCAAAACCAAAGCTACTGATAATTCGTAGCATCCCCTGCGGGATCTGCCTGGCATCGGACAGCTCGTCCATCATCTGATCGACATCCTGCAGGATCCGCTGTGCCCATTCGTAGATCCGCTCCCCCTCTTCCGTGATGGTTACGCGCCGCGTTGTTCGGTGCAACAGCACCACGTTCAGCGTTTGCTCCAACAGGGCAACGCGCTTACTGATAAAAGCCGGAGATACGCCCAGCTCTTCGGCAACGGCGGCAAATCCCGCACGACGGGCAACCAGCATAAAGACGCGTAAATCATTTAGCAGCGGCAGATTATTCATGATCTGTGTTTTATGTTTCACCAGTTAGGGGGATTAACTATTAATCAGTCAATTATAGGATACGGGGAAAGTCAATTTTGATGGCGTACAAGTGAGAGCTGCTATGAAGAAAACCTGTCGTATTGCCGCTATCCCCGGAGATGGCATTGGTAAAGAAGTCCTGCCTGAAGGCATTCAGGTGTTGCAGGCAGCCGCCGAGCGTTGGGGGTTGTCACTCAGCTTTGAGCAAATGGAATGGGCCAGCTGCGAGTACTACGCCCATCACGGAAAGATGATGCCGGATGACTGGCATAAGCAGTTACAATCCTTCGATGCTATCTATTTTGGTGCCGTTGGCTGGCCGGAAACCGTACCGGACCACATCTCATTATGGGGTTCACTGCTTAAGTTTCGCCGCGAATTCGACCAGTATGTCAACCTGCGCCCGGTACGCCTGTTTCCAGGCGTACCTTGCCCGCTGGCAGGCAAGCAGCCAGGTGACATTGATTTCTATGTGGTGCGCGAGAACACCGAGGGAGAATACTCTTCACTCGGCGGACGCGTAAGCGAAGGTACAGAACACGAAGTGGTTATCCAGGAGTCGGTCTTCACCCGTCGCGGTGTGGATCGAATTTTGCGTTACGCTTTCGAGCTGGCGCAAAACCGCCCGCGCAAAACCCTGACCTCGGCGACCAAATCCAATGGACTTGCCATCAGCATGCCGTACTGGGACGAGCGCGTGGAAGCAATGGCGGCTCACTATCCCGAGATCCGTTGGGATAAACAGCATATTGATATACTCTGCGCCCGCTTTGTGATGCAGCCGGAGCGTTTTGACGTGGTGGTTGCCTCCAACCTGTTTGGCGACATCCTTTCCGATCTCGGTCCAGCCTGTACCGGAACGATTGGCATTGCGCCTTCAGCCAACTTAAACCCGGAACGCACCTTCCCGTCTCTGTTCGAGCCAGTACACGGTTCGGCCCCCGATATCTACGGCAAGAACATCGCCAACCCTATAGCGACTATCTGGGCTGGCGCCATGATGCTCGATTTCCTTGGCAACGGTGATGCTAACTATAAAGCCGCCCACGACGGTATTCTGGCGGCAATTGAGCAGGTTATTGCCAGCGGCCCGAAAACACCGGATATGAAAGGCACTGCCACCACGCAACAGGTTGGTGAGGCCATCTCTCGGGCATTGCGTTAGAGGTCAAACCACGGAATATGAGCCGCGTCACTGACGCGGCTTTTTTATGCTTTTTATGGCACCAATAACCTGCGCCAATTCACCTTTTATTATTTCCGTTCTGTGTTTTATTGCTTCACGCATCGAGCAATTGTTTAATTCATGTAAAGAACAAATAATAAAATTGTTAAATACAAGATCACTGATTCCCTACAGCATGATAACAACGACAGGCTAATGCCATACGCGGGCAACTGTGCCCAGGAGATCCCATGTTGAGCAACGTTAAGAAAAAAGACATGCCGCTGATAGCCATCAGTCTGGTGGCTATTCTTTTCATCGCCGCCACACTTAGTCTCTTCCCTCAGCAGTCTGCACAAGTCGCAAATACCCTTTTTAACGGCGTTACCCGGATGCTGGGTTCCGCCGTGCAGATCCTCGTTCTGATGGCGATGGGTCTGGTCGTCTGGCTGGCCACCAGCAAATACGGCAACATTCGTCTGGGAGAAGGAAAAGCGGAATACAGCACGCTGTCCTGGCTGTTTATGTTTATTTGTGCCGGACTAGGTTCCTCCACGCTCTATTGGGGCGTTGCTGAGTGGGCCTATTATTACCAGACCCCAGGTCTGAATATCGCTCCGCACTCGCAAAAAGCGCTGGAATACAGCTTACCCTACTCTTTTTTCCATTGGGGAATCAGCGCCTGGGCGACCTATACGCTGGCTTCATTAACCATGGCCTACCACTTTCATGTGCGGAAAAACAAAGGGCTGAGCCTGTCCGGAATAATCGCCGCTATCACCGGCGTGCATCCGCAGGGCGTCTGGGGCCGGCTGGTTGATTTGATGTTCCTGATCGCCACAGTTGGCGCGTTAACCATCTCTCTGGTTGTCACCGCCGCCACCTTTACCCGTGGTTTATCTGCTCTCACGGGTTTACCGGATAACTTCACAGTACAGGCGTTTGTTATCCTGTTCTCTGGCGGCATTTTCTGTCTGAGCTCCTGGATTGGCATCAACAACGGCTTGCAACGTCTGAGCAAAATGGTCGGCTGGGGGGCGTTTTTACTGCCGCTGCTGGTGCTGATTGTCGGCCCGACCGAGTTCATCACCAACAACATCATTAACGCCATCGGTCTGACGACACAAAACTTTTTGCAGATGAGTCTGTTCACCGACCCGCTCGGCAACGGTGAGTTCACCCGCAACTGGACGGTGTTCTATTGGCTGTGGTGGATCTCCTACACCCCTGGCGTGGCAATGTTTGTCACTCGCGTATCCCGTGGTCGCAAAATCAAAGAGGTTATCTGGGCGTTAATCCTGGGTAGTACCGTTGGCTGCTGGTTCTTCTTTGGCGTGATGGAAAGCTACTCCATTCACCAATTTGTGAACGGTGTGATCGACGTACCGCAGGTTATGGCCACGTTAGGCGGCGAAACAGCCGTACAGCAAGTGTTGATGTCGTTGCCTGCCGGGAAACTGTTCCTGGTGGCGTATCTGGCGATCATGATTATTTTTCTCGCCTCGCATATGGATGCCGTCGCCTACACCATGGCGGCCACCAGCACGCGTAACCTGCAGGAAGGGGAAGATCCGCAGCGTAGCTTACGTCTGTTCTGGTGCGTGGTCATCACCCTGATCCCATTATCGATTTTGTTCACCGGCGCGTCCCTGGAAACCATGAAGACCACGGTGGTTCTGACCGCACTTCCCTTCCTCGCCATTCTGTTGGTGAAGGTTGGCGGTTTTCTTCGCTGGGTACGGCAGGACTATGCCCACGTTCCTGCACATCAAATTGAAGGTCATCTCCCCGAAACGCCAGTGGACGTCCCCGTCGCACCACCGGCCGGGACATTACTCAAAGGCGACAATTAAGCGCCAGTAAAAAATCCTCTTACTCACAAATTAAAGGTATTCCAATGAGCAATCTGAGCCCTGAGTTTATTCTGCCGCAAAATTTCTGTGCCAACCCGCAGGACGCCTGGACTATTCCTGCCCGGTTCTATACCGACCATCAGGCCTTCGAGCACGAGCAGGAGAAAGTGTTCGCTAAGAGCTGGATTTGTGTAGCCCACAGTAGCGAACTGGCGAAACCCAATGATTATGTAACCCGGGAAGTGATTGGCGAGAACATCGTGCTGGTACGTGGTCGCGATAACGTGTTGCGCGCGTTCTACAACGTTTGCCCGCATCGTGGTCATCAACTGTTGAGCGGCGAAGGGAAAGCGAAAAATGTGATTACCTGCCCTTACCACGCCTGGGCATTCAAGCTTGACGGTAACCTGGCGCATGCACGTAACTGCGAAAACGTTGCCAACTTCGACAGTGAGAAAGCACATCTCACCCCGGTACGGCTGGAAGAATATGCCGGATTCGTGTTTATCAACATGGATCCGAACGCGGGCAGCGTAGAAGAACAACTCCCAGGTCTTGCAGACAAAGTTATCGAAGCCTGCCCTGATGTGCATGACCTGAAGCTGGCGGCGCGCTTTACGACCCGAACTCCAGCCAACTGGAAGAATATTGTCGATAACTATCTGGAGTGCTACCACTGCGGCCCGGCTCACCCTGGTTTTTCCGACTCGGTTCAGGTTGATCGTTACTGGCATACTATGCACGGCAACTGGACGCTACAATACGGTTTCGCCAAACCGTCAGAGCAGTCATTTAAGTTCGAAGAGGGTGTTGATGCCGCCTTCCACGGTTTCTGGCTGTGGCCGTGCACCATGCTCAACGTTACGCCAATCAAAGGCATGATGACCGTTATCTACGAATTTCCAGTGGATGCAGAAACTACGCTGCAAAACTATGACATCTACTTCACCAACGAAGAACTGACCGAAGAGCAGAAACAACTGATCGAATGGTATCGCAACGTCTTCCGCCCTGAAGATTTACGTCTGGTTGAAAGCGTCCAAAAAGGGTTGAAATCGCGCGGGTATCGCGGTCAGGGCCGCATTATGGCCGACACCAGCGGCAGCGGTATCTCCGAACATGGCATTGCCCATTTCCATAATCTGGTCGCGCAGGTGTTTCAGGAATAACCAGAGGCTGTAACGACAGGTTCCGGCGCATCGTTAAGCCGCGCCGGACAGATTTTTTAGGGAGTGCCGCAATGTCTGATTATCAAATGCAAGAAGTCCGGGTCAGCCGGATTGAGACGATTACCGCGCAGGTAAAACGCTTTACTTTAACGGCGACATCAGGCGAGCCGTTGCCCGCGTTTCAGGGTGGCAGCCATATTATCGTGCAGATGCGCGATGGCGAGAATCTGTACAGCAATGCTTACTCGCTGATGAGTTCCCCCTTTGATACGAGCGCCTGGCAAATCGCCGTACGACTGGAGGAAGCATCCAAAGGCGGCTCACGATATCTGCATCAAAACGTGAAACCCGGCGACACGCTCACGATCTCCACACCAAACAATCTGTTCGCCCTCGCCCCTCAGGCACAACAACATCTGTTGATTGCCGGAGGTATCGGCATCACACCGTTTTTATCGCATATCCCGGAACTGGAACACTCTAAGGCGCAATGGCAACTGCATTATTGCTCTCCCAGTCAGGACAACTGCGCGTTTTATGACGAACTTCTGCAACACCCCAGCGTCGATCGTATTCATCTGCATCTGTCAAGCGCAGGGACCCGCCTTGATTTATCTCGCCTGCTGGCCGATGTCGAACCCGGAACACATATTTACACCTGCGGTCCAGCAGTGCTCAACGATGCCGTCAGAGAAGCGGCTTCCCTCCATAGACTGGACAGCAATACGCTACATTTCGAACAATTTGCGCTGGAAGATAAAAGCGGTGATGCCTTTACCCTGATTCTGGCGCGTTCCGGACGCGAGTTTGTGGTCCCGGAAGAGATGACCATTTTGCAGGTTATCGAAAATAACAAAGCCGCGCGCGTTGAGTGCCTGTGCCGGGAAGGTGTTTGCGGCACCTGTGAAACGACGATTCTTGAAGGGGAAGCGGATCACCGCGATCAGTATTTCAGCGACGACGAAAAAGCCAGCCAGCAAAGCATGCTTATTTGCTGCTCACGCGCCAAAGGTAAGCGCCTGGTGCTTGATTTGTAGCGTTGCGCAGGCCGGGTTAGCAATGGCGCAACCCGGCGAGCCTGGTGACTTACTGCGGATATTCCTGCAGCAGCGCGTTGAGACGATCGGACATCAGTTCGCCACGCCAACCGGAAACCAACTCCGGCAGGGTCTGCTGCGGCTTTAATTTCCAGTGCCAGTTGAGTAGCTGGTTGATTTGACGGCGTGAAGCCAGCAGTTCGACGCTAAGATTATGCTCAGTACTTACCTCGGCAACCAGCGCCTTAATAGCTTTAAACGCTTTGCGGTATCCAGGCATATCCATCAAATTCAGCAGCGGCTGTGGCAGTGATTCTTCCGGTAAAGCCTGCGCTTTTTCTACCAGAGAAATCAGCGTTTTGCCGTGGAAGCGAATTTCACTACCGGAAAGGCCGAGGCTGTCCAGTTCACCCAGACTCCCTGGCATATAACGAGCGACCGCCCACAGGTGTTCTTCACGCACCACAAAGTTCACCGCCAGATCGCGCTCACGCGCTTTACGCAGTCGCCAGTCGGCAAGCAGTTGCAGGCAGGCCAACTGACGAGTACGCAACTGCCAGGCGTTAGTGATATCGCGCCATGCGTCTTCAGGCGCCAGAACCTCCTGGCGACGCTGCTGCATTAAGCGACATTCGTCCAGTGCGGCTGGCAGCCAGCCGCTGGCTTCAGTTTCAACCATCAGTTTTGTGGTGATCGGTAATAGATACCAGACATCAGCCGCCGCGTACTCACACTGACGCTCGGTCAGCGGTCTGGCCAGCCAGTCGGTGCGGGATTCGCTTTTGTCCAGCGCCACCCCCGTAAACTCTTCCACCATCGCGGCAAACCCCCACGACATCGGACGACCGCAAAAAGCAGCCAGAATTTGTGTATCAATCAACGGCTGCGGCAGTTCGCCAAAAGCGTTGAGAAACACTTCCAGATCTTCGCTACCTGCATGCAGGAATTTGGTGATGGCAGTATCACGCAGAATATCGCGCAGCGGCGACCAGTCGGTGATCCCCTGCGGATCAATCAGAGCAACGTGTTTGCCATCAAACAGCTGGATCAGCCCCAACTGCGGATAATAGGTACGCGTGCGAACAAATTCTGTATCCAGGGCTATCGCCGGAAATTCACGGACGGCTTCGCACAGCGTGGCCAACGCGTCGTCCGTGGTGATCATTTGATAATTCAAATCGTGCTCTCTTAGGTTTGCGCCAAAAAAAACGCCGGATTTCCCGGCGTTTTCTACTGGCTGACTTAACGCTCAGCCTTTATTGTCCACTTTGGCACGCGCTTCGTCACGTAATTCTCGTCGCAAAATTTTACCAACGTTAGATTTCGGCAACTCATCGCGAAACTCCACCAGCTTTGGTACTTTATAGCCCGTCAGGTGACGACGACAGAAAGTGACCAGCGCGTCATCGGTTAACGAGGCATCTTTCTTCACCACGAAAATTTTCACCGCTTCACCGCTGCTGCCGGACGGAACCCCAACAGCAGCCACTTCCTGCACGCCAGGGTGTTGCATAACCACGTCTTCAATTTCATTAGGGTAGACGTTAAAGCCGGACACCAGGATCATATCTTTCTTACGATCGACAATACGCAGGAAGCCTTCATCATCCATCACCGCAATATCGCCGGTGTGCAGCCAGCCGTCTTTGATGATTTCGTCAGTGGCGTCTGGTCGCTGCCAGTAGCCCAGCATCACCTGTGGACCTTTCACACACAGCTCACCCGGTTCTCCCGGCGGCACTTCGTTGTCGTCGTCGTCCACCAGCTTGACCTCAGTGGAGGGAACCGGTAAACCGATACTTCCGCTGTGGTAGTCAATATCGTGAGGGTTGACACTCACCAGCGGGGCGCACTCCGTCAGACCATAGCCTTCCAGCAGATACTGCCCCGTAAGCTTCACCCAACGTTCAGCTACCGCCTGTTGAACCGGCATTCCGCCACCTGCTGAAAGGTGCAGTGACGAGAAGTCCAGTTGCTGAAACTCTTTGTTATTCAGCAGCGCGTTAAACAGCGTATTGACGCCGGTCATCGCGGTAAACGGATACTTCGCCAGCTCTTTTACCAGCCCCGGAATATCACGCGGGTTAGTAATCAGCAGGTTTTGACCACCCAACTCAATAAACAGCAGGCAGTTCATCGTCAGCGCAAAAATGTGATACAGCGGTAGAGCCGTTACCACCAGTTCTTTGCCCGGATGCAGCAATGGGCCGTAGGTGGCGTTAACCTGCTCCAGGTTAGCCAGCATGTTGCGGTGCGTGAGCATCGCGCCTTTCGCCACGCCGGTTGTCCCGCCGGTATATTGCAGAAACGCCAAATCTTCCGACACCACTTCGGGCTTCACATACTGCATGCGATAGCCGTTTTGCAGCGCACTGCGAAATGAGATGGCATCCGGCAGGTGATACTTCGGCACCAGGCGCTTGATGTACTTCACGACAAAGTTAACCAGCGTTCCTTTGGCGGTAGACAGCTGATCGCCCATACGCGTCAGGATCACGTGTTGCACCGACGTTTTGTCGACCACCTTTTCCAGCGTATGAGCAAAGTTAGATACGATGACAATCGCCGACGCGCCGCTGTCGTTGAGCTGATGTTCCAGCTCGCGAGGCGTATACAACGGGTTCACGTTCACGACGATCATGCCGGCACGTAAAATCCCAAACAGTGCGACCGGATATTGCAGCAGATTCGGCATCATCAGCGCGACGCGATCGCCCTTTTTCAGCCCGAGCCCCTGTTGCAAATATGCGGCAAACGCACGGCTACGCTCTTCAAGCTTGCGGAAGGTCATCACCTCCCCCATGTTTACAAACGCAGGCTGATCGGCATACCGTCTTACTGAGTGTTCAAAGAGTTCCACCAGGGATTGATAACGGTCAGGATTGATCTCCGCAGGAACACCAGCGGGATAACGGTTAAGCCAAACCTTTTTCAATACATCACCTCTAAAATGCGTATTCGTCGTCATCACAACCCCAGGCAATAAACAAACTGTTAACATAATATTAACTCAGCGTACCAGTTTGTTTATTACACAACGACAAGGTTGCGAAGCACGTCACTATTTATTTTTCTTATATCCACGTTAATGCAGAAACAGCGGACGAGCCGCTGTTTCTTTTACCATTAAAACAAAGAGTTACTCTGTTACTATGGTCTGAACCTGTGCCGGGCCGGGATTGTACCAGCCCCATCCGCCGTAGCCACCGTAAGGCCAGCCACGCGCACCGTAGAACCAGGGGTCGATAGGCTGAGGCGGCATGACAATCTGCTGAGTAATATGCCAGCGTTTATAACCAGTTACCTGCATCAGCATGAATTTATACGGCGTATTACCGATTTTTCCGTCCACTGTACCGCTTATCGGGCCGACGACGGTGACCAGTTGCCCGCGAAAGTCCACCGGGTCAAGGAAGCCATTTACATCAGCATATATCCGCCCACGAGAGGCTTCACCCAGCACGGGGCGTGCACCGCTATCGAGCGGAACGGTGGCAATTTCCAGACGGGATTTTCCCTGCTGGTTCTGAATATCCACCACTTTGCCGCCGAAACGCGCTTCCTGTCCGACATACAGCTGCGGCGCATTCATCACCCGCACCAGATCCTGCTGCGGCATCGGGCTCGAACCTTTAATCGCATCCGGGATGGTGACGCAGCCGCTAAGCATTAACGCTAAGGCCCCCGCCAACACACCTTTCAATAACTGCTTTTGCACCGCCATATTGTGACTCCCTTTTCTTAGCTTCTGCCCCGGCCTGTTCACAATGCTGTGCACTGACGACTGTACGTCTTAGCCGGGGTTCTACTACTAAGATTCATTCTTTACCGGGAAGTTTCTTCCACGCCACGGTGTTACGTAAATAAACCGGTTCAGCGTGTTCGACCGCTACGGTCTCACCCGCAGCCAGCATTTGCGTGGCGACGGGCAGCATGTCTTCAGCCGCTGGAAGCAGCACGTCACCATCGCTGAGCGTCAGCCCGCTGTCTTTACCAAGCTCAGGCCATGCCGGCCAGCCCGTCCCGACCGTCACCCAGTCGCCAGACAGCTGCAATAAACGCTCATGTACCTGCTCGGGGGTTAACACCGCTTCGGTTTCTTCACCGTGCCAGTTACCGTTGTCATCACGCTGGTATTCGGCCCAGTAGACTTCGCCCATTCGCGCGTCAATCGCCGCCAGCACGCGAGTCGCGCCCGACTTACGCCAGGCGCCCTGCGCCATGGTAGCCAGGGTGGAGACGCCGATCATCGGTAAGTTTGCGCCTAACGCCAGCCCCTGAGCAATGCCAATACCGATACGCACGCCGGTGAAACTGCCGGGACCGCGACCAAACGCCAGGGCGTCGATATCGGTTAACGTGAGATCGCCAGCGGCCAGGATTTCCTGAACCATCGGTAAAATTCGTTGGGTGTGTTCTCGTGGGCAAAGCTCAAAGAGAGCCTTGATAGTACCGTCATTCCACAGGGCAACAGAGCACGCCTCTGTGGCGGTATCGATAGCCAGAATTCGCATGGGTGTTTGTGATCAGATCAATAAATTTGGCGCGCATCTTACCACACTCCGTAACAAATTACTCAGTCGTTGGTATGGCAAGAAAGCGAACCGCGCGAGCGATGTCACGCGTCCGCGGCGCAGGAGGAAGACTCGCCAGGAAGGTGGCGCCGTATGGCCGCATAACCAGACGATTGTCGCAAATCACCAGCACGCCGCGATCGTCAGCATCACGTATCAGACGCCCTACACCCTGCTTCAGGGTGATTACCGCATCCGGCAACTGGACGTCTTCAAACGGATCGCCGCCGCGCAGTCGACAATCCTCCATTCGGGCTTTTAACAGCGGGTCGTCCGGCGAGGTAAATGGCAGTTTATCGATTATCACCAGCGACAGCGTATCGCCGCGCACGTCCACGCCCTCCCAGAAGCTGCTGGTGGCAACCAGTAGCGCATTACCTGCGCTGACAAACTGCTGTAGCAGTTGTCCTTTGCTGGTTTCGCCCTGCAGCAGTACGGGAAGCGTCATGGTAGCGCGGAATTGCTCCGCCAGATCGCGCATCATCGCGTGCGAAGTGCACAGCATAAAACAGCGACCGTTGTTCGCTTCGATAACAGGTCGCAGCATGGATGCTAACTGGCGTGCAGCCCCCGGCTGGTTGGTTTGCGGGAGATTACGCGGTACGCACAGCAGCGCCTGGCGCGTGTAATCAAATGGGCTTGGCAGCAGCATCGACTCGGCATCTTCAATACCCAGTCGTGCAGTGAAATGATGAAGGTCATCGTTTACCGACAGCGTCGCGGAAGTAAAAATCCAGCAGCCCGGCTTTTGTTCCATCACTTCTTTGAATTTATCCGCCACCGTAAGCGGTGTCAGCGCGAGGGTAAAATGGCGGGAGGTGCATTCATACCAGTAGCTGAAGCCTGGCTGGTTGATCTCTTTCAGGCGCTTCAGACGCGCACGATAAAGCGTGGCGCGCTCAAACGCGGCATCCAGCAACGCCGAACGCCCGAGGGACAGCTTCGCCACGTCATAACACAGCTCCAGCGTGTCATCGAGCAGCAAAAACGCGCGCTGTACGCGCTGGTCGACCAGCAGTTCCCGCAGGTTTCCGCGATAGCCCGGCTCACCAAGCTGCAAGCGGAAGTCCTGAGCGCTTTGTGCAAGGCGATCGGCGCACTTTTGCAGCTGCTGAGTGTCTTTCAGCTCGGTGCGATAGGCAATGGTGATGTCTTTCGCCAGGTCTAACAGCTGGCGACTGGAGAGCGATTGACCAAAGTACTGGCTGGCGATATCCGGTAACTGATGCGCTTCATCGAAGATCATCACATCAGCTTCCGGGATCAGTTCGCCAAACCCGCTCTCTTTTACCACCATATCGGCGAGAAACAGATGATGGTTAACCACGACGACATCCGCATTCATCGCTTTTTTACGCGCTTTAACGACAAAACACTCTTTATACAGCGGGCAGTCGCTGCCCAGACAGTTGTCATTAGTGCTGGTCACCAGCGGCCAGGCCTGAGAGTCTTCCGCCACGCTGACGCAGGTGCTGATGTCCCCATCAAGGGTTTGATTTGACCAGGAGCGCAGCAGAATGACGTCGCTTAACGTTTGTACCGGCAAGTCGCCACCCGCCAGCGCCTGCTGTTCAAGACGCTCAAGGCACAGATAGTTTGAACGCCCTTTCAGCAGCGCCAGTTTACCGGTGAACTTCAGTGCTTTAGCGACGGTCGGGAGGTCGCGGCTGTATAGCTGATCCTGTAACGCCTTCGAGCCCGTGGAGACAATGACCTTCTTTCCGGCACGCAGCGCTGGGGCAAGATAAGCGTAGGTTTTACCCGTTCCGGTTCCGGCTTCTACCACCAGCGGTTGTGATTTTTCGATGGCATGACTGACGGCGATGGCCATCTGCCGCTGTGGTTCTCGCGGTTTAAAACCCGGTATCGCTTTAGCCAACTGACCGTCTGCTGCAAAATCGTCCGTCACACTGCCCCCTGTTCATTTGAACAGGGATTATGTCAGGCCAGCGGGTCTTTCGCCAGTTGAAGAGGTGACGTGGGCACAACATTATGGCAGTCTTGGCGCAACCCAAAGCTATTATGAAAAAACGTAAATGAGGAATGATTTATGACGATTGTGCGCATTGATGCCGAAGCGCGTTGGTCCGACGTGGTAATCCACAACAACACGCTGTATTACACCGGCGTGCCGGAAAATCTGGATGCAGACGCCTTTGAGCAGACGGCAAATACGCTGGCGCAAATTGATGCGGTGCTGGAAAAACAAGGCAGCAACAAGTCACGTATTCTTGATGCCACCCTATTTTTGGCAGACAAAAACGATTTTGCCGCCATGAATAAAGCCTGGGACGCGTGGGTCGTTGCTGGCCACGCGCCGGTACGTTGTACCGTTCAGGCCGGATTGATGAACCCGAAATACAAAGTTGAGATTAAGATAATCGCTGCAGTTTAAGCGGCGTTATTCGTCTTCATCTTCAAAACGCGCCACGATCCGCTCGCCGGTATGACTGGCGCGTAACTCTTCAGCAACCAGAGCAATGGCTTGTCCGCTGCTCATCCCCTGCGACATCAGCTCCTGAATTCGCTCTACCGCTTTTTGCTGCTGCTCATGACTGAGTGAAGGTAAACCTGCAAACATTGTTAACTCCTGCTAAATTGTCTGCGCTAATTATTTCATGCTACCGGGCAGTTAGCCAGTAGAGTAGCAACGAGTCAGGACTGATGAAGACGTTATCTCCCGCAGTAATCACATTACCCTGGCGTCAGGACGCCGCTGAACGCTATTTTTCGACATTAAGCCATCTGCCCTGGGCGATGCTGCTGCATTCAGGTCAAGCCGACCATCCGCATAACCGCTTTGATATTCTGGTGGCGGATCCCGTCACCACGTTGGTTACACGTGCTGAAGAGACCGTAGTGCAGGACGGGCACGCAATCACGCGCTCGCTTGATGATCCAATGACGGTATTACATTCCGCGCTAGCTGCACACAAGATTCACCCCGAGTATCACCCGGATCTGCCGTTTCAGGGCGGCGCGTTAGGTCTATTTGGCTACGACCTTGGCCGACGCTTTGAATCTCTGCCCACTATTGCTGAGCGAGATATTACGCTACCGGATATGGCCGTTGGCATTTACGACTGGGCGCTGATTGTTGACCACCAGTTGCAGACCGTATCGCTGCTCAGCCATACCGATGTCGAGGCTCGCCTGAAATGGCTCGACGCGCAACAACCGCCAACGCGTGAGCCGTTTACATTGACCTCGGCGTGGCAGTCCAATATGAGCCGCGCCCGGTATGGCGAAAAATTCCGCCAGGTACAGGGCTATCTGCACAGCGGCGATTGTTACCAGGTCAACCTCGCGCAGCGTTTTCAAGCGCATTACGAGGGGGATGAGTGGCAGGCATTTGTCAAACTCAATCACGCTAACCGCGCCCCGTTCAGCGCGTTTATTCGTCTTGAGGAAGGCGTTATCCTCAGCCTTTCGCCAGAACGTTTTATTCTGCTGGAGAACCAGCATATCCAGACCCGTCCTATTAAAGGTACGTTGCCCAGGCTTGAAGATGCCGATGCCGATCGTGAGCAGGCCCGGCGGCTGGCGAATTCGCCGAAGGATCGTGCGGAGAACCTGATGATCGTCGATTTGATGCGTAATGATATTGGCCGCGTTGCCGTACCGGGTTCGGTACAGGTTCCGGAGCTGTTTGTCGTCGAACCGTTCCCTGCCGTTCATCATTTGGTCAGCACCATTACCGCACGTCTGCCAGAGTCATTACACGCCACCGATCTGCTACGCGCCGCCTTCCCCGGCGGCTCTATTACCGGTGCGCCGAAAGTGCGGGCGATGGAAATTATTGACGAACTGGAGCCACAAAGACGTAATGCCTGGTGCGGCAGCATCGGTTATCTGAGTTTCTGCGGCAATATGGATACCAGCATCACCATTCGCACACTGACAGCCACAAACGGACAAATTTATTGTTCCGCTGGCGGCGGCATAGTGGCGGACAGTCAGGAAGACGCTGAATATCAGGAAACATTTGATAAAGTGAATCGTATTTTGCACCAACTGGAGAACTGAGACGTGGAATACAGCAGCCTGACGCTTGATGATTTTTTATCGCGCTTCCAACTCCTGCGCCCGCAGGTCAACCATGCCGCGTTAAACCAGCGCCAGGCCGCCGTACTGATCCCAGTCGTGCGTCGTCCACAGCCGGGGTTGTTGTTAACCCAGCGTTCCGTTCACCTGCGCAAGCACGCCGGACAGGTCGCCTTCCCCGGTGGGGCGGTGGATAGCAGTGATGCCTCGTTAATTGCCGCCGCCCTTCGCGAGGCACAGGAGGAGGTGGCGATCCCACCTTCATGCGTAGAAGTGATCGGTGTTCTGCCGCCGGTCGACAGCGTGACCGGTTTCCAGGTCACCCCAGTGGTAGGCATTATCCCGCCTAATCTGCCTTATCGCGCCAGTGAAGATGAAGTTTCAGCAGTGTTCGAAATGCCGCTGGCCCAGGCCCTGCATTTAGGTCGTTACCACCCGTTGGATATTTACCGTCGTGGCGATTCACATCGCGTATGGCTTTCCTGGTATGAGCAATATTTCGTCTGGGGAATGACTGCCGGAATAATTCGTGAGCTGGCGCTGCAAATTGGCGTCAAGGCCTGACTATACTTATCTTTACGCGCGCCATAGACAACTTGAAACTCAGGTCACAACATTAGTAAAACCGCGGTTATCTATTAGTTTAATTCATGTGAATAGTTAAGCCGATCGCCGCGTTCCCTCTTACACTATGCGCAGTTATAACATCGTTACTGGAAAGCCCAGTCGCCCTGTAGGAGTATTATCGTGATTAGTCTATTCGACATGTTTAAGGTGGGGATTGGTCCCTCATCTTCCCATACCGTAGGGCCTATGAAGGCGGGTAAACAGTTCGTCGATGACCTGGTCGAAAAAGGATTACTGGACAGCGTTACTCGTGTCGCCGTCGACGTGTATGGTTCACTGTCGCTCACGGGTAAAGGTCACCACACCGATATCGCCATTATTATGGGTCTGGCGGGCAATGAGCCTGCTACCGTGGATATTGATAGCATCCCCGGATTTATCCGCGACGTAGAAATGCGTGGACGCCTGCTGCTTGCACAGGGTCAGCACGAAGTGGATTTCCCGCAGAATGACGGGATGCGTTTTCACAACGGCAACCTGCCGCTGCATGAAAACGGAATGCAGATCCATGCGTACAATGGCGAAACCGTCATTTATAGCAAAACCTACTACTCAATCGGCGGTGGATTCATCGTTGATGAAGAACATTTTGGTCAGGATGCCGCGGGCGAGGTCAGCGTGCCTTATCCGTTCAAATCCGCGACTGAAATGCTGGAGTACTGTAATAGCACCGGCCTGTCTCTCTCTGGCATGGCGATGCAGAACGAACTTGCTCTGCACAGCAAAAAAGAGATTGAAGAGTACTTTGGCCACGTCTGGCAAACCATGCAGGCCTGTATCGATCGTGGCATGAACACCGAAGGTGTGTTGCCGGGTCCGCTGCGCGTTCCTCGTCGTGCTTCAGCTCTGCGTCGTATGCTGGTTTCCAGCGATAAGCTGTCCAACGATCCGATGAACGTGATCGACTGGGTGAACATGTTCGCCCTGGCCGTTAACGAAGAAAACGCCGCGGGCGGTCGCGTAGTGACAGCGCCAACCAACGGTGCCTGCGGTATCGTGCCTGCGGTACTGGCCTATTACGATCATTTCATCGAGTCCGTCAGCCCGGATATCTATACCCGCTATTTCCTGGCGGCCGGTGCAATTGGCGCGTTGTACAAAATGAACGCCTCAATCTCTGGTGCAGAAGTAGGTTGTCAGGGTGAAGTGGGCGTAGCCTGCTCCATGGCTGCCGCTGGTCTGGCTGAACTGTTGGGCGCGAGCCCTGAGCAGGTGTGTGTTGCTGCCGAAATCGGCATGGAACATAACCTCGGCTTAACCTGCGATCCGGTTGCCGGTCAGGTACAGGTTCCGTGCATTGAGCGTAACGCCATTGCTTCAGTGAAGGCGATCAACGCTGCGCGTATGGCAATGCGCCGTACCAGCGCGCCGCGCGTCTCGCTGGATAAAGTCATTGAGACCATGTACGAAACAGGTAAAGACATGAACGCCAAATACCGCGAAACGTCACGCGGTGGCCTGGCAATCAAAGTTCAATGTGACTAATACTTAATTTTCGCCCATCTGCGACGGATGGGCGAATTTGCCCCCTCTCCCTCGTCTACTGTAATTTTCCCCACTACACTTGCTCTGTTGCTGTTGGCTTCTGTGACCAACGGCTTATCGGGCGGCCCGCATGCAAACAGCACAACGGATCATTAAAAATTATCGCCGGAATCGCTTAATCGTCTGCACAGTATGTGCACTACTGACGCTCATCCTCACATTAACTGTTCGATTTATTTCGGAGCGTAATTTAAATCACCGAAATATCGTCACCTTTGCCAACCATGCTGTAGAAGAACTGGATGACGTACTTTTACCCTTGCAGACCGGACGTGATGTATTGCTGCCGTTAATTGGCCTCCCCTGCTCAGTGGCACGTTTACCGTTAAGCAAACATGCCGCAAGACTGCAAACGGTGCGTTCTATTAATCTGATTCAAAGCGGGATCCTCTATTGCTCCAGCATTTTTGGGTATCGCAATGTCCCCATTCGTCAACTACAGCCCGAATTACCCAGCCGGGAACCGCAACTGCTGCTGTCTACTGACCATTCACTGATAAAAGGTAGCCCGATTCTGACGCAATGGTATCCATCCTCTGCCGATGGTGAAGATGGCGTGCTGGAAATCGTCAATATTGATTTATTGTCGTCTATGTTGCTTGAACCCCAGCCGCCGCAGATCACCGATGCCAGCTTAACCGTTGGTAATCGGCATCTACTGTATGATCAAGGTGTGGTCGATACTCTGCCTAAGCTAAATGATGAAAAACGCTACCAGCTGTCATCTCAACATTTCCCGTTTACCATTAGCGTCACCGGCCCCGGTCCCAGTGAACTGGCGATTAAACATCTGCCAACACAGCTGCCGCTGGCGGTGATCCTAAGTTTATTAGTGGGTTACCTGGCATGGCTGGCGACCGCCAGCAGAATGAGTTTTTCCTGGGAGATTAATCTGGCCCTTGCTGCTCGGGAATTCGAGCTATTTTGCCAGCCGCTGCTTAATGCGCAAACCCAGCAATGCATGGGCGTGGAGATTCTTCTACGCTGGAATAACCCACGCCAGGGTTGGATCTCTCCGGAAGTGTTTATTCCCATCGCTGAGGAGCACAACCTGATTGTGCCGCTAACCCGTCATGTCATCGCAGAAACCATTCAGCAAAGACACGTTTTCCCGATGAGCAGTCAGTTTCATATTGGGATTAATGTCGCCGCCAGCCATTTTCGTAACGGCACGCTGCTAAAAGATCTTAATCAGTACTGGTTTAGCCAGCACCCAATCCAGCAGTTGGTTATCGAACTGACCGAACGAGATGCGTTACTGGATGTGGATTATCGGGTCGTACGCGAATTAAATCGTCTTGGCGTAAAACTGGCAATTGATGATTTCGGTACCGGTAACAGCTCACTCTCCTGGCTGGAAAAACTCCGCCCGGATGTGCTGAAGATCGATAAATCATTTACTTCGGCAATAGGAACAGACGCCGTGAACTCAACCGTCACAGACATCATTATCGCTTTGGGGAAAAAATTGAATATAGAACTGGTGGCGGAAGGCGTTGAAACCCAGGCGCAGGCTCAGCATTTGCGCCGACACGGCGTACATTTGTTGCAAGGTTTTTTGTACGCAAAGCCAATGCCGCTGCGTGATTTCCCAAAATGGCTGGCGGGCAGCACGCCGCCGCCCACCCGACATAACGGGCGACACAGTATGCCCGTCATGCCGTTTCGCTAAACCCAGTTACTCATCTTCGTCGTGAGCGGGTTGTTCTTTAACAATGCGAACTAAATCCACACGATAGTCATTCGCTTCGACAATCGTAATACTCAGCGGTGCAACCTCGATAACATCACCGACACGTGGAATATGGCCGTTAGCCGCAATGACTAAACCTGCCACCGTGGCGATGTCTTCGTCTTCATTCACTAACGTATCCACGTCCAGCGCCTGTTGCAACGCATGCAGATCGGTACCGCCTTTGACCAACCAACCACCTGCATCAGCAATAATTTCAGGTGTTTCATCGGCATCCGGGAATTCACCGGCAATGGCTTCTAATACGTCCAGCGGCGTGACCAGACCCTGTACTACGCCAAACTCGTTAGTGACGATAACGAAGCTACCGCGGGCACGACGCAGTACGCCTAACAGATTGATCGGGTCCAGCGTCTCCGGAACAACAATAGCCGGAGAAGCAGAGGCAATCGCCGCCACATCCACACCGTCTTCCAGCGCCACCAGCAGCTCTTTAGCACGCACGATACCGATGATTTCATCCAGTTCGCCACGACACACCGGGAACAGGCTGTGAGGTGATGAGAGCAACTGCTCGCGAATTTCTGCCACGCTCAGGTCGGCATCAACCCAGCTGATTTCACCACGAGGCGTCATAATGCCGCGTAACGAACGCGACGCCAGGGAGAGGACGCCGTTGATCATATAGCGTTCTTCTTCCACAAACGCGCCTTCCGGGACAGGAACCGGCACCGGGTTATCGGATTCCATCTGCACGCTGGCCTGGCGTTTACCGCCCATCAGACGCAGGATTGCATCGGCAGTACGTGCACGCAGCGGCAGCGTCGACTGGTGGCGAATAAAGTTACGACGGGCAATCTGGTTAAACAACTCGATGATGATCGAGAAACCAATCGCCGCATACAGATAACCTTTCGGAATATGGAAGCCAAACCCTTCGGCAACCAGGCTCAGACCAATCATCAACAGGAAGCTCAGACACAGCACCACCACCGTCGGGTGTTGGTTCACAAATCGTGTCAGCGGCTTAGAGGCCAGCAGCATCACGGCCATGGCAATCACTACTGCCGCCATCATCACTGGCAGATGGTTGACCATGCCGACCGCCGTAATCACGGCATCCAGCGAGAACACCGCATCGAGGATGACAATCTGCGTTACGACAACCCAAAAGCTCGCATACCCTTTCGTCTGGCCGGTATCATGTTCACGGTTTTCCAGCCGCTCATGCAGCTCAGTCGTAGCCTTGAACAAGAGGAAAATACCTCCCAGCAGCATAATCAGATCGCGCCCCGAGAACGCATAGTCCATTACCGTGAACAGCGGCTTTGTCAGCGTCACCATCCACGAAATCACGGACAACAAGCCCAGACGCATAATCAGTGCCAGTGACAAACCGATTAAACGCGCTTTATCACGCTGTTTCGGCGGCAGCTTATCAGCCAGGATCGCAATGAAGACCAGGTTATCAATACCCAGAACAATTTCGAGAACGACAAGCGTGAGCAAACCCACCCAAATCTGCGGGTCCATTAATAATTCCATGACAAGCTCCTGCTTAAGGAATGACCAAACTGCGCGCTGAGGATCTCAGGCGTTAAAGCGATATGCAGAGAAAATTTGTGGCAAAAAGTGCCAATCTGACAGGCTTGATACGGCCTGAAGGTGAAATGACGTCGGTGACGATCCATATGGTGGGCTACTGCCCTATACTCCTGAGTAATTAAACAGATGCTAAACATAACAGAGAGAAGCTGTTTTTAGCAAAGATTTACCTTCCTTTGCAATAAGTTGTTTCGGAGATATTTTACCCTTCGAAATTTCTTTTTATCGGAAGTTAAATTACGGATCTTCATCACATAAAATATTTTTTTCGATATCTAAAATAATTCACGAAAATCATAGGTTTTTCTTTGTAACCCTTATCTGAATCGATTCGATTGCGGACGACGATTCAAATACATCTTCACGTTGATGTGTTAACGATAATAAAGGAGGTAGCAAGTGACCATTGCTATTGTAATAGGCACACATGGTTGGGCTGCAGAGCAGTTACTTAAGACGGCAGAGATGCTGTTAGGCGAGCAGGAAAACGTCGGCTGGATCGATTTCGTTCCAGGCGAAAATGCTGAAACGCTGATCGAAAAGTACAACGCTCAGTTGGCAAAACTCGATACCAGTAAAGGCGTGCTGTTTCTCGTTGACACATGGGGAGGCAGCCCGTTTAACGCTGCGAGCCGCATTGTCGTCGATAAAGAGCATTACGAAGTAATCGCCGGTGTGAACATTCCCATGCTGGTTGAGACCTTCATGGCGCGTGATGACAACCCAAGCTTTGATGAGTTAGTGGCACTGGCCGTTGAAACCGGTAGCGAAGGCGTGAAAGCGCTGAAAGCAAAACCGGTGGAAAAAGCCGCTCCTGCCCCTGTCGCGGCACCGAAAGCAGCAACCCCCGCGAAACCGATGGGTCCGAACGATTATATGCAGATCGGCCTGGCGCGTATTGATGACCGCTTAATCCATGGTCAGGTGGCAACTCGCTGGACCAAAGAAACCAACGTAACGCGCATTATCGTCGTCAGTGATGAAGTTGCCGCCGATACCGTGCGTAAAACGCTGCTGACTCAGGTAGCACCTCCGGGTGTGACGGCGCATGTGGTTGATGTCGCGAAAATGATCCGCGTCTACAACAACCCGAAATATGCAGGTGAGCGTGTGATGCTGTTGTTCACCAACCCAACCGACGTAGAACGTATCGTTGAAGGTGGTGTGAAAATTACCTCCGTGAACATTGGCGGTATGGCTTTCCGTCAGGGTAAAACGCAGGTAAACAACGCAATTTCTGTCGATGACAAAGACATCGAAGCCTTCAAGAAACTCAACGAACGCGGTATTGAGCTTGAGGCCCGTAAGGTTTCTACCGATCAGAAACTGAAAATGATGGATTTGATTGCCAAGGTGAAATAATTCCCTGGCATTTACTTAGTTTTCACACTTAAGTCTGTATAGCAATAGGAGAAGTACAATGGAGATTACCACTCTTCAGATTGTGCTGGTGTTCATCGTCGCATGTATCGCGGGTATGGAGTCGGTACTCGATGAATTTCAGTTCCACCGTCCGTTGGTGGCCTGTACGCTGATTGGTGCCGTTCTTGGGGATATGAAAACCGGTATTATCATCGGTGGTACCTTGGAAATGATCGCCCTGGGCTGGATGAACATCGGTGCTGCGGTTGCACCAGATGCCGCACTGGCCTCAATTATCTCTACCGTTCTGGTTATCGCGGGTCATCAAAGCATTGGTGCCGGTATCGCGCTGGCTATCCCACTGGCAGCAGCAGGCCAGGTACTGACCATTATCGTTCGTACAATCACCGTAGCATTCCAGCACGCAGCGGATAAGGCAGCCGAAAACGGTAACCTGACTGCGCTCTCCTGGCTGCACGTATCCTCGCTGTTTCTGCAGGCTATGCGTATCGCTATCCCGGCGGTAATCGTAGCGATTTCTGTTGGTACCAGTGAAGTTCAGAGCATGCTTAACGCCATTCCGGAAGTCGTAACCGGTGGTCTGAACATCGCAGGCGGTATGATCGTAGTGGTTGGTTATGCGATGGTCATCAACATGATGCGCGCAGGCTATCTGATGCCATTCTTCTACCTCGGCTTCGTCACCGCGGCATTTACTAACTTCAACCTGGTTGCTCTGGGTGTGATTGGCGCAGTCATGGCCATCCTCTACATTCAGCTGAGCCCGAAATATAACCGCGTAGCCGGTGCACCTGCTGCGGCGGCTGGCAATAACGATCTCGATAACGAACTGGACTAGCAGGTGAGCGAAATGGTTGATATGACTAAAACTACCACCGAGAAAAAACTCACTCCGAGTGACATTCGTGGCGTGTTCATTCGTTCTAACCTGTTTCAGGGTTCATGGAACTTCGAACGTATGCAGGCGCTGGGTTTCTGTTTCTCCATGGTACCGGCTATCCGCCGCTTGTACCCGGAAAACAACGATGCACGTAAGCAAGCGATTAAGCGTCACCTGGAATTCTTTAACACCCATCCGTACGTAGCGGCTCCAGTACTGGGCGTTACGCTGGCAATGGAAGAACAGCGTGCAAACGGCGCAGAGATTGACGATGGTGCCATCAACGGTATCAAAGTTGGTCTGATGGGTCCGCTGGCAGGCGTCGGTGACCCGATCTTCTGGGGTACCGTACGTCCGGTCTTCGCCGCACTCGGCGCAGGTATCGCGATGAGCGGCAGCCTGCTTGGGCCACTGCTGTTCTTCATCCTGTTTAACCTGGTTCGTCTGGCAACCCGTTATTACGGTGTGGCATATGGCTACCGTAAAGGTGTCGATATCGTTAAAGATATGGGCGGCGGCTTCCTGCAGAAACTGACCGAGGGGGCGTCAATCCTCGGCCTGTTTGTCATGGGGGCATTGGTTAACAAGTGGACGCACGTAAACATCCCGCTGGTGGTTTCCACTATCACCGGTCAGGATGGTCAGACTCGTGTTACCACCGTGCAGACTATCCTTGACCAGCTGATGCCGGGTCTGGTTCCTCTGCTGCTGACATTCGCCTGTATGTGGCTGCTGCGTAAGAAAGTGAACCCGCTGTGGATCATCGTTGGCTTCTTCGTCATCGGTATCGCGGGCTACGCTGTCGGACTGCTCGGCCTGTAAGACTGTTGTACATCACCGGGGGCTTGCCCCCGGTTTTTCTATTTAGAGGGTTGAGGATTCATGACTATCACGGACCTGGTGCTGGTTCTATTTATCTTTTCGCTGCTGGCGTATGCCATTTACGATCAGTTCATCATGCCCCGCCGTAATGGCCCTACTCTGCTTACTGTCGCCCTGCTTCCCCGCAGCAGAGTCGACAGCGTTATCTTCCTTGGCTTGGTAGCTATTCTTATCTACAACAACATCACCAGCCACGGCGCGCAATTTACCACATGGTTATTATGTGCACTGGTATTGATGGGGTTGTATCTGTTCTGGATCCGTACGCCAAAAATCATCTTCAAGCAGAAAGGTTTTTTCTTCGCCAACGTCTGGATTGAATATAACCGCATTAAAGAGATGAATTTATCTGAAGACGGTGTATTAGTGATGCAATTAGAACATCGAAGATTGTTGATCCGCGTACGAAATATAGACGATCTTGAGAAGATATATAAAATTTTAATTTCAAATCAATAGGTTACAAACATAGCCTGAACTATGTTTTTTATATATCAGTATAAAAACAAACATAGCCAAGGCTATATTTAACTGTCCACAATGTTATTTATTTTAACGTTTTATTTATAAATAAATCTAAATGAAAATCGTTTTCAATTAGAAGTCAAATATTATTTCTGCGTTTCTTGTTTTATATTCTCAGAATATGTTAAGGTTGCGCCCGTCGTTGGGGAGTAGCCGATTTCCAGACTCCGGAAATGTACGTGTCAACATACTCGTTGAAAAACGTGGCGCGTACGGACTGAATTTACAGGTTCAGTCAGGCGAGACCATAGGCACATCAACTGCAATGCATATCTGAATGGCGCTGTATTTACAGTGATTCCGGCCTGTATGCATGGTTACTGGGGGCAGTGATGTGTTTTATGGATACCCCGGTCAGGACGCTGTTATGAATCTCACCGCTACCGTTCTTCTCGCTTTCGGCATGTCGATGGATGCTTTCGCTGCATCAATTGGCAAAGGCGCCACACTGCATAAACCCAAATTTTCTGAAGCATTGCGCACAGGTCTGATATTCGGCGCAGTTGAAACACTTACGCCGCTGATTGGCTGGGGCATGGGTATGTTGGCCAGCAAATTCGTGCTGGAGTGGAATCATTGGATCGCCTTCATTCTGCTGATCTTTTTAGGCGGGCGAATGATAATCGAAGGTTTTCGCGATAACGGTGATGAGGATGAAGAACCGCAGCGCCGTCATGGTTTCTGGCTGCTGGTTACCACCGCCATTGCCACCAGTCTCGACGCAATGGCCGTCGGGGTGGGTCTGGCTTTCCTGCAGGTCAATATTATTGCCACTGCGCTGGCCATCGGCTGCGCCACATTGATTATGTCCACGCTCGGCATGATGATTGGTCGTTTCATTGGCCCGATGCTGGGCAAACGAGCAGAAATTTTGGGTGGGGTGGTGCTGATTGGTATCGGTGCCCAGATCCTCTGGGCACACTTCCACGGTTAATTCAGACGCTGCCAGACATGAATACTAAAGTCGGTCTGGCAGTCAAACGTCTTTTTCTCCGCTAACGTTTCCCACACCTCCGGCTTTGCCCGCCAGGCGAACGGCGTCATTTGCAGTAACGCAACGGCCTCGCTGCCCTGAAGCTGCATCTGATACCCCAGCGCAATACTCTGTTGCAGAACAAAACCGTCCAGTTGCTCTGTGTGCGGCGCATGCAAACGCACCTCATCATAAATAAGCCCTTTCAGTTCCATTAAATGACGCGGTCCCGGCGTGGCGGTGATAACCCATCCCCCCGGTTTAACCACGCGTGCCAGCTCTTGCGCTTTACAGGGCGCGTAGATCCTGATGATGGCATCCATTGACTCATCTGCGAACGGCAGACGATGGCTGGAGGCAACGCAAAAGGTCACCTGCGGATAGCGTCTGGCTGCAGCTTTAATTGCCACTTTGGAGACGTCAAGACCAAAGGTTGTACAACCCGTCAGCGCGTCGGCAAACGCATGGGTGTAATACCCTTCCCCACAGCCAATATCCAGGATCGCTGCATCTTCTGAAGTCGACTTCTCTTTCAGCACATTCACAATCGCATCACGCAACGGTTGATAGTGCCCGGCATCAAGAAATGCCCGTCGCGCCTGCATCATCTCAGCGCTGTCACCCGGATCGCGCGATCGTTTATGCTGAACCGGCAGTAAGTTGACATACCCTTCTTTCGCCACGTCAAACTGGTGCCGCCCGGGGCAGACAAAACTGTTATTCGCTTGAGTAAGAGGCTGGTGGCAAAGAGGACAGGAAAACGACATGACAACTCCGGCAGGTGACTTAAGGGCGCAAGTGTAACGCGAATTGCGCCCTGGGAAAATAACTTACAACGACGGCGAGGATACGTTGCTGCCGTGCATCACCAGCAGATGATCGGAGTCAGCAGGCATACCATCCGGTTTAACGTTCTCCAGACGCAGGACATCACCCATTATCTGGCTGAAGACAGGCGCAGAGACAGCCCCACCATAATAAGCACCGTTTTGCGGATTATTGATGACGACCACCAGTGCAAATTTCGGGTCGCTCGCTGGCGCAACGCCTGCCGTGTAGGCCACGTATTTATCGACATACTTACCGTCATCACCAATTTTCTTTGCCGTTCCTGTTTTAACCGCCACGCGATAATCCCTGACCGCGGCTTTAGTTCCCCCACCACCGGGTA
This sequence comes from Citrobacter sp. Cpo069, assembly GCF_030332785.1. Taxonomy (NCBI): domain Bacteria; kingdom Pseudomonadati; phylum Pseudomonadota; class Gammaproteobacteria; order Enterobacterales; family Enterobacteriaceae; genus Citrobacter; species Citrobacter sp. Cpo069. Next base: position 185,404 of record NZ_JAOWHD010000060.1, read on the forward strand.
ACGCAACGCTTTCCATCATATGTTCAACCTGGTGAACCAGCGCCTCCGGCATCACTCTGGTACCGATTACCGGCGGGTCAATACGGGTAATCGAAAGGGGCCGATAGATACCAAAACTACCAATGGTTGCATATACGTGCGCCAACTGCAGCGGCGTTACCATTAACCCATAACCAAATGCAAAGGTCGCGCGATCCAAATCGCTCCAGTAGCGGCGCTGAGGCATCAAACCGCTGCTTTCACCGGTTAATCCCAGTCCGGTTGGATCGCCAAAACCAAAGCTTTTATAGGTATCCAGCAATTTTTGGACAGGCATAGCCAATGAAAGGTGCGACACGCCGGTATCGCTCGATTTCTGCAAAATTCCGGTCAGCGACAGTTCCGGGTAAAATCCGACGTCGCGAATACGATGCCCATCAAGGTAAAAAGGATGGGTATCAATCACGCTGTCGGGTTGTACTATCCCCTGCTGGAGTGCAGTCATAATCACCAGCGGTTTAACGGTTGAACCGGGTTCAAACGTATCGCTAATTGCACGGTTACGAAAATCATCCAGTACCGCGCCATCACGATTATTGGGGTTGAAGTCAGGAAAGCTCGCCATGGACAGTATTTCACCGGTAGCAATGTTGACCAGCACTGCGGCTCCTGATTCTGCTTTATTCCACGTAACGGCATTGTCCAACGCATCTTCGGTGACCGTCTGCAGACGCTCGTCGATGCTGAGCTGTAATTCGTGTGCAGGTACAGGCGTAACTTCGGTGATATTTTCGATGACATGGCCAAATTTGTCTTTACGTACCAGACGGGAGCCAGGTTTACCCATCAGCTGGTTATTAAAGCTCTTTTCCAGCCCTTCAATGCCTTGTCCATCAATGTTGGTAAAACCAATGAGATTCGCCGCTACGTGGCCTGCGGGATAGAACCGGCGGGATTCCTCGCGCAGGTTGATGCCCGGGAGATTAAGATCATCGACCCACTCAGCCTGCTGAGGGGAAATTTGTCGTGCCAGATAAATAAAACGTCCGCCAGGATTACTGTTAACGCGTTCCGCCAGCGTACTCAGTGACAAATGCAGAGTCCTTGCCAGAGCCTGCCAGCGTTCGTTGTAACCCACGCCTCCCTTGCTGATGATGGTCTTAGGATCGGCCCATACGGCGTTAACCGGAACACTTACCGCCAGCGGTCGCCCTTCTCTGTCGGTAATCATCCCGCGCGGCGAGGCAATAGTTACCTCACGTAACGAACGCATGTCTTCCTGTTTCACCAGACTCGTCGGCGTGACAATTTGCAGCCACGCAACCCGACCCAGCAGCAATCCCAGACTCAATAATATTGCCACACAAAGCAGGGCAAAACGTACGGGAGTAAAATTGCGCGCGTCGCCGTCGTTTTTCTTTTTCACCTGGTCTCCAGCAAGATAGTTTTTCAGGTGTCTGATTTAACGAGAAATGTCGTAAGAAAGCGGGGAAAACTATGCTACGAACATCACGCCTTTGCAACAAAGCGCTAATGGAAGGGCATTTAGAAATATTTAGACGTATTTTGAATTAAAAAGCCCCGCATAGGCGAGGCTTTATATCTGAGATGGTTGCGCATTTGCGCTTCAAATCAGTGGTGTCGATCAGATAGCTGTTACGTTAACAGCAGCCGGACCTTTCTGGCCGTCCTGAATTTCGAACTCAACGTTCTGGCCTTCAGCCAGAGTTTTGAAGCCGTTACCCTGGATAGCGGAGAAGTGTACGAACACGTCTTTGCTGCCATCAGCCGGAGTAATGAAACCAAAACCTTTAGACTCGTTGAACCACTTAACTTGACCTTTAATCTTTGCCATTTGCAAAATTCCTTAGAGTATTTTCTTCGCCCGCAGGCATAACATAGATAAAACTGAGACATTACTGCTTGAGGCACTAATATAAGGTTCGGCAGAGAAGCGGTATTCAACGTCAACGTGTTTACTCAGGACTTCTTTACTGAAAATGCCACACATAAACAGAACTGTACCTCGTTTAACCCAAAACGTGTTATCACATACAACGTTAATAATGGCAAGCCATTTTTAAACGTGTCTCGATCGGTCGCACAAATCCCGTCGTTCATCAAACAGCAACTGCACAGTTATGCGCCACACCGAGTAGTGTTATATTCCCGCCGCTCGCCCCATCCCCCGCCTGGCTTGCACCATAGCCGGGACATTTCTACCATAGCTCAATAGCTTCGGTTGTTCCAGATTAGCTGTTACAGGGTGTGCCGGATATCATTTTTTATGCTTAGTAATGCATAAAATGTCACAAGCGTAAAAATGAGATCCGCCTTCTGCTTTTGCACCAAAATAATGAAAGAATGATGACAATGCACAAAAAAAGTAAGAGAAACGTTTCGCTGTTAATAAAACGATCGCTATCACAAAAATGACATAATCATATTTTTATCGTATGGGAAATTATATTTATATCAGACCGGGGATAAGATATTAATTGGTTGGAGCATCTGAAAATACTGAGTTTACACGCGTATCAGAGTGCTAATTACACGACATATACAGAAGAAAATAATCTGGCACGTTGGTGACAGGATGAAACATCTGAGAACAAAAGCAACAGATCCTCACCCTGTCATACCGTTTTTACCGCTCAGCTACCAGGCGGATGATGTCATCATCTTCATCCTTCGCTGTGACCGCAGCAGGCTCTGCTGCTTTTTCAGGTTCGTTAGCTTCGCAAAGGCGACGGAGCAATGCGTTCTGTCTTTTTTGCTGATCTAACAATGCTTCAAGCAGCTCAATCTGCTCATTAGTACGCGAACTTGCCCGATTGACGAAAAACCACAGTACAAGCCCGACAACCAGAATCACCACCGATACAGCCAAAGACGCCAAACTCAACGCGCCAGAATTCAAAACTTCGTTCATTTCACCACCTCAATGTAGACAGCGTAGTTTACCACTGCCGCACAAGAAGGTAATCAACTGTGGCAAAAATGCGCTTACCAGGGAATAAATTTATTGATGGCACAAATACCGCTGAAAAATTGTACATCCTGATCGCACATGATGTTGAACACTTGCGCCCACATCAGTATGCATACCAGCACGACAACTATCAGCACTACCCAGCGAATTTTTTTCACTCCAGCTCCACTCTTCGAATCTACATCTTATGTCTATAAATTATCATGCGTTACCTAAACCCAGCGTTAACTGTATCGGCATTCAATCTTTTTAGGAATGATTCACTTGTTTCATCCCATGTACAGGCTAATCTAATAATAACGAGAAAAGATAAGAGGTTGTAATGCGTCTGATAATCCGCGCTATTGTGTTGTTAGCTCTGGTTTGGATCGGTTTATTACTGAGCGGCTACGGAATTTTGATTGGAAGTAAGGAGAATGCAGCGGGTCTGGGCTTACAATGCCAATATCTGACCGCCCGCGGAACCAGCACCGCACAATACGTCCACACAAACAGCGGTATCATTGGCCTGTCGGATTGCCCTTTGCTAAGAAAAAGTACGGTCATTATTGATAACGGTTAATATAGCAACAATACATACGCTACGTTATTTGCACCAACTAACGTTATGACTGTTCATAAAAAACCCCAGATACAAAAATACCTGGGGTTTTTAAGTTGACGCTATTACGCCAGATTAGAACGGATAGTCGTTATAACCCATTTGTTCTGAAATTTTACGCGCAGCCGTATGCAGCATCGCCACATACTCGTGCAAACGTTCCTCTGAGAAACGCAGCGTCGGGAATGAAATACTCAAGCCTGCAATCACCACACCGAAACGGTCAAACACCGGCACACCGATGCAGCGCAGACCTTCTTCCTGTTCTTCGTTGTCTTCACCGTAGCCCTGCTCACGGACTTTATCCAGCAGTACCAGCAATTCATCAGTATTGGTAATAGTACGGTCGGTACTGCGTTTGTACTCAATACCATCCAGAATTTGCTTCACTTCATCGCGGTCACGCCATGCCAGCAGAACTTTACCGATAGCCGTGCTGTACAGTGGATTACGGCGACCTACGCGAGAATACATGCGCAGATTGTACATGGAGTCGATTTTATGAATGTAGACGATGCTGTCTTCATCCAGTGCGCCAAGGTGTACTGTCTCTTTGGTCAGGCGCGAAAGTTCGCGCATCTGAATATCAGCGCTACGGATAAGATCGACGTTTTGTAACGCGCGAGCACCCAGCTCGAATAGTTTCAGGGTCAGTGAGTATTTCTCAGACTCCCCTTCTTGTGCCACATAGCCCAGCGTTTTCATGGTCTGCAAAAAGCGATAAACGGTGCTTTTCGACATCATGACGCGTTGCGACAACTCGGTAATACCAATTTCGCGCTCTTCACCCAGCGCCTGCAGGATGCCAAAAACCTTCAGCACGGAAGATACAGAATCAGGTTGTTTATCCAGATCTGCGATTGCCATTTATCACCCCTTTCGAGTGTTTTATAAAAATCAGAACCGGTTTTTATTATAATTTCACGTATCAGCCCTCGCAATCGCTCTTTGCTTACTTAGTTACAAATCTGCGACCTAACGCCTGAATATCAATGCTAAAATTATTATTCTCATCATAAATTCCGACAATATTGACTTCCTATGGAAAAAACTCAGACCGATGGTCTGCCATTGCCTCAGCGATACGGCGCAATTTTAACCATTGTTATTGGCATCTCTATGGCAGTACTCGACGGCGCAATAGCGAACGTTGCCCTCCCCACTATCGCCACCGATCTTCAGGCCTCACCCGCCAGCTCAATCTGGATTGTGAACGCCTACCAAATTGCGATCGTTGTTTCGCTGTTATCGCTCTCTTTTTTAGGTGATATGTTTGGCTACCGACGCATTTATAAGTGTGGTCTGGTCGTGTTTCTGTTCGCGTCGCTATTTTGTGCCTTGTCAGACTCGCTGCATATGCTGACGTTAGCGCGCGTGGCTCAGGGGCTTGGCGGCGCGGCGCTGATGAGCGTTAATACGGCATTGATCCGACTCATTTATCCTCAGCGCCAGCTTGGCCGCGGAATGGGTATTAACTCCTTTATCGTGGCTGTATCCTCGGCAGCGGGTCCGACTATTGCGGCGGCTATTCTTTCTATTGCCTCGTGGAAATGGCTATTCCTGATTAACGTTCCACTGGGGATCATCGCCCTGCTACTGGCTATGCGTTTTTTGCCACCCAATTCATCACGTGGCAATAAACCGCGCTTCGATCTGCCCAGCGCAGTGATGAACGCCTTAACATTCGGTTTGTTAATCACGGCACTCAGCGGATTTGCACAGGGACAGTCGCTAAAACTGATTGGTGCTGAACTTGTGGGTCTTCTTGTGGTAGGGTTTTTCTTTATCCGCCGCCAACTCGCATTGCCAGTGCCGTTATTACCGGTTGATCTGCTACGCATTCCGCTGTTTTCACTCTCTATTTGTACCTCAATCTGTTCATTCAGCGCGCAAATGCTGGCAATGGTTTCCCTGCCCTTTTTCATGCAAACGGTTCTCGGGCGCAGCGAGGTTGAAACGGGCCTGCTGCTGACGCCGTGGCCGCTGGCAACCATGGTGATGGCCCCACTGGCGGGATATTTGATTGAACGTGTTCATGCGGGTCTGCTGGGCGCGCTGGGCATGGCAGTAATGGCGTGTGGGCTGTTTTCTCTGGTGTTGCTGCCCGCATCACCTTCTGATTTTAATATCATCTGGCCAATGATTTTGTGCGGTGCGGGTTTTGGCTTGTTCCAGTCACCGAATAATCACACCATCATCACCTCCGCACCGCGTGATCGTAGCGGAGGCGCGAGCGGTATGCTTGGAACGGCGCGTTTACTGGGCCAGAGTACCGGGGCCGCACTGGTTGCGCTGATGCTAAATCAGTTTGGCGACAGCGGAACACACGTTTCGCTGATAACAGCGGGTATTCTGGCTTCGCTAGCCGCAATCGTGAGTGGCTTACGTATCACACAACCGCGAGTTCAGGCATAAAAAAAGCGCGTCTGTCGACGCGCTTTTTATTTTAAGTCTGCTGCCAATTATTTCAGGTATTCACCGCTGCGCAGCGCTTCAATACGTTTGTCCAACGGCGGGTGAGTCATAAACAGCTCACTCAACGATTTGGATTTACCGTTGATGCAGAACGCCATCATGCTGGTCGCTTCCTGCGGCTCATAGCTGGTTTTTAGGCGCTGTAGCGCGGCGATCATTTTTTCACGACCCACCAGTTTCGCTGAGCCTGCATCCGCATGGAATTCACGATGACGTGAGAACCACATCGTAATAATGCTCGCCAGAATACCAAATACCAGCTCCAGTACCGTCGCTACCGCAAAGTAGATTAACGGGTTACCGTTGCTACCCTCTCCCTCATCGCGGTTGCCTCCCATAAACCCAGCGGCAATCTGCGCCAGAATACGTGAGATAAAGATAACGAAAGTGTTCACCACACCCTGAATTAACGTCATGGTAACCATATCGCCATTAGCAATGTGGCTGATCTCATGTGCGATAACCGCTTCGGCTTCATCCGGGCTCATGTTTTGCAACAGGCCAGTACTTACAGCCACCAGCGAGGCATCCCGGCGAGCACCGGTAGCAAACGCGTTAATATCTGGCGCATGGTAGATTGCAACCTGCGGCATAGCGATCCCGGCCTGGCGGGCCTGATTCGCGACTGTATTCATCAGCCAGCGTTCTCTTTCATTGCGAGGCTGTTCGATCACTTCCCCGCCAACGGACTTTAACGCCATCCATTTGGACATCAGCAGCGAAATGAAGGAACCACCAAAACCAAACAGCAGTGCCATGATCAACAAGCCTTGAACGCTGCTTGACTGAATCCCTGTCAGGCTCAATACCAGCCCGAAAACGACCATCACAGCCAGGTTCGTCAGCAGGAAGAGCGCGATTCGCATCATAATTTTCTTTTAACCTCAATTTAACAAAACGCACTATGCGATTACCCATATCGTATGGGTCTTATGACTATTTTCAAGCATCCATAGGTGCTAAGTCACCAGAAAGACACAACTTTACATTTTATCGTATCAGACTGACGTCTTCATGCACTTGTTAAAAAAACAGGCACAATTTCTTGTGCCTGTTCGAGGTTATTGACTGGTTGCGGGCTGTTCCGCTGGCTTTTCTTTTTCAAGATGCGCCAGGTCGAGCGCGATTTTTACCGTTTCATCCAGGTATGGATCCGGTTCCTGGTAATCCTTCGGTAGATCGTCCAGTTTCTTCAGCAGCGGTTTGCCTTCACGCTTGAACCGATCGTTAATACGCGCCAGACGCATTGCGTCATCTTCGTTATTCTCTTTTTCACGCTGAGCGTAATTCAGAGAAGCGATGTTGCGCTTATCCTTCATCGCATTGAAACGCGCAATGTCCTTCATGATGTACTGGAACTCAGGATCGTTCGCAATACGTGCATTGTGCTCTTTCAGCAATTCAGGTCCGAACGGCGTCAGATTATCTGACTTGGTGTAGGTCGCCGCATCAATGCTGTCCCACGGCAGCGCGTTATCTTCAAACTTCTCGCCGGTTTCAGTTTCTTCATTACCTGTCGGCATGATGATATCTGGCGTAACACCCTTACGCTGCGTGCTGCCACCGTTTACGCGGTAGAATTTCTGGATCGTGTACTGAACAGAACCCAGCGCTGGCCATTCCGGACGCAGCATCTGATCGTAAATACGGTTTAGGGAGCGATACTGCTGAACTGTGCCTTTACCGAAGGTTGGTTCACCAACGATCAGCGCTCGGCCATAATCCTGCATTGCCGCAGCGAAAATCTCTGATGCTGAGGCGCTGAAGCGATCGACCAATACCACCAGCGGGCCTTTGTAGTACACAACGCCGTCGGTATCGCTGTCTTCACGCACTTTACCGTTATTGTCACGAACCTGAACCACCGGGCCGGATGGAATGAACAGACCGGAAAGCGAAACCGCTTCAGTCAGTGCTCCACCGCCGTTGGTACGCAGATCGATGATGATGCTGCTGACGTTCTGTTTTTCCAGTTTCTGCAGTTGGACTTTGACATCATCAGTCAGGCCAACATAGAAACCAGGAATATCCAGTACGCCGACTTTTTCTTTGCCAACGGTTTTCACGGACATTTTAACGGCACGGTCTTCGAGACGGATACGTTCACGCGTTAGCGTCACGGTGCGCGTCTTGGTACCTTTACCGGCAGGCAGAATTTCAAGGCGCACCTTGCTGCCTTTAGGTCCTTTGATCAGTGCTACGACATCATCCAGACGCCAGCCAATCACATCGACCATGCCCTTGCCCGTCTGCCCGACGCCGACAATACGATCGCCAACACTGATCGCTTTGCTCTTGGCTGCCGGACCACCTGCCACCATGGAGTTAATGACGGTGTAGTCATCATCCATCTGCAGAACCGCGCCAATACCTTCCAAAGACAAGCTCATTTCAGTATTGAACTGCTCGGTATTGCGCGGAGAGAGATAGTTAGTATGCGGGTCGATTTCACGGGCGAACGCTGTCATCGCCAGTGAGAACACATCTTCGCTGTTGGTCTGCGCCAGACGGCGAATCGCAAATTTGTAGCGGCGCGTCAGCGTTTCGCGGATTTCCGCATCGGTTTTACCGGTCAGCTTCAGGCTGAGTTCGTCAAATTTAACCTTGCCGTCCCACAGCGCATTAAGCTCTGCTTCGCTCTTCGGCCACGGCGCTTTGCTTCGGTCGAGGTTAAAGGTGTCGTTACCGGTGAAATCCATTGGACGTGCCAGTACGCTTAATGCGTACTGATAACGTTCAAATCGGCGTTTTTGCGCCAGATTATAGAGATCGTAAAAGACATCCAGCTTGCCGGTGCGCAGTTCATCGCCGAGGACCGTTTTCTTTTTTGCATACTGTTCGATATCGCTCGCCAGCAGCACGTTGTGGCTGTAGTCGAGCAAATTCAAATAGCGGTCAAAAATTTTTGCCGAAAACGCCTGATCCAGATCGAACTGGCGATAGTGTGATCGCGTAAAACGCGACGTCACACGTTCGCTTACCGTCGCATGCTGGGTTTCTTCCTTTAAAACGGGGATTTGATCGGCACGCGTGATGTCTTCCACAGCAAGTGCCTGGCCTGCTAATGCAAGCAGACCAGCTAACGCAGTAAGCCTAAAAAAAGTGTTCATGCCAGGCCTGGCCTCCGTTTCAGAACACCAGGTGTTCTGCGCGTACAATCAAAGACATACCCGAATTCAGCTGTACACGGACGCCATCTTTGGTGATTTCTAATACGGTGGCATCCATCGCATTATTTCCTGCTTTCACCTTCAGAGACTGCCCTACCGTCAGTACTGAAATATCAGATACCGGGGTATGCTGTTCTTCGCGAGGAGCACGCGGTGCTTTTGCTGCTGGTTTTTCAGCGCGAGGTTTACGCTCAGCACCTTCTTTACGACGCGGTGCAGGACGCGGCTTACGCTCGCGACGCGGGGCGTCTTCTTTTTCACCGGCGGCAGCGGCCGCTTCGCGTTTTTTCGCCTGTTGCTCTGCGCGTTGCGCCTGAACACGGGCTTTAGCTTCTTCCAGCTGTTTGCGAGCATGTTCAACATGTTGTTCATCCAGCTCACCACAAGGGTTGCCGTCGAGATCAACACGCGTTGCGCCCAATTTAACGCCATACAGATAGCGCCAGCTTGAAGTATAGAGACGTAAGGCAGAACGGAGCTGCGTCTTGCTGAGGTTCATTTCACCCTCAACACGCTCTACCAGATCCTGAAAAATGCCAATTTTCAGTGGGCGCGCTTCGCCTTCCGCACTAAAACACTGCGGGAAGCGTTCGGCCAGAAACGCGATGACTTCTTTACTGCTATTCAACTTAGGTTGATTTTCCATGAAATTTCCTGATTACAACGGACGTAGCCAACAAGCGCAGGCATGAACAGGCGACATTATAATGACGTCATCAGTAATTGCTACGTTATCCGTTGATTATCCTGCGACGCGCGCAAAGAATTTTTTGTAATCCGTCGTTGCAAGCACGGTTTCAAGCTGTGCCACAAGCGTACGCAGACCTTGTTCATCTTCTTCAGTAAAGCGGCCAAATGCCGTGCTATCAATATCCAGCACGCCGATTATCTGATTGTCGACAGCGATCGGCAGGACGATTTCAGCGTTGCTGGCGGCATCACAGGCGATGTGCCCATCAAAAGCATGTACGTCCTCAATACGCTGAACCTGGTTTTGCGCCACTGCGGTACCGCACACACCGCGTCCTACCGGGATCCGCACGCAGGCAATTTTGCCCTGGAAGGGACCAAGCACCAGCGTATCGTCCTCAAGCAGGTAAAAACCGGCCCAATTCACTTCTGCAAGACGCTCGTACAACAATGCGCTGGTATTCGCCAGCGTTGCCAGAAAACTGGTTTCACCTGCCATCAATGCCTGAAAATCACGGTTCAGATCCGTGTATAGCTCTATTTTGTTCATTATATAATCACTTAGTTGTCTTACTTAAAACTGCAGCCTACTAAAATAAACATTAAATGCGTTAATGCTCAAGATCATTCCCGTCATGAGTTAAGATAACATTACTTCAACAATTTGATTCGCGATACATGGCCTTAACGACACCACGCATCACGCCAACTAAAAAAATAGCCATCAGGTCCATCGGTGAGGCACTACCTCGTGCACATTATCATCGCTGCCCTGAATGTGACCTGATATTTAGCTTGCCTAAAATGCGTTCGCACCAAAGTGCCTTTTGCCCACGCTGCCAGGCAAAAATTCGTGACGGACGCGACTGGTCGTTAACGCGACTGGCGGCAATGGCTTTCACCATGTTGCTGCTGATGCCCTTTGCCTGGGGAGAGCCACTCCTGCACATCTATTTATTAGGTGTGCGCATTGATGCCAATGTGATGCAAGGCATCTGGCAAATGACCCGACAAGGTGATCCCCTCACCGCCTCCTTCGTGCTTTTTTGCGTCGCTGGTGCGCCACTAATTCTCGTGACCTCAATCGCTTATCTGTGGTTTGGTAATATTCTCGGGATGAACCTGCGCCCGGTGCTGCTGATGCTGGAAAGGCTCAAAGAGTGGGTGATGCTCGATATTTACCTGGTGGGTATCGGCGTCGCATCAATCAAGGTTCAGGACTATGCTTTTTTGCAGCCTGGCGTGGGGCTGTTTGCTTTTATTGCGCTGGTGATCCTGAGTATTTTGACGCTGTCGCACCTTAACGTTGAGCAGCTTTGGGACCGTTTCTACCCGCAAAGACCGGCTCGTCGGCCCGATGATAAGCTCCGCGTCTGCCTCGGCTGCCATTTTACAGGTTATCCGGACGCCCGCGGTCGCTGCCCTCGCTGCCATATCCCGTTGCGCTGGCGCAGAAATCAAAGTATCCAAAAGTGTTGGGCGGCACTGCTGGCCTCGATTGTCCTGCTTTTGCCCGCTAACCTGCTGCCCATCTCGATAATTTATGTCAACGGCGGCCGACAGGAAGACACAATCCTGTCAGGCATAATGTCTTTGGCAAACAGTAATGTCGGCGTAGCGGCGATCGTGTTTATCGCCAGTATATTAGTGCCATTCACCAAAGTGATTGTGATGTTTACGTTGCTATTCAGCATCCACTTTAATTGTGAACAAGGGTTGCGCACCCGTATAAAACTACTGCGTATGGTGACCTGGATTGGCCGCTGGTCGATGCTGGATCTCTTTGTTATCGCGTTAACCATGTCGCTGATAAATCGCGATCAGATACTTGCTTTTACTATGGGACCGGCTGCGTTTTATTTCGGCGCAGCGGTAATATTGACTATTCTTGCTGTGGAATGGCTGGACAGCCGCTTACTTTGGGATGCACATGAGTCAGGAAACGCCCGCTTCGCAGACTGAAGCGCAGATTAAAACAAAACGCCGTATCTCCCCGTTCTGGCTGCTGCCGTTCATCGCGCTGATGATCGCAGGATGGCTTATCTGGGGAAGCTATGAAGATCGCGGCAATACCGTGACCATCGACTTTATGTCTGCGGACGGCATTGTGCCAGGCCGTACTCCCGTTCGTTATCAGGGCGTTGAAGTGGGCACGGTACAGGATATCAACCTCAGCAAAGATTTGCGCAAAATTGAAGTCCGCGTCAGCATCAAATCGAGCATGAAAGATGCTCTGCGCAAAGATACCCAGTTCTGGCTGGTCACACCGAAGGCGTCGCTGGCTGGGGTTTCTGGTCTGGATGCGTTGGTTGGTGGCAACTATATCGGCATGATGCCCGGTACTGGCGAGGCCGAGGATCATTTCGTCGCCCTCGACACCCAGCCCAAGTATCGTCTGGATAATGGCGATTTAATGCTGCATCTGCGCGCCCCTGATCTCGGATCGCTTAATAGCGGTTCACTGGTTTATTTCCGTAAGATTCCGGTGGGCAGGGTCTATGACTACACCATCAACCCGAACAATCAGGGCGTAACCATCGATGTATTGATTGAACGTCGCTTCACCAATCTGGTGAAAAAAGGCAGCCGCTTCTGGAACGTCTCCGGTGTAAATGCGGATGTCAGCCTTAGCGGTGCGAAGGTAAAACTGGAGAGTCTGGCGGCGCTGGTCAACGGTGCCATTGCTTTTGATTCACCCGAAGACTCAAAACCTGCTGCGGCAGACGACACGTTTGGTCTATATCAGGATCTCGCGCACAGCCAGCGTGGAGTAATCGTCAAGCTTGATTTACCCAGCGGAGATGGACTCAAAGCAGGCTCAACATCGCTGATGTATCAAGGATTAGAAGTCGGTCAGCTCACAAAACTGGATTTAAACCCAGGCGGTAAAGTCACCGGCGAAATGACGGTCGATCCCAGCGTCGTAACGCTGCTGCGTGACAACACACGCATTGAGTTACACAGCCCTAAATTATCGTTAAGCGATGTGAATCTCAGTTCGCTGCTGACAGGTAAAACTTTCGAGCTGGTACCTGGCAAAGGCGAGCCGCGTAACCAGTTCGTCGTTATTCCCGCTGAGAAGTCGTTGTTACACGACCCAGGCGTCATGACGTTTACGCTGACCGCGCCGGAGAGTTACGGTATTGATGCTGGCCAGCCGCTAATTCTTCACGGCGTACAGGTCGGTCAGGTGATTGAGCGTACGCTTTCCAGCAAAGGCGTCTCATTTACCGTTGCTGTTGAACCACAGCATCGTGACCTGGTGCAGGGTGACAGTAAGTTCGTGGTGAACAGCCGCGTGGATGTCAAAGTCGGACTTGATGGCGTGGAGTTCCTTGGCGCAAGCGCCAGTGAGTGGCTCAGCGGCGGCATTCGTATTTTGCCCGGTACTAAGGGTGAAATGAAAAAAAGCTACCCGCTTTACGCTAACCTGGAGAAAGCGATTGAAAACAGTCTGAGCGATCTGCCAACCACCACGGTCAGCCTGAGCGCCGAAACGCTGCCTGATGTGCAGGCCGGCTCGGTGGTGCTTTACCGCAAATTCGAGGTCGGTGAAGTGATTAGCGTTCGTCCTCGCGCCGATGCGTTTGATATCGATCTGCATATCAAACCGGAATATCGCAACCTGTTGACCAGCAACAGCGTGTTCTGGGCCGAAGGCGGAGCAAAAGTTCAGCTTAACGGCAGCGGATTAACCGTACAGGCATCTCCCCTTTCACGCGCGCTTAAAGGGGCGATTAGCTTCGATAATTTAAGCGGTGCCAGCGCCAGCCAACGTAAAGGGGACAAGCGTATTCTGTATGCTTCGGAAACCGCCGCGCGTGCGGTCGGCGGCCAGATAACGCTGCATGCGTTCGATGCCGGTAAACTCGCTGCAGGCATGCCGATTCGCTACCTGGGAATCGATATCGGACAGATCCAGACGCTTGAGCTGATCACCGCCCGTAACGAAGTTCAGGCAAAAGCGGTTCTGTACCCGGAATACGTACAAACCTTTGCGCGAAGCGGTACCCGTTTCTCCGTGATCACCCCGCAAATCTCAGCCGCGGGCGTGGAGCATCTGGATACAATCCTGCAGCCGTATATCAACGTTGAACCAGGACGCGGTAATCCGCGCCGTGATTTTGAGCTGCAGGAAGCCACCATTACCGACTCTCGTTACCTCGATGGTCTGAGTATTGTGGTTGAAGCACCAGAAGCAGGTTCGCTGAATATCGGAACCCCGGTTTTGTTCAGAGGTATTGAAGTGGGGACCGTCACCGGGCTGACGCTGGGCTCGCTTTCCGATCGTGTGATGGTTGCCATGCGCATTAGCCAACGCTATCAGCATCTGGTACGCAACAACTCCGTGTTCTGGCTGGCATCCGGCTACAATCTCGACTTCGGCCTGACCGGCGGTGTCGTGAAGACCGGTACCTTCAATCAGTTCATCCGCGGCGGCATCGCCTTCGCGACTCCACCGGGTACACCGTTGGCTCCGAAAGCGCAGGCAGGTAAACACTTCCTGTTGCTGGAAAGTGAACCTAAAGAGTGGCGTGAATGGGGAACCGCCCTGCCACGTTAACCTCTCCACTTGCTCCGGCGTACTCGCGCCGGAGCACTTATGCTACACTGCGCACCTGTTTTTTTGCCGGTGGTACCAAGTGGCTTATTTTCCCGACGCCTTTCTGACTCAAATGCGTGAAGCAATGCCTTCCACGCTCTCATTCGATGAATTTCTCGCTGCCTGTCAGCGCCCGTTGCGCCGCAGCATTCGCGTCAATACGCTGAAAATCTCCGTTGCCGATTTCCTCGCGCTGACAGCACCTTACAACTGGTCTCTCACCCCGGTTCCCTGGTGTGCTGAAGGCTTTTGGATCGAGCGCGATGATGAAGAGTCAGTGCCGCTCGGCAGCACCGCAGAACATTTAAGCGGCCTGTTTTATATTCAGGAAGCCAGTTCAATGCTGCCAGTCGCAGCACTGTTCGCCGAAGGCAATACCCCGGAACGCGTAATGGATGTTGCGGCAGCCCCCGGCTCCAAAACCACGCAAATTGCCGCAAAAATGAATAATCGAGGCGCCATTCTGGCGAATGAGTTTTCTGCCAGTCGCGTCAAAGTCCTGCATGCCAATATCAGCCGTTGCGGGATAGCCAACGTCGCCCTGACCCATTTTGACGGACGCGTATTTGGCGCTGCGTTGCCGGAGTCATTTGATGCCATATTGCTCGACGCACCGTGTTCCGGTGAAGGTGTGGTGCGTAAAGACCCCGATGCGCTAAAAAACTGGTCTGTAGAAAGTAATCTGGAAATTGCCGCGACCCAGCGCGAATTACTCGACAGCGCCTTCCACGCCCTGCGTCCCGGTGGCACATTGGTTTACTCGACCTGTACGCTTAATCGTGACGAAAATGAAAATATCATGCAGTGGTTGATTGAGACCTACCCTGATGCCGTCGAGTTTTTACCTCTGGGCGATTTATTTCCGCAGGCCGAACGCGCCCTGACGCCGGAAGGATTCCTGCATGTATTCCCGCAGATTTACGATTGCGAAGGTTTCTTCGTTGCGCGTTTGCGCAAAACAGCTGCAATCCCTGCACTACCTGCGCCGAAGTACAAAGTCGGTAACTTCCCGTTTAGCCCGCTTAAAGGGCGCGAGTCTGCGCTTGTCACGCAAGCCGCGAGCGCTTGTGGACTGCAGTGGGAAGATAATTTGCGCCTGTGGCAGCGCGATAAAGAGATCTGGCTGTTCCCGACTGAAATTGAACCTCTGATTGGCAAGGTTCGCTTTTCTCGACTTGGGATCAAACTGGCCGAAACCCACAATAAAGGGTATCGCTGGCAGCATGAGGCCGTTATCGCCCTCGCCGACCCGAACCACAGCCATGCATTCGAACTGACCCTTGCCGAAGCGGAAGAGTGGTATCGCGGTAGAGATGTTTACCCGCAAACCGCACCGACGACTGATGACGTACTGGTTACGTTCCAGCATCAGCCGATCGGTCTGGCAAAACGCATTGGATCGCGACTGAAGAATAGCTACCCGCGCGATCTTGTCCGGGATGGCAAACTCTTTACGGGATGACGCACGTTTTTACTGGCGCTTTTGCTAACGTTGACTACGCTGAAAAATGGACGTCCTAACTGGTCGTACCACAACCAGCAAATTAACGGAGAGCACGATGATGAAAACCAGTGTGCGCATTGGCGCTTTTGAAATCGACGACGCCGAGTTACATGGCGAATCGCCGGGGGACCGAACGTTAACCATTCCGTGTAAATCCGATCCGGATTTATGTATGCAACTGGATGCCTGGGATGCCGAAACCAGCGTCCCGGCCCTGTTGAACGGAGAACATTCAGTACTATTTCGCGAACACTACGATCGTAAGTCAGATGCCTGGATCATGCGCCTTGCCTGATTCAAAAAGAACCCGTCGCCAGACGGGTTATTTCTTGGTTAATTTCCCTCATCTATCAACATCTTCTACACTACAGGTATGGCTTTACCATTTGAGGATGGAATGTTCACGCTGGTTCTTTTTGTGTGCTATCTGGATGGCGGTTGTGAAGATATCGTGGTTGATGTCTACAAAACTGAGCAGCAGTGCCTGATATCGATGGACGATCAACGTATTCGTAACGGCGGATGTTTACCTGCGGACGACTACATCGACAGTTTCTGGCATCCGGCCCAGGAATACAGCGATTTTTGATTATTGCAGTTGTACCAGCGTTAACTCGCCGCCAAATACAGCACCGGTATCAATATAGTGTAAATTCTCGCGATCCAGCCGATGGCGCAGCGGCGTGTGGCCAAACCAGAAGTGATCCGCGCCCTGAATCGCACAACCACTGTTCATCAGCCTCGAACGGTCCCACAGCACGCGCTGTAAATCGATCTCTTTTAGCCACTGATAATCATCATCCGGGTAATCGGCATGAGCAATAACGTGTATACCGTTCTGACAATGCAGCTCCAGTATCCAGGGTAACTGCCAACACGCTTCAAGAGCAAATTTCGCTGCCGGTTGCTCCGCCTGCTCGAACCACGAGCCACCATTCATAAACCACATGAATTGATCCCCCGTCGCCAGCGCGTCCAGCGCCATCTGTTCATGATTTCCCCTGACCGCGACAATCCAGCGTTTACGCAGTAGTTTCAGACAACGCAAACTGTCTGGTCCACGGTCGATAACATCCCCCACTGAAACCAGCAAATCCTGCCAGGGATCAAAACGGTACTGGCGCAGCTTAGCCATCAGCATCGAGAAGCATCCGTGGATATCCCCAACCACCCAGACGTGACGCCACTGCGTACCGTCGATTCGTTGATAGATATTGCCAGGTCGTCCCATGTCGCCTCCAGAGTACAAGGGTACCTGATTATAATTTTAGCAATGTTGGTAAAAAAGCCTGGACGATCGTGGGCAGGAGTATGGTATGGTTTATGGAGAATGCAGCATGCAATACGCCGTGTTTTGCCCTGGATGGCATCGCATTCGCCACATAAAAAGAGACCGAATACGATTCCTGTATTCGGTCCAGGGAAATGGCTCTTGGGAGAGAGCCGTGCGCTAAAAGTTGGCATTAATGCAGGCTAAGTTACCCTGCCATTTAAGAATAGATGACAGCGCCAGGTTTTCCAGTCCGCGACTAAAGTGGCCGGAAAAAAAGGACGTTTGTTACGCATCCAAACGCAAAAACCGCAAGTTCTCCTGCGAGATGCTTGCGGTTTTTTATTGGAAATCAGAGCGCTACATCTGACAATTAGCAGAGCTTTTCTGCACGCTCTACAAACGGTGCCAGGCTCATTTTTTCGCCCGGTTTCGCCGGATCATCGATCTGGATAATCTCGATCGGCTTTGCCGTGACTTTTCCGCTCTCCACCTGCTGTCTGGCGACATCATTCAACGGATATTGCACCAGCGTACTGGGATTGATGACATACAGCGCGTTACCTGGACGGCAGGTCAGCATCACCTCTTCCCGATTAAACGCCCACTTATCTTTGCCAACCTCAAAACGGCTGACGGTAATGACTTGCGGCGCAGCCAGCGCGGCTCCGGAGCTTGCCAGGAGTAATAAAGAGATAATGATTTTTTTCATGCGTTTCGCCAGTCCATTAATCAGAAAGGTTCAAGGGTTGCAAACAAGCTGACAATCGCCAGCACAACGGCTCCTATACCCCATTCCAGCTTGGTCATCCAAATAAAATAGAGAGTCATGCCGCGGTTATCCTGCCGCATACGTGGTACCAGAACATACCGATTCACCAGCGCAATCGCCACCATTAACATGACCAGGGCACCTTTTAACAAAAGCAGTCGCCCGTAAGCCATGTGCCAGGGAACAGAAAAACCGACAATAAACAGCGCATTCATAATACCGGTTAGTAAAACACCGATAACGAAAAGATGCCCATAGCGTGAGAAGCGCATCATGGTACTGATGGCCTGTTCCCGCCAGCGACCTT
The DNA here is from genome assembly GCF_030332785.1 of Citrobacter sp. Cpo069. Lineage (NCBI taxonomy): Bacteria > Pseudomonadati > Pseudomonadota > Gammaproteobacteria > Enterobacterales > Enterobacteriaceae > Citrobacter > Citrobacter sp. Cpo069. The sequence goes on from NZ_JAOWHD010000060.1 coordinate 203,767, forward strand.
GCGCCATTCGCATACAGTAAAGTACGGGCAGCAAACCGCCGAACCAGGCGGCAGCGCATACCAAATGTAAGGCGTGGCTAACCTGCTGGATTGCGCCAGGGATACCGCTGTGCAGCGTCGCATGTCCGACGCCAGCCAGCAAAATAAACTGCGCAATTGTCAGCATTAACAGCAGTCGCGGCATACTGCGTGGCACCATGATGGTCACCACCAGCGTGACCAACGCGAGGATAATCTGCCATAACCAGACGCCGCCAAATTGCGTTTGCAACACGGCGAGCCAAACATCAGTAGAGACAACATCCCGCCAGCCTGAGCCCATTAACCCACCCTGAATCGCCAGCATCAGCGTCGCGCTGATAAAGCTCCACGTTGCAGCATGCCGTTGCAGACGTAAAAAACGACGCATCATTAAACGACGAACCGAAACGGGGGCCAGCCATGCGCCGTAAAGCGCACAGCCAAACACCAGCATCAAAGCGGTAAAATGGATAAACCGTAGCGCAACCCAGGTAAATGCCAGCATTGGTTATTTCACGCTAAAGGTATATTGCCCCTTCGTCTTGTGACCATCCACGGAGACAACGTGCCAGTCGACCGTATATTTTCCTGCTTCAAGCGTTTGATCAAGCGGAACAATCAGCTGCGTTTTGTCCTGCTCACTGCGCGATGCCTTGCCCGTTTTGATCTGTTCTTTGTTAGGACCGGTCAGCGTTGCACCGCTGAATCCCGGCTCTACGCCTTCAGAAAAATTCAGCGTCAACGCCTGAGGAGATGCCGCAACTTCAGCGTTAGCCGCCGGACTTTGTTTTGTGAGGTGGGCATGCGCCAATGCCGCAGGTGTTGCCAGAACGCTGGCGAGTACGATGAGCGCGTTGCGAAGCATAGATGCAGATGAAGCCATTTCAACTATTCCTTTTTGTTATGTCTAACCTGTAGAGAATAACCTTCTACAATGGTCGAGTCGAGAATCATCATTTCTGTCTTGCCATTAACGCACACTCTTAGTAACTTTGCGCGCCGAAAGACAGAGAAAAGGAGAAGCCCATGAACATCAATCTGGCCAAACTTGAGCAAGCGGAAATGGATAAGGTCAATGTCGATCTGGCTGCGGCTGGAGTGGCATTTAAGGAGCGATACAATATGCCCGTTGTTGCAGAAGTTGTTGAACGCGAACAGCCAGAGCATTTACGCGACTGGTTCCGCGAAAGACTCATCGCGCACCGCCTGGCATCCGTTTCGCTTTCACGTTTACCTTACGAGCCTAAAGTTAAATAAAACTTATATTACGTTACGATTCCTTACATGACGCCTGCTACAGTATAAGCATATTCTTAATCCACACATTAAGGATGGTTGTAGACACTATGAAAAGGAAATCATTATGTCATACTGGAAAATCGCAGCAGCACAATACGAACCTCTTCACACCTCAGTTACCGAACATGTCGCGCATCACCTGCAATTCATTCATGCGGCAGCTCAATGCCAATGTGAATTGCTGGTCTTCCCTTCCCTCTCATTGCTGGGTTGTGTTGATGAGAATGACGCGCTTCCTGCCCCACCCGATGAAGCGCTGTTAGAACCTCTCGCACATGCCGCCGCGACTTATCGCATGACGATAATTGCGGGACTACCGGTAGAACATAACAACCGGTTCGTGAAAGGCATTGCACTTTTCTCTCCCTGGATGACTTCGCCACTAACCTTCCATCAGAGCCACGGGGCCTGTATTGCCAGACAGCGAAATGCCATCAGCGTTGTAGATAGCCAACCGGAAGGCATTGATATCGACCCGGCCTATTCGCTGTTCACCAGCTGCCAGTCAGTCAGTGAACCGGAACTGCTCTCCTCTACATCTCGCCTACAAAGTTTCTCACATAAATTCGCCATCGCGGTATTAATGGCCAATGCGCGGGGTAGCAGTGCGTTATGGGATGAACGAGGTCGATTGATTGTTCGCGCAGACAGCGGTTCGTTACTGTTAACCGGCCAACGCACGCCACGGGGTTGGCAAGGTGATATCATTCCATTACGCTAGTCGTTTTGGGTCAGGAGCATGGCATGTTGCGCATAATAGATACAGAAACCTGTGGTCTACAGGGAGGCATTGTTGAAATTGCTTCTGTCGACGTGGTTGATGGAAAAATAGTCAACCCCATGAGCCACCTGGTACGCCCTGACCGCCCCATCAGCCCACAGGCGATGGCTATCCATCGCATTACTGAAGCAATGGTGGCCGATAAGCCATGGATTGAAGACGTCATCCCGCAGTATTACGGCAGCGAATGGTACGTTGCGCACAATGCCAGCTTTGACCGCCGCGTATTGCCCGACATGCCCGGGGAATGGATTTGCACCATGAAGCTCTCCCGTCGGCTGTGGCCGGGGATTAAATACAGCAACATGGCGCTGTATAAATCGCGCAAGCTGAGCGTCCAGACGCCAGCGGGTCTCCACCATCACCGCGCCCTGTACGATTGCTACATCACTGCGGCACTGCTGATCGACATCATGCAGACGTCAGGCTGGACAGCCGATCAAATGGTCGATATTACCGGCCGTCCCGCGTTACTCACTACTTTCACTTTTGGTAAGTACCGCGGAAAACCGGTATCAGAAGTGGCTGAGCGCGATCCGGGCTATCTGCGCTGGTTATTTAATAACCTTGACAATATGAGCCCGGAACTGCGATTAACGCTAAAACACTATTTGGATCACGCCTGAGCAGGCAGTGTTCCCTGCGCCAGTCCAATCAAAAAAGCGTACTCAAGGGCCACGCCTTCGTAAGATTTAAAACGCCCGGATTTACCGCCGTGTCCGGAATCCATATCCGTGCAAAGTAGCAGCAAACGATCGTCCGTTTTCAGCTCACGCAGTTTTGCCACCCATTTTGCTGGCTCCCAGTATTGCACCTGGGAATCGTGTAATCCCGTCGTGACCAGCAGATGTGGGTATGCCTGCGCGGTTACATTGTCATACGGGCTGTAGCTTTTCATATAGGTGTAATACTCTTCGTCCTGCGGATTACCCCACTCTTCAAACTCACCGGTCGTCAGGGGAATTGATTCATCGAGCATTGTGGTTACCACATCGACAAACGGCACCTGAGCAATAACACCATGGAAGCGTTCCGGGCGCTCATTAATGGCGACGCCCATTAACATGCCTCCGGCGCTTCCGCCCATGCCATAACATAACTCAGGCGCGCCATAGCCCATTTTTAGCAACGCATCACAGACGTCGAGGTAATCATTAAAAGTATTTTTCTTGTGCAGAAACTTACCGTCCTCATACCACTGTTGTCCTAATTCACCACCACCACGCACATGCGCAATAGCATAAACAAAGCCGCGATCCAGTAAGCTCAAACGGCTGCTGCTGAAATCGGCGTCCATGCTGGCGCCATATGAGCCATAGCCATAAACCAGTAACGGATTTTTTCCTTTCAGGAAATACTTTTGATGATAAACCAGCGAAACCGGAATCTCGGTGCCATCACGCGCGGTTATCCATAGGTGTTCGCTACGGTAATTCGCCGCATCAAATCCGGGGACCTCCGTCTGCTTAAGCACACGACGTTCCCCGGTGTCCATATCCAGTTCAAACAACGTGTCCGGGGTGGTCATGGAGGAATAGCCATAGCGCAGGCGCGATGTCTCCGGCTCTGGATTATAGGCAAGCCAGGTCACATAAGCCGGATCGTCAAAGGCGATCCCGACCACTTCGCGCGTTTTACGATTAATCTGTCGTAGGCTGGTTAAGCCGCGCTGACGCTCTTCTACCACCAGCCAGTCAGTGAATAGCGTAAAGCCCTCGAGCATCACGTTGTCGCGCGCAGGGATCAGCGTCTCCCAGGCTTGCTCATCACGAACGCGGGTACGATACAGGCCGAAATTTTTCCCCTGACGGTTGGAGCGCAGATAAAAATTGTGTTGATAGTGATCGAGACTGTATTCATGGTCTTTGCGTCGCGCTAAAAAGACCAACGGTTCGGCATCCGCCAGTTCTGCGTCAAGCAGTAAAACCTCACTGGTGGTCGCGCTGGCGATATGAATAACCACATAGTGTAGCGAGGTGGTTTTATGCAGGCTGACATAAAACATATCATCGGCTTCTTCATACACCAGCTCATCCAGTGACGATGGCGAGCCGACCGTATGTCGCCACACCTGATACGGCAATAACGTTGTTTCGTGCTTGCGCACGTAATAGAAAGTCTGAGAATCATTCGCCCAGACCAGATCCGCTTCGACGTTTTCCAGCACTTCCGGATACCAGTTGCCGCTTTGCAGGTTGCGAAAACGCACGCCATATTGCCGGCGAGAGAGATAATCTTCCGCCAGCGCCATGATGGTGTTATCCGGAGATATCGCCAGTCCTCCCAGCGTATAAAACTCGCTGTGTGCCGCGCGCTGGTTCCCATCCAATAGAGTATCCCAATCATCCCACTCTTCATTGAAAGCAGACTGACGCTGATAAATAGCATATTCGCACCCCGGTTCATAAATATGCCGGTAGCGATAACCATTCTTCACATAGGGGGCGGAAGCATCCTGAGGCGGGATACGGTCGATAATTTCTTTCAGGACGCGATCCTGCAAAGCCTGCTGCGAGGCCATAACCTGGCGGCCATACGCATTTTCTTGTTGCAGATAATCCAGCACTTCTGGCTGCGAGCGGGTGTCATCTCGCAGCCAGTAATAATTATCAACACGAGTATCACCATGCTGCGTCATGGCGCGGGGAATACGAGAAGCTTTTGGTAGCATGTCATTGTTCTTTTGCTTAAACATCCTATAAGGGTGGCAAAAGACAGCAATGATGCAAGCGAAACATGCGCCTTAGCGGTAAGTAATTAACCCGGTAAAGCCTGTTTTTGTTCTTTGAGATCCTGTTCAATGCCTTCACGAACATCCTGCGGGATCTTCAACGCATCGCCCAGCGCATTGAGATAGCTACGCTCCATAAAGTGGTCGATATCAATCGCCGCACAGCTCAGGAAGTAAATTTCTAGCGCTTCTTCTTCGTTGCGGATCCCTTGCGCCAGGCGCTGGGGATCTAACGGTTGTTCAATGGCTCGTTCAATCAGAACGCGGCCCTGCTCTTCCACGCCCGCTTCACGAAGCTGCTGCTCAATGGCCGCTCGTTCTTTAGCATCAATATGACCGTCGCTTTTCGCCGCAAAAACCAGCGCCAGGATCAGACGCTCGGTTCGCTCATCCAGCGGTGAGCTTTGTACACCGAACTGCGGCTCATCCTGATGCGCAGCGCGAACTTTATCTTTGTATTTGTTCCATAACACGGTACCAGCAACCGCACCGCCGCCCACCAGAAGCGCGCTGGTGCCGTATTTACTCAGTAATTTACGTGAAGATTTGTTGGCAACCAGTAATCCTGCCAGACCGCCTAACGCGCCTGGAACCAGAAGTTTACTCAGCCCTTGCTCGCCAGAAGATGACGTGGAGGATCCTTTTTGCCCAAGAAGAGATTGTAGTTGATTCAGCCAATTAGCCATTTTGCCCCTCAAGTACAGACGAATAATCATCAAAGCGTACCCGAGGGGATGTCAGGAAGTGTTCAGGTCATCAAAAGATGTGCAAATACCTGCGTTACTGCGGCTGATATTCCGCCGTTCCGGCTTTGCAGTCGACTTTTACCTGATAGTGAATATCCGCGCTTTTACCGCGAACCGTCAGGGGAACTGACCATTTCCCGTCTTTGCCCGTAATATCGGGCGTGTTGACCCAGGCGACAGGGTCGGCTTGCCCGACGAGTTTTTGATCGTCAGCCCAGCGCGCGATGCGATTTTGCTGATAGTCACGTTTCACGCTTGCCGCAATACCGTCAGCATCCAGCCCTTCGCACTTGGGGAACTGAACATTCTTGCTTTCCATATTTGCCGCAAATACCGATACGCTGGCAGACAATAACAGCAGGCTCAATAACGCTCTTTTTTTATACATTCTTTTCTCCTTAATCTCCCCTTCATCCTTCAGGTTGCCTGCGGCAACGTGAAATTACGTCAGGGATTGCACAATGATTCAGGGAAAAGCATGGTACAAAACGTCAGGAGCGCAAGTCGTTTCAGGCAGCCTGAGTATCATCCTCAGTATGTGCATCGTTTTCGACAGCCTGTGGCGAAGGCAGCTTGCCGTTTTTCAGAATGGCGCTCAGCACATCTTTTTGCTCAGCCAGCCACAGGGAAAGCGCTTCACGCTGCTCGTCTTCGAGCGCTATCGGCGATTGCTCCAGCCATGTGTCGAGCAGATCTGCTGTATCCAGCATTTTGTCATACGCATCGGCTTCCTTTTTGCTGGTAAACGACATTTTTTCCTCACCTTCCCGAATGACTACGTATTTAACTTCAACCGCCATTTTTGCAGCCTCTTAAATTACCTGTATTTATGTACAGTATATTCTTTTTAAGCCCTGAAATCAACCTGGTAATAAAGACAGACGCAAACGTTTTCGTATATACTGCGCCCAGATAAAACAGGGGATTAATTTATGACGTTATTAGGCACAGCGCTGCGTCCCGCAGCAACGCGAGTGATGTTATTAGGTTCAGGTGAACTGGGTAAAGAAGTGGCGATTGAATGCCAACGCCTGGGTGTGGAAGTCATTGCCGTGGATCGTTACCCCGACGCGCCAGCCATGCACGTTGCCCATCGCTCCTACGTAATTAACATGCTGGATGGCGAGGCATTACGCCAGCTTGTCGAATGTGAAAAACCACATTACATCGTGCCGGAAATAGAGGCGATTGCCACGGATATGCTGATCAAACTGGAACAGGAAGGTCAACACGTTGTGCCTTGCGCACGAGCGACCCAACTGACCATGAACCGGGAAGGAATCCGTCGCCTCGCAGCCGAAGAATTGTCTTTACCCACATCATCTTTCCGTTTTGCAGACACCGAAACACGATTTCGTGAGGCCGTTGCCGAAATCGGCTATCCCTGCATTGTGAAGCCGGTAATGAGTTCTTCCGGCAAGGGGCAGAGCTTTATCCGTTCAGCCGATCAGCTCACCGAGGCGTGGAACTATGCTCAACAGGGAGGCCGGGCAGGCGCCGGACGCGTTATCGTCGAAGGCGTAGTGAATTTTGATTTTGAAATCACCCTGCTAACCGTCAGCGCCGTTGATGGTGTGCATTTCTGCGCGCCGGTAGGTCATCGCCAGGAAGATGGCGATTATCGCGAGTCCTGGCAGCCGCAGCAGATGAGTGACCTGGCGCTGGCGCGCGCGCAGGAGATTGCCCGCAAGGTGGTACTGGCGCTGGGCGGTCACGGACTGTTTGGCGTGGAGCTGTTTGTCTGCGGTGATGAGGTGATTTTCAGCGAAGTCTCCCCTCGCCCTCACGACACGGGTATGGTGACCTTAATTTCGCAGGATCTGTCTGAGTTTGCCCTGCACGTACGTGCATTTCTCGGTCTGCCCGTTGGCGAAATCCGCCAGTATGGACCTTCTGCTTCCGCCGTTATTCTGCCGCAACTTACCAGCCAGAATATCACGTTTGATAACGTGCAAGCCGCTGTAGGTGCGGGTATGCAAGTGCGTTTCTTTGGCAAGCCGGAAATCGACGGGAGCCGTCGTCTGGGCGTTGTGCTGGCCACAGCACAGAGCATTGAAGATGCGGTGATACGCGCGAAAGACGCAGCCGCACAGGTGAAAGTCGCAGGATAAAAACCAGACCCGTAGGCCGGATAAAGCATTGATGCCGTATCCGACCTACGGTTTACGCATTAACGGCTTACTGCTTCGCGCCTTCTACTGCTTCACGAGCCAGCTTGGTAATACGATCGTAATCACCCGCTTCCAGCGCATCCGCCGGAACCAGCCAGGAACCACCGATGCACAGCACGCTTTTCAATGCCAGGTAGTCACGGTAGTTCGCCGGAGAGATACCGCCGGTTGGGCAGAAACGCACCTGAGAGAACGGACCCGCAATTGCCTGCAGCGCTTTGGTACCGCCATTTGCTTCAGCAGGGAAGAATTTGAACTCTTTCAAACCGTAGTCCATACCCAGCATCAGTTCAGACACGGTGCTGATACCAGGGATCAGCGGAATAGTGCCTTCCGTTGCGGCTTTCAGCAGCGGCTCGGTCAGGCCCGGGCTGATAGCAAACTGCGCACCGGCTTCGGTCACTTCAGCCAGCTGTTGCGGATTCAGTACAGTACCTGCACCAACGATAGCGTCCGGAACTTCTTTTGCGATCGCGCGAATGGCATCCATCGCACATGCGGTACGTAAGGTCACTTCCAGAACGCGCACGCCGCCTGCAACCAGCGCTTTTGCCATCGGCACTGCGTGTTCCAGTTTATTAACCACGATAACCGGTACAACCGGGCCAGTGGTCAGGATTGCTTCTGCACTTGTCTTCCAGTTTTTCATCAGAGTTTTCTCTCGCCTGATTACAAAATAAGTCTTAAAAAGTGATACAGGTTGCGCCCTGTTCCGCACCGGACAGCTTTTCACGCAACGCGCTGAACATTTCACGGCCTGTGCCCACGCGCGATGCGCTGAGGTCAGGAATGTGAGGCTGACGAGAAGCAAGTTCCTCTTCATCAACCAGCAGCGTCAATTCACCTGTCTGTCCATTCACACGAATGATGTCGCCATCGCGTACTTTTGCCAGTAGCCCGCCATCATAGGCTTCTGGGGTTACATGGATTGCTGAAGGCACTTTACCTGAAGCACCTGAAAGTCGTCCATCGGTAACTAACGCAATTTTGAAACAACGGTCCAATAATACACCAAGTGGCGGCATGAGTTTATGTAATTCTGGCATTCCGTTTGCTTTTGGTCCCTGATGGCGCACAACGACTACGCAATCACGGTCGAGCAGTCCCGCATCGAAGGCCGGCAATACATCATGCTGACTTTCAAAAACAACCGCGGGCGCTTCAATTACCTGATTTTCTACCGGAACCGCCGACGTTTTCATCACAGCACGTCCGAGGTTACCGCTCAGCACTTTGGTACCGCCGTGGTGGGAGAATGGCTGATCGATGGTAGCAATCACATTGCTGTCCAGCGACTTCGCCGCCCCTTCACGCCAGTCCAGCTCACCATCGTTGAGCCAGGGTTCCATGGTGTAACGCGATAAACCAAACCCGGCAACGGTGTTCACATCTTCATGCAGCAGACCCGCGTTCAGCAGTTCGCGCATTAACACCGGCACGCCACCCGCTGCCTGGAAGTGGTTAATATCTGCCGGACCATTCGGATACAGACGCGCCATCAACGGCACGATATCGGACAGATCGGAGAAGTCGTCCCAGTTAATCAGAATCCCGGCTGCACGCGCCATCGCAACCAGGTGCATTGTATGGTTGGTTGACCCCCCGGTCGCCAGCAGCGCGACAATACCGTTCACCACTACTTTTTCATCGATCATTTTACCGATCGGCATCCATTCATTGCCGTTGCCGGTCAGACGCGTTACCTGACGAGCAGCCGCGGCGGTCAACGCTTCGCGCAGCGGGGCATCCGGGTGTACGAATGAGGACCCTGGCAGTTGCATCCCCATAAACTCCACCACCATCTGGTTGGTGTTTGCCGTGCCATAGAACGTACAGGTCCCCGGTGCGTGATAAGACGCCGCTTCGGATTCAAGCAGCGCCATGCGATCGACTTTGCCTTCAGCATACAGCTGACGGATACGCACTTTTTCTTTGTTCGCCAGACCGCTCGCCATCGGGCCGGAGGGAATAAAGATCGAAGGCAGATGACCAAATGACAGTGCCGCCATCACCAGACCCGGGACAATTTTGTCGCACACGCCAAGGAATAACGCGCCGTCGAACATATTGTGTGAGAGGCCGACAGCAGCCGACATCGCAATCACTTCGCGACTCAGCAACGAAAGCTCCATCCCATCCTGTCCCTGGGTCACACCGTCGCACATCGCAGGAACACCGCCAGCGACCTGGCCTACCGCATTGGCTTCATGCAGCGCTTTACGAATGATGTCCGGATAATGTTCGTACGGCTGATGCGCGGAAAGCATGTCGTTATAGGAGGTAATGATCGCGATATTGTTACGCAGCATGCTTTTCAGCGAGGCCTTGTCATCCGGCTGGCAGGCAGCAAAACCATGCGCCAGGTTACCGCACGCCAGCTGTGAACGATGAACGGTAGTCGATTTCGCTTGTTCAATACGGGCAAGGTAAGCGGAACGCGTGTCGCGAGAACGTTCGACAATACGTTTTGTTACGCGTAACAAATTCGGATTCATAGAGGCTCCTAAAATTTATCTGTCAGAGCGTTGGATCAACAATGTGTTTCAGTTGGGTTAAAAGCAGCTGAATCGTTTGTTAGCCGTAGCTCAGGGGCAAAATCGTTTCAGGCAGTGTAATAAAAAAAGCCCCGCGGGTGAATCCACGCGGAGCTTAAAAGTGCAAAAATTATTCTACAATCTGTGTTAGATCATGTTACCGGTAAAATAACACCTATGGGCTAGATGATATTTTACTCGAATTCGTTCCAGGAACGACCATCACGGGTGATCATGGCCACAGAAGCAACCGGTCCCCAGGTGCCTGCCTGATACGGCTTCGGCGCGTCGTTGTCCATCGCCCAGGCTTCGGTAATGGAGTCGACCCACTTCCATGCTTCTTCAACTTCATCACGGCGCACAAACAGCGCCTGAATGCCGCGCATCGTTTCAAGCAGCAGGCGCTCGTAGGCGTCGGCAAGGTGCGTCTGGTTGAAGGTTTCTGAATAGCTCAGATCAAGCTTGGTAATTTGCAGATTATGCTTGTGATCCAGACCCGGCACTTTGTTCAGTACCTGGATATCGACACCTTCATCAGGCTGCAAACGGATGGTCAGCTTGTTCTGCGGTAGATCCTGCCAGGACTCTCTGAACAGATTCAGCTCAGGCGTTTTGAAGTAAACCACCACTTCAGAGCACTTGGTCGGTAAACGCTTACCGGTACGCAGGTAGAACGGTACGCCCGCCCAGCGCCAGTTATCGATATCCACACGGATCGCCACAAACGTTTCCGTGTTGCTGCTCTTGTTCGCGCCTTCTTCTTCCAGGTATCCCGGAACTTTTTTGCCCTGGGCAAAACCGGCGGTGTACTGACCACGAACTGTCTTTTCACGTACGTTCGAACGATCGATACGACGCAGTGATTTCAGTACTTTCACTTTTTCATCACGGATGCTGTCTGCGCTCAGATCGGACGGCGGAGACATCGCGATCATGCACAGGATCTGCAGCAGGTGGTTCTGGATCATGTCGCGCATTTGACCGGCCTGGTCAAAGTAGCCCCAGCGCCCTTCAATGCCCACTTCTTCCGCCACGGTAATTTCTACGTGGTCGATAGTGCGGTTATCCCAGTTATTCACAAACAGGGAGTTGGCAAAACGCAGTGCCAACAGGTTCAGTACCGTCTCTTTGCCGAGATAGTGGTCGATGCGGTAAACCTGGCACTCTTCGAAATACTCGCCAACCTGATCGTTGATTTCACGGGATGTTGCCAGTGACGTGCCCAGCGGTTTTTCCATCACCACGCGGGCAGGCTTAGCATTCAGCTTTGCTTCACCCAGACCTTTGCAGATCGCGCCAAAGGTGCTTGGCGGCATTGCGAAATAGTTGATGGTGGTACGCGATTTTTGATCCAGCATTTTGCCCAGACGCTTAAACGCGGCGGTGTCGTTGACGTCCAGGTTACAAAACTCAAGACGACCGCTGAGGGTTTCCCACAACCTTTCATCAATTTTTTCTTTCATGAAGGTTTCGAGCGCTTCGCGCACAACCTTGGTATAGGCTGCTTTGTCCCAGTCGGCACGCCCAACCCCAATGATGCGGGTATCCGGGTTAATCTGGCCGGCCTTTTCCAGTTGATACAGGGAAGGCAGCAATTTCCGTCGCGCCAGGTCGCCCTTCGCGCCGAAAATGACCAGATCACATGCCTGGGCTGTTTGCGTTACCGCCATGTCATTCTCCTCAATTAAGTGCCTGGTGCTTTTGCCAGACACTGGTTGTAATTTTATTACAGTGCACTGTACTGCTTTTACGTGAATCCGGAAACCGTAAACGCTTATCCAGCCGTGCTGTTACCGCGAACAGCCGCTTTATTGGCGTATAACCCATCAAAATGGATAAAAAAGTCGTCTTTTTCGTACCCATGAAGAAGTATGAAAATCCGACTCCGATCATGTAATGAAAAAAAACAACAACTATTTTGTCCATTTTGCCCCGTTGCTGCACTAGCAGGGGTACTATCTACCAGAGTTACCGCTCGATTTCTCCTTATCGTTGAAATCGTTTTTGCCCATGACCCATGAGTCTACCTACATCATGAATATGCTGGAAAAAATCCAGTTAAAACTGGAACATTTGAGCAAGTCAGAGCGTAAAGTCGCCGACATTATTCTTGCCTCTCCCGAGCGGGCAATTCACTCAAGCATCGCTACGCTTGCTGTAGAAGCCAACGTCAGCGAACCGACGGTGAACCGTTTCTGTCGCAGCATGGATACGCGCGGCTTCCCTGATTTTAAACTGCATCTGGCACAAAGTCTGGCAAATGGTACCCCTTATGTTAATCGCAATGTGGATGAGGATGACAGCGTAGAATCTTATACGGGGAAAATCTTCGAATCGGCGATGGCAAGCCTTGACCACGTTCGTCAGTCGCTGGATAACGCGGCGGTAAACCGGGCGGTAGATTTGTTAACCCAGGCGAAGAAAATCGCCTTCTTTGGTTTAGGTTCTTCCGCCGCGGTCGCACACGACGCGATGAACAAATTTTTCCGCTTTAACGTACCGGTAATCTATTCCGACGACATTGTCCTGCAACGGATGAGTTGTATGAATTGTAGCGACGACGACGTCATTGTGCTTATTTCTCATACCGGAAGAACCAAAAGTCTGGTTGAACTGGCGCAGTTAGCAAGGGAAAACGACGCTATGGTTATCGCCCTCACCTCTCCCGGCACGCCACTGGCGCGTGAAGCCACGCTGGCTATTACCCTCGATGTACCGGAAGATACTGACATTTATATGCCCATGGTCTCTCGACTTGCTCAACTGACCGTGATAGATGTGCTGGCTACAGGATTTACTTTGCGCCGAGGGGCAAAATTTAGAGATAACTTGAAGCGTGTCAAGGAAGCGCTCAAGGAATCGCGTTTTGATAAAGAATTACTCATCAAGAGTGATGACAGCTAAAAGCAATAACAATGTTCTACCCTTTTATCATCCGGGTCGTTCATTTTACCGTTAATGTTTGAGAACGGCCGGATTAATGTTCACGCAACACCTAGTTGTTTCAGTCAACGGAGTATTACATGTCCAGAAGGCTTCGCAGAACCAAAATCGTTACCACGTTAGGCCCGGCAACTGACCGCGATAACAACCTTGAGAAGATTATCGCCGCGGGTGCGAACGTCGTACGTATGAACTTTTCCCACGGCTCTCCAGAAGATCACAAACTGCGGGCGGATAAGGTCCGTGAAATTGCCGCAAAACTGGGACGTCATGTAGCTATTTTGGGTGACCTGCAGGGACCTAAAATCCGCGTATCTACCTTTAAAGAAGGTAAAGTTTTTCTTAATGTTGGCGACAAGTTCCTGTTAGACGCCAACCTCGGTAAAGGCGAAGGCGACAAAGAAAAAGTCGGCATTGATTATAAGGGACTGCCTGCAGACGTCGTGCCTGGCGACATCCTGCTGCTCGACGACGGTCGCGTACAGCTTAAAGTGCTGGAAGTTCAGGGCATGAAAGTCTTCACCGAAGTCACTGTCGGTGGCCCGCTGTCCAATAACAAGGGCATCAACAAACTGGGCGGCGGTCTCTCTGCTGAAGCCCTGACCGAAAAAGACAAAGCCGACATCATTACCGCTGCGCAAATCAGCGTTGACTATTTGGCTGTCTCCTTCCCGCGCTGCGGCGAAGATCTAAACTATGCCCGCCGTCTGGCGCGCGACGCCGGTTGCGATGCAAAAATTGTCGCCAAGGTAGAACGTGCAGAAGCCGTCTGCGACCAGAATGCGATGGATGACATCATCCTGGCTTCTGACGTAGTGATGGTAGCCCGTGGCGACCTGGGTGTTGAAATCGGTGACCCTGAGCTGGTAGGTATTCAGAAAGCGTTGATTCGCCGTGCGCGTCAGCTGAACCGTGCGGTCATCACCGCCACACAGATGATGGAGTCGATGATCACCAACCCAATGCCGACTCGTGCGGAAGTGATGGACGTGGCTAACGCCGTCCTCGACGGCACCGATGCCGTAATGCTCTCTGCCGAAACAGCAGCAGGTCAGTACCCTGCGGAAACCGTCGCGGCAATGGCGCGCGTTTGCCTGGGTGCAGAGAAGATCCCAAGCATCAACGTCTCTAAACACCGCCTTGACGTGCAGTTTGATAACGTTGAAGAAGCGATTGCGATGTCAGCGATGTACGCTGCTAACCACCTGAAAGGGGTCACCGCTATCATCGCTATGACGGAGTCTGGTCGTACTGCGCTGATGACTTCTCGTATCAGTTCCGGTCTGCCAATTTTCGCGATGTCTCGTCATGAACGTACGTTGAATCTGACCTCTCTGTATCGCGGTGTCACCCCGGTTCACTTTGACAGCGAAACAGATGGCGTCGTTGCCGCCAATGAAGCAGTGAACCTGCTGCGCGATAAAGGCTATCTGGTTTCCGGCGATCTGGTGATCGTGACACAGGGCGATGTGATGAGCACCATTGGCTCAACTAACACCACGCGTATCCTGACCGTCGAGTAACACCAGAGTTTGATGTAAAAAAGCCTCTCGTTTGAGAGGCTTTTTTTTATTTCTTCGGATAGAGATCTTTGCGCTTATAGGGCTCAATCTCGCCGGGTTTACGCGTCTTAAGCAGTTTCAGTATCCAGGTGTATTGTTCGACATGAGGCGTGACAAAAATCTCCACCTCTTCGTTCATTCGTCTGGCAATGGTGTGGTCATCCGCTGTCAGGATGTCATCCATCGGAGGACGGACCTTAATCGTCAGGCGGTGAGTTTTACCGTCATACACCGGAAACAGCGGCACTACACGCGCGTGGCAAACCTTCATCAAGCGACCAATTGCCGGTAACGTTGCTTTATAGGTAGCAAAAAAATCGACAAACTCGCTGTGCTCAGGCCCATGGTCCTGATCCGGCAGGTAGTATCCCCAATATCCCTGACGTACAGACTGAATAAACGGTTTGATGCCATCATTACGCGCATGTAATCGACCTCCGAAACGACGGCGTACCGTGTTCCAGACGTAATCAAATACCGGGTTTCCCTGATTGTGGAACATTGCTGCCATTTTCTGTCCCTGGGAAGCCATCAGCATCGCCGGGATATCTACGCCCCAGCCATGAGGAACGAGAAAAATCACTTTTTCATCGTTGCGGCGCATCTCTTCGATGATTTCAAGGCCCTGCCAGTCAACCCGATTCTGAATTTTCTCCGGCCCTCGCAGGGCGAGTTCCGCCATCATGACCATCGCCTGAGGGGCGGTCGCGAACATCTCATCAACAATGGCTTCGCGCTCAGCTTCGCTGCGTTCAGGAAAACAAAGGGATAAATTGATCAGCGCTCTTCGACGTGAGCTTTTTCCCAAGCGTCCAACCATCCGTCCGAGCTTTGCCAGAATAGGATCGCGAAATGACGCCGGCGTTAACGCAATCCCAGCTATCGCCGCTACACCCAGCCAGGCGCCCCAGTAGCGCGGATAGCGAAATGATTTATCAAACTCAGGGATATACTCAATATTCTTTTTTTTCGTTTCCATGCTCTTCCAGGGTCTGGTGCGGCGAAAAGTAAATCTGCTGATAGTGTAGCGGCGCACCGTGCGCCGTACAAAATAAAAAAGCCGGCACGCATCGCGTACCGGCTTTATCAGTGTGCTAATTAATCAAAACGTAGCTGAGGCATAACTTCTTTCACCTGCGCCAGATAATCGGTGCGATCCGAACCGGTCAGACCTTCTGTACGCGGCAGTTTCGCCGTCAGAGGGTTCACGGCCTGCTGGTTGATCCACACTTCGTAGTGCAGATGCGGACCTGTTGAACGCCCGGTGTTACCTGACAGCGCGATACGATCGCCACGTTTCACTTTTTGACCTGGTTTCACCAACAGCTTACGCAGGTGCATATAACGGGTGGTGTAGGTACGACCATGACGAACCGCAACATAGTATCCGGCAGCGCCGCTACGCTTCGCTACGACCACTTCACCATCGCCTACCGACAGTACCGGCGTCCCCTGCGGCATCGCAAAGTCGACACCTTTGTGCGGCGCTACGCGTCCAGTCACCGGATTCAGGCGACGCGGGTTAAAGTTCGAGGAGATGCGGAACTGTTTCGCCGTCGGGAAACGCATGAAGCCTTTCGCCAGCCCGGTACCGTTACGGTCATAGAACTTACCGTCTTCAGCACGGATGGCGTAATAGTCTTTGCCTTCAGAACGTAAACGCACGCCCAGCAACTGGCTTTGCTCGCGCTTACCGTCCAGCATTTCGCGAGACATCAGCACTGAGAACTCATCGCCTTTTTTCAGTTTGCGGAAATCCATCTGCCACTGCATGGCCTTAATCACCGCGCTGATTTCAGAGCTGGTCAGTCCGGCCTCTTTGGCGCTGGCGACGAAGCTTCCGCCCATCGTGCCTTTGATACGGCTGTTAACCCAATCGCCCTGCTGCATTTCACTGCTCATTTTGAAACCTGTCGCAGTGCGATCGTAAGTGCGGGTTTCACGGCGGGACACTTCCCAGGTCAGACGCTGCAGGTCACCTTCCGCGCTTAAGGTCCAGGATAACTGCTGACCAATTTTCAGATTGCGCAGTTCTTTATCGGAAGCAGCGAGCTGACTGATGTCGCCCATATCGATGCCGTACTGATTCAGAATACTGCTCAGCGTATCGCCTGTGGAGACGACATACTCATGCACGCCGGCTTCACCAGACGTTTTGTCATCCAGTTCATCCTGCGGAATGGCTTCGTCTTCCTGCGCGGCCTGATCGATAGGTTCACTGGCCTCAGGCAACAGTGAACGAATCTCGCTTTTTTCCAGCTCGATAGTTTTAACGATGGGTGCAGAATCGGGATGGTAAACATAAGGCCGCCAGACGGCGACGGCCAATGTCAGTACGGTAAGCGACCCCAGCATAACGCGATGGGGTCGCGGCAGATTATTAAATGCCAGAGCGACAGAGCGGGCTATCTGTTGCACGTATTCACTTCCTCATTAATCTCCTTTCAGGCAGCTCGCATACTGGTTGGCTAATTGGTTCAAAAACGCTGAATAGCTTGTTTTACCCAGTTTGATATTCGTTCCGAGCGGATCCAACGTTCCCATTCGAACGGATGTCCCTCTCGCGACGGCTTCAACGACCGCTGGCCTGAACTGTGGCTCAGCAAAAACGCAGGTTGCTTTTTGCTCAACCAACTGTGTTCTTATTTCATGTAAACGCTGCGCACCAGGTTGAATCTCAGGGTTCACGGTAAAGTGACCAAGCGGTGTTAGTCCGTAGTGTTTTTCGTAGTAGCCATAGGCGTCATGAAAAACGAAATAACCTTTTCCCTTGAGCGGTGCGAGCTCGTTACCTACCTGCTTATCGGTTGCGGCTAATTGTGCCTCAAAATCCTTCAGGTTGGCGTCAAGTTTGGCTCGACTTTGCGGCATAAGTTCCACTAATTTTTCATGGATTGCAACCGCTGAGGCCCGCGCTATCTCTGGGGAAAGCCAAAGATGCATGTTGTAATCGCCGTGATGGTGATGCTCGTCACTTTTTTCACTGCCAGCATCATTGTGTCCATGATCGTCGTCGTCGTCATCCGCACCTTTCATGAGTAACGGTTTCACGTCATTGAGCTGCGCAATCGTTACCTGTTTCGCGTTAGGAATATTCTTGACTGACTTTTCCATAAACGCTTCCATCTCAGGTCCAATCCAAACAACTAAGTCCGCGCCCTGTAAGCGTTTTACGTCTGATGGACGCAGTGAATAGTCATGTTCGGAAGCCCCGTCAGGCAGGAGAACCTCAGTGTCTGTTACCCCGTCTGCAATGGCTGAAGCAATAAACCCCAGCGGCTTGAGCGAGGCCACCACAGCGGCATTTGCTGCCTGTGTTGCACTACCCCAAAGAGCAGCGGATAATGCTGCGAAAAGAAGCGTATTTTTATGTAACATAATGCGACCAATCATCGTAATGAATGTAAGAAATGTGATATTATAACATTCTATAACTTCTGCAAGACTAAAATTGATATGACGACTTTGGTTTCACTGGAAAATGTCTCGGTCTCTTATGGTCAACGCCGCGTCCTGTCTGACGTATCGCTTGAACTTCGACCCGGTAAAATTTTAACGCTTCTCGGCCCAAATGGTGCCGGGAAGTCTACGCTGGTGCGCGTTGTATTAGGGCTGGTAGCGGCTGATGAGGGAGTAATCAAGCGTAATGGTCAATTGCGGATTGGCTATGTACCGCAAAAACTGTACCTCGATACTACGCTGCCACTGACGGTAAGTCGGTTTATGCGCTTACGTCCCGGCACCAAAAAAGAGGATATCCTTCCGGCACTGAAGCGCGTTCAGGCCGGGCATCTAATGGATGCGCCGATGCAAAAGCTCTCTGGCGGGGAAACGCAACGCGTCCTGTTGGCCCGTGCTTTATTGAATAAACCTCAGCTACTAGTACTCGATGAACCAACTCAGGGCGTGGATGTCAATGGACAGGTCGCACTGTACGACCTTATCGACCAGTTGCGACGTGAACTGGATTGCGCCGTACTGATGGTTTCCCATGACCTGCATCTGGTGATGGCCAAAACCGATGAGGTACTGTGCCTGAACCATCATATTTGCTGTTCCGGTGCGCCGGAAGTGGTTTCTATGCACCCGGAATTCATCTCAATGTTCGGGCAACGCGGCGCCGAACAACTCGGAATTTACCGTCATAATCACAATCACCGCCACGATTTACAGGGTCGTATCGTCTTACGCCGGGGAAATGGTCACTCATGATTGAATTGTTATTACCCGGCTGGTTAGCTGGGATCATGCTGGCCTGTGCCGCTGGCCCACTCGGCTCGTTTGTAGTCTGGCGTCGAATGTCTTATTTCGGTGATACGCTGGCCCACGCTTCGCTGCTGGGTGTCGCCTTTGGCCTGCTGCTGGATGTAAACCCTTTCTATGCGGTTATCGCCGTCACCCTGTTGCTGGCTGGCGGTCTGGTATGGCTGGAGAAGCGCCCTCACCTTGCGATCGATACCTTGCTGGGTATTATGGCGCACAGCGCATTGTCATTGGGGCTGGTTGTTGTCAGCCTGATGTCCAACATCCGTGTGGATCTGATGGCTTACCTGTTTGGTGATTTGCTCGCCGTGACGCCAGAAGATCTTATCTCCATCGCCATCGGCGTGGTTATTGTTCTGGCGATTCTGTTCTGGCAGTGGCGTAACCTGCTGTCGATGACCATCAGTCCGGATCTGGCATTTGTCGATGGCGTGAAGCTGCAACGCGTGAAGCTGCTGCTGATGCTGGTTACGGCGTTAACGATTGGCGTGGCGATGAAGTTTGTCGGGGCGCTGATTATCACCTCACTGCTTATCATCCCTGCGGCGACCGCCCGTCGCTTTGCCCGTACGCCGGAGCAGATGGCAGGGGTTGCCGTTGGAGTGGGAATGATAGCGGTTACAGGCGGGCTGACCTTCTCGGCCTTCTATGACACCCCGGCAGGTCCTTCCGTGGTGCTGTGCGCCGCGCTGCTGTTTATTTTCAGCATGATGAAAAAGCAAGCGAGCTAAGCATGCGTTGCCCGGTGGCGCTGCGCTTACCGGGCCTACAAAATCGCCCAGGCCTGATGAGCGTCGCGACATCAGGCATTAAGGCATCTGTGGCGGTGTAATGCCAAAATGGTTCCAGGCGCGCACGGTTGCCATACGTCCACGCGGCGTACGTTGTAGAAAACCTTGCTGAATCAGATACGGCTCCAGCACGTCCTCAATGGTTTCACGCTCTTCCCCAATCGCCGCTGCCAGGTTATCCAGTCCTACCGGTCCGCCAAAGAATTTATCGATAACCGCCAGCAGCAGCTTACGGTCCATATAATCGAATCCTTCCGCATCCACATTGAGCATATCCAGCGCCTGGGCGGCAATATCAGCCGAAATCGTGCCGTCATGCTTCACTTCAGCGAAATCGCGTACCCGGCGTAATAAACGGTTGGCTATACGCGGCGTACCGCGGGCGCGGCGTGCCACTTCCAGCGCGCCTTCATCGCTCATTTCCAGGCCCATAAAGCGTGCGCTACGCCCAACAATGTGCTGCAGGTCTGCCACCTGATAGAACTCCAGGCGCTGCACAATACCAAAACGGTCACGCAGCGGAGACGTTAACGACCCGGCGCGCGTCGTTGCCCCGATTAGCGTGAACGGCGGCAGATCGATCTTAATCGAACGGGCAGCCGGTCCTTCACCAATCATGATATCCAGCTGATAATCTTCCATTGCCGGATACAACACCTCTTCCACCACCGGTGACAGACGATGTATTTCATCGATAAACAGCACATCGTGGGGTTCAAGGTTGGTAAGCATTGCCGCCAGGTCACCCGCTTTTTCCAGAACCGGACCGGACGTGGTGCGCAGATTAACGCCCATTTCATTGGCGACAATATTGGCAAGCGTAGTTTTACCAAGACCAGGAGGACCGAAAATCAGCAGGTGATCGAGAGCGTCACCGCGCAGCTTCGCCGCCTGGATAAAAATCTCCATTTGCGAACGGACCTGAGGCTGGCCAATGTACTCTTCCAGCAATTTTGGGCGAATCGCACGATCCACCAGATCTTCAGGGGTAGTGCTGACAGCCGAAATCAGGCGATCTGCTTCAATCATCCGTTACCTCACAATGCCGCGCGAAGCGCTTCACGAATCAGGGTTTCACTGCTGGCATCAGGGCGGGCAATTTTGCTCACCATGCGGCTGGCTTCCTGTGGTTTATAGCCCAACGCCACCAGCGCAGCAACCGCTTCCTGCTCGGCGTCGTCCGTTGTCGGGCTAGCCGGAGAAGTCAGGACCAGATCCGCCGCTGGTGTAAAGAGATCACCATGCAAACCTTTAAAGCGGTCTTTCATTTCTACAATCAGGCGTTCTGCGGTTTTCTTACCAATACCCGGTAATTTCACCAGCGCGCCCAGCTCTTCGCGCTCCACGGCATTAACGAACTGCTGAGCAGACATACCGGAGAGGATCGCCAGCGCCAGCTTCGGCCCCACGCCATTGGTTTTGATTAACTCTTTAAACAGCGTGCGCTCTTGCTTGTTGTTAAAGCCATACAATAGCTGAGCATCTTCTCGCACCACAAAATGGGTGAAAATAATCGCTTCTTGCCCGGCTTCCGGCAACTCGTAGAAACAGGTCATCGGCATATGCACTTCATAGCCTACCCCGCCCGTTTCCAGAAGGACCAACGGGGGTTGTTTTTCAATAATGATGCCTCTGAGTCTGCCTATCACGTGACGCTCCTGCGTTAAGGGCTAAAAGGTAATGCGCTATCATAAAAAAAGGCTGGATAGATATCCAGCCTCATTTGTCACTAACGTAACCGACCTCGCGCCAAATTCAGCCTCGACTCGCTCATTTGCATGGCGTTCTGACTGACATGGCAGTGGGTAATGGCAATCGCCAGTGCATCCGCGGCATCTGCTTGCGGATTCGCCGGGAGTTTTAGCAGCGTGCGTACCATATGCTGGACCTGGCTTTTTTCCGCGCTACCGATCCCCACCACGGTCTGTTTTACCTGGCGGGCCGCGTATTCAAAGACCGGTAGATCCTGATTGGTCGCCGCAACGATTGCCACGCCGCGAGCCTGTCCCAGCTTTAGCGCCGAGTCGGCGTTCTTCGCCATAAAAACCTGCTCAATGGCAAAATAGTCCGGCTGAAACTGGGTGATGATTTCCGTCACGCCCGCGTAAATCAACTTCAGACGTGACGGGAGATCGTCGACTTTGGTGCGAATGCAGCCGCTGCCGAGGTAGGTCAGCTGCCTGCCGACCTGACGAATAACGCCATAACCGGTGATGCGAGACCCCGGGTCAATGCCGAGAATAATAGACATCACGCATCTCCTGTTATTTTATGGCTAAACCACATCATTCTAAGGTGGCAGCAACCTCATCGGAGATTTCACCGTTGTGGTAAACTTCCTGCACGTCGTCGCAGTCTTCCAGCATATCGATCAGACGCATCAGCTTCGGCGCCGTTTCTGCATCCATATCCGCTTTGGTGGATGGGATCATAGACACTTCAGCTGCGTCCGCTTTCAGACCAGCCGCTTCCAGCGCGTCACGCACTTTGCCCATCTCTTCCCACGCGGTGTAAACGTCAATTGCGCCGTCGTCGAAGGTCACAACGTCTTCAGCACCTGCTTCCAACGCTGCTTCCATGATGGCGTCTTCGTCGCCCTGTTCAAAGGAGATCACGCCTTTTTTGCTGAACAGGTAAGCCACGGAACCGTCGGTACCGAGGTTACCACCCGTTTTCGTGAACGCGTGACGCACTTCCGCAACGGTACGGTTACGGTTGTCAGACAGACATTCAATCATAACGGCTGTACCGCCAGGACCGTAACCTTCATAGATGATGGTTTCCATGTTGGAATCTTCATCACCACCCACACCGCGCGCGATTGCACGGTTCAGGGTGTCACGGGTCATGTTGTTAGCCAGCGCTTTATCAACCGCTGCACGCAGACGCGGGTTAGCATCCGGATCGCCGCCGCCCAGTTTAGCCGCCGTCACCAGCTCACGAATTATTTTGGTGAAAATTTTACCGCGTTTAGCATCCTGCGCTGCTTTACGGTGTCTGGTGTTGGCCCATTTACTATGACCTGCCATAAATAATATCTCCAAAAAGCGCGCCTTTTCAGGCGACGTTAATTACAAACTCTTCAATCGCCTGCCGGTTACTCCACGACTTGGTTAATTGGGCGGCTTCAACCGCATTAACCCAACGATAGGTCAGATGTTCGGAGAACACGATCTCTCGTTCTGAGGGAAGTGCCAGGCAAAACCAGGATTCAGTATTACGTACAGTTCCCGGTGCATAGCGATGACGTAAATGGCTAAAAATCTCAAACTCCACCGTGCGCTGACAGTCAATTAAGGTCAGTTGCTCAGATGCAACATCAATGGCGACCTCTTCCTTTACTTCGCGCATAGCGGCTTGCGACGCGGTTTCACCTTCTTCAAGGCTGCCGGTGACCGACTGCCAGAAATCAGGATCGTCGCGTCGCTGTAACATCAGCACTCTCCCGGTGTCCTTTGCATAAATCACGACTAACACCGAGACAGGCTGTTTATATGTCATATCAGTTATTCTCGGCCTTCTTAACAACCTGAATGCTCAGTTCCGCCAGCGCAGCTGCGTTGGCAAAGCTTGGCGCTTCAGTCATCAGACACGCTGCAGCCGTGGTTTTCGGGAAAGCAATAACGTCACGAATGTTGTCAGTACCGGTCAACAGCATAGTCAGGCGGTCCAGACCAAACGCCAGGCCAGCATGCGGCGGTGTACCATATTTTAGCGCATCCAGCAGGAAGCCGAATTTCTCACGCTGTTCTTGCTCATTAATGCCCAGAATACCGAATACGGTTTGCTGCATGTCGCCGTTGTGAATACGCACGGAACCGCCGCCTACTTCGTAGCCGTTGATGACCATATCGTACGCGTTGGCAACCGCGTCTTCCGGCGCTGCTTTCAGCTCAGCAGCCGTCATATCTTTCGGCGCGGTGAACGGGTGGTGCATTGCGGTCAGGCCGCCTTCACCATCGTCTTCAAACATTGGGAAGTCGATAACCCACAGCGGCGCCCATTTGGCTTCGTCGGTGATGTTCAGGTCTTTACCCAGTTTCAGACGCAGCGCGCCCATCGCGTCGGCAACCACTTTCTTGTTGTCGGCACCGAAGAAAATCATGTCGCCGTCTTGCGCACCGGTACGTGCCAGAATCGCTTCCACAATTTCTGCGTTCAGGAACTTAGCAACTGGGCTGGTAATACCTTCCAGACCTTTCGCACGTTCGGTGACTTTGATGTAAGCCAGGCCTTTCGCGCCGTAAATCTTGATAAAGTTACCGTAATCATCGATCTGCTTACGGCTCAGTGCAGCACCGCCCGGTACACGCAGAGCAGCTACGCGGCCTTTCGCATCGTTTGCCGGACCAGAGAACACTGCGAACTCAACGTCTTTCACCAGATCGGCAACGTCAACCAGCTCCATCGGGTTACGCAGGTCTGGTTTATCGGAACCGTAACGACGCTCAGCTTCGGCAAAGGTCATGATCGGGAAATCACCCAGATCGACACCTTTCACTTCCAGCCACAGGTTACGCACCAGCGCTTCCATCACTTCACGCACCTGCGGTGCGGTCATGAAGGAAGTCTCAACGTCGATCTGGGTAAATTCAGGCTGACGGTCAGCACGTAAGTCTTCATCACGGAAGCATTTAACGATCTGATAGTAGCGGTCAAAGCCAGACATCATCAGCAGCTGTTTAAACAACTGAGGTGATTGCGGCAGCGCGTAGAATTTACCTTTATGTACGCGAGAAGGTACCAGGTAATCGCGCGCGCCTTCCGGCGTCGCTTTGGTCAGCATCGGTGTTTCGATGTCGAGGAAGCCGTGGTCGTCCATAAAACGACGCACCAGACTGGTGATTTTGGCACGCGTTTTCAGGCGCTGCGCCATTTCAGGGCGACGCAGATCTAAATAGCGATACTTCAGTCGCGCTTCTTCGGTGTTGACGTGGTTAGAGTCCAACGGCAGCGAGTCTGAACGGTTGATGATGGTCAGATCGGAGGCCAGTACTTCAATTTCGCCCGTCGCCATATCGGCGTTGACGTTTTTCGCGTCACGCGCACGCACGGTGCCCGTAACCTGGATGCAGAACTCATTACGCAGTTCGGAGGCCAGCTTTAACGCGTCCGCACGGTCCGGATCGAAAAATACCTGCACGATACCTTCGCGGTCGCGCATATCGATAAAGATCAGGCTACCAAGATCACGACGACGGTTGACCCAACCACACAGAGTCACCTGCTGCCCCTCGTGGGACAGACGTAGCTGTCCGCAATATTCTGTACGCATGAGATATCCCTTAACTTTGCCGCAGGCGGATTGTCACCTGTCTCGCAGATGACGAAGTCGCAGCTTTAGCTGAATGTCACAACTGAATGAAAAAAGGCGGCTATTATACTGGAAATTCTGCCGCACGATAAGAGCCTACTGGGATAGACTCTCAGTCCGGTACTGACTGTACGCCTGTTTCCTGGACGGGCATTGCGTAATCTCACAAAAAATAACAAAAATTGTCGCCCCTTTCACACTGATTCGCGATTAAGGTGTAACGGAATTCTTTTATTACTGGAGTGACCATGCTGGAATTGAACGCTAAAACAACCGCCCTTGTCGTGATTGATTTACAGGAAGGGATCCTGCCTTTCGCTGGCGGCCCTCATACGGCACATGATGTGGTTACCCGCGCCGCGCAGTTGGCGGAAAAATTCCGTGCCCACGGTTCCCCGGTGGTAATGGTGCGCGTCGGCTGGTCTGACGATTACGCCGAAGCGCTGAAACAACCCGTAGATGCTCAGACTCCGGCAAAAGCGTTGCCCGAAAACTGGTGGCATTACCCGGCGGCTCTGGGGAAATGCGCCAGCGATATCGAAGTGACTAAACGCCAGTGGGGAGCCTTCTATGGCACCGATCTGGAATTGCACCTGCGTCGCCGGGGTATTGATACCATCGTCCTGTGCGGGATCTCGACGAACATTGGCGTTGAGTCGACGGCGCGAAATGCGTGGGAGCTGGGTTTCAGTCTTATCATTGCAGAGGATGCCTGTAGCGCCGCCAGTGCTGAGCAACACCAGGGCAGCATGACCCACATTTTCCCGCGCATTGCGCGCGTTCGCAGCGTGGAGGAGATTCTGCAAGCGCTATGATTTATATCGGTTTACCCCAGTGGTCGCATCCAAAATGGGTGCGTCTGGGGATCACCAGCCTTGAAGAGTATGCCCGCCACTTTAACTGCGTGGAGGGCAATACCACGCTGTATGCGCTGCCTAAATCCGATATTGTTGCCCGCTGGAAGGCACAGACCACCGATGCGTTTCGATTTTGTTTTAAATTTCCGGCGACCATTTCGCATCAGGCTGCGCTGCGTAATTGTGATGACCTGGTACAGGAATTTTTTACGCGCATGTCGCCGCTGGAATCGCGCATTGGACAATACTGGCTGCAATTACCTGCGACTTTTAGCCCACGCGATCTGCCTGCCCTGTGGCAGTTTCTCGATACGCTCCCGAAATCCTTTACCTACGGTGTGGAAGTTCGCCATCCAGACTTTTTTGCCAAAGGCGAAGCCGAGCAGCTATTTAATCGCGGTTTACACGAGCGTGGAGTAAACCGGGTGATTCTGGACAGCCGCCCGGTGCATGCCGCAATCCCGCATACTGAAGCAATACGTGACGCCCAGCGCAAGAAACCGAAGGTTCCGGTGCATGCGGTAGTGACGGCAAACCATCCGATGGTACGCTTTATCGGTAGCGATAATATGGCACAAAACAGCGATCTTTTTGCCGTCTGGCTGACCAAGCTGTCGCTATGGCAACGCACCACGACGCCGTATCTGTTTTTGCATACGCCGGACATCGCGCAGGCCCCGGAGCTTGTTGATACGCTATGGGCAGATTTACGCAGCGCCCTGCCAGAGATCGGATCAGCACCCTCTATTCCACAGCAATCTTCTCTTTTCTGAAAATGCCACCTATCATAGTCAGTGCCAGCAGCCATTTTAAAAGGGAGTTTGTATGGTAAGCGCGCTTTATGCCGTATTGGGTGCGTTATTGTTAATAAAGTTCTCCTTTGACGTCGTTCGCCTGCGCATGCAATATCGCGTTGCCTATGGCGATGGAGGTTTTAGTGAACTGCAAAGCGCTATCCGTATTCACGGTAATGCGGTGGAATATATTCCCGTCGCGTTAGTGCTGCTGTTATTTATGGAAATGAACGGCGCAGAGACGTGGATGGTGCATATTTGCGGGCTGATGTTGATTGCCGGACGGCTGATGCATTATTACGGATTCCACCACCGGCTCTTCCGCTGGCGCCGTTCAGGCATGAGCGCAACCTGGTGTTCGCTGTTGCTAATGGTGCTGGCGAATCTTTGGTATATGCCCTGGGAGTTGGTTTTCTCCCTGCATTAGCGCACAATACGCCACTTTATTTTTCCCGGATTTTTACGTTATGTCTCACCGCGACACGCTTTTTTCTGCGCCTATCGCCAGTCTGGGTGACTGGACCTTTGATGAACGGGTAGCTGAAGTCTTCCCGGATATGATCCAGCGTTCCGTTCCTGGCTATTCCAATATCATATCTATGATTGGCATGTTGGCCGAACGTTTCGTACAACCCAACACGCAGGTCTACGATCTGGGCTGTTCTCTGGGCGCGGCGACGCTCTCGGTGCGTCGCAATATTCATCACGAGAATTGCAAAATTATTGCCGTCGATAACTCCCCGGCGATGGTTGAGCGCTGCCGTCGTCATATTGATGCCTATAAGGCACCGACCCCGGTTGAGGTTGTCGAAGGCGATATTCGCAACATTACTATCGAAAACGCCTCGATGGTGGTGCTGAATTTTACCCTGCAATTCCTTGAGCCACCTGAGCGCCAGGCATTGTTGGATAAGATTTATCAAGGGTTGAATCCCGGCGGCGCGCTGGTGCTGTCTGAAAAATTCAGTTTCGAAGACGCTAACGTTGGCGAGCTGCTGTTCAACATGCACCACGACTTCAAACGGGCCAATGGCTACAGCGAACTGGAAATTAGTCAGAAACGCAGCATGCTGGAAAACGTGATGCTGACCGACTCGGTAGAAACGCACAAAGCGCGACTGCATCAGGCCGGCTTTGAGCACAGCGAATTGTGGTTCCAGTGCTTCAACTTTGGCTCTCTGGTGGCGTTGAAAGCTGAGGTTAGCGCATGATCGATTTTGGTAACTTTTATCAGTTGATTGCCAAAAATCATCTGTCCCATTGGCTGGAAACGCTTCCGGCGCAAATCGCTGCCTGGCAGCGCGATCAGCATGGTTTATTTAAACAATGGTCAAACGCCGTCGAGTTTCTGCCCGAGCTGACGCCGCATCGTCTGGACTTACTGCACAGCGTTACCGCAGAAAGTAAAGAACCGCTCAGCGAAGGCCAGCTTAAACGTATCGACACCCTGATGCGTAACCTGATGCCATGGCGTAAAGGACCGTACTCGCTGTACGGCGTCAACATCGATACCGAATGGCGTTCCGACTGGAAGTGGGATCGCGTTCTGCCGCACTTGTCTGATCTCACCGGCCGTACCATTCTTGATGTTGGCTGTGGCAGTGGTTATCACATGTGGCGCATGATTGGCGCTGGAGCGCATCTGGCGGTTGGGATCGATCCTACGCAACTGTTTCTGTGCCAGTTTGAGGCGGTACGTAAACTGCTGGGCAATGACCAGCGTGCTCACCTGCTGCCGCTGGGTATTGAGCAACTTCCAGCGCTAAACGCCTTTGACACCGTGTTCTCCATGGGCGTGCTTTATCACCGCCGATCGCCGCTGGAACATCTGTGGCAGTTGAAGGATCAGTTGGTTAAAGATGGCGAGCTGGTGCTGGAAACGCTGGTCGTCGAAGGTGATGAAAATACCGTTCTGGTGCCGGGCGATCGCTACGCGCAAATGCGTAACGTCTACTTTATTCCATCTGCGTTGGCTTTAAAAAACTGGCTGGAAAAATGCGGTTTTGTTGATGTGCGCATCGCCGATGTCTGCGTCACCACCACCGAAGAGCAACGCCGCACCGAGTGGATGGTAACCGAGTCGCTAGCCGACTTCCTCGACCCGAACGACCACAGCAAAACGGTGGAAGGCTACCCCGCCCCATTACGCGCAGTATTGATTGCGCGTAAGCCGTAATAGATTGCCGAATGACCGTTACGTATAGCACCGTTTCTCCAAAATAGTTCAAGTTGCAGCAAGGCGGCAACGTAGCAAATCCCCGGGAGCGTAGATAACTACGTGACCGGGGTGCGCGAGGCGGCCAACGCTGCTGCGGCTTGAAATATGAAGGAGAAAAAAAGGCCCCTGTTGAAATTGCAGGGGCCTGGTACGAGCAAGCATCATATTGGGCGACATGATGCAACGGTAAAATCAGTTGGCCTGATGGTGTGCAATGATTGCTTTCATTTCAGCAACCGCCGTCCCGTCTACCGCATAGCGCGAATACTCATCCGCCTGCGCATCCGAAGACATCGACAACCCCGAATTGCGATAACGCATTGGTGAAGCCAGCCATACTCCGGCAGAACTGTGGACTTCCTGCACTCCAGCATCAAGGAACAGGGACAAATTCGAGGCGCGAACCCCCGCTCCGGCCATAATGATTGGAGCACCGGGCTGCGCAATAAGTTCCATTATTTTTGTTAAACCTTGCGCCGCATCTGATTTTTGCCCTGAAGTGAGTACTCTGGCAATGCCCAAATCAGCTAATTTTTTAAGCGCATTGAGTGGGTTAGCACACATATCAAAGGCCCGATGAAAAGTGACTTGCAGCGAACCGGCGGCAATCATTATTTTCTCCATGCGCGGCATATCGACATTGCCATCCACATCTAAAATGCCGGTCACCAGCCCTGAGAATCCCAGTTCCCTGACCATCGCAATATCATCCAGCATTGCAGCAAATTCACCTTCGGTGTAGCAAAAGTCGCCTCCACGTGGGCGAATAATGGGATTGACGGGAATCGAAATGTGCTGGCGAACGGAACGCAAGACGCCCAGTGACGGCGTTAAGCCCCCTTCTTTGGGTGCCGAGCATAGTTCAATACGATCCGCGCCGTTTTGCTGCGCCGTGCGCGCGCACTCCATGCTGTAACAGCAGATTTCCAGTATAGCCATGCTCACTCCTGACGTTCGCTTGCCACAATGGTTTCAATCGACCACGGATGGAATTTTATCGTCACGCTACCATCGCTAACCGCCAGCGTCGGATTCGGTAAACGCTCACGCTCACCTTTTGGCGAGCTGGTTTTCACAAAAATGCCCGGTTGACTCAGACCGTGATCGGAAAGCAGCGCCAGCGCTCGCGCATTCAGCGTTTCCGCCTCACCCGGCAGAACAATTTCAATATGTTCCCAGCCTTCATGTGGGTAGCGTTTTTCGCCCGGCCACGGCAGTTCGACGATGGAAAATTGCCAATGTTGCACACAAACCGGCTCATGCAGTTTAAAAAGACAAATAGGTCTGCCGTTAATGATGTTTTCTGACAACAATTCACCGCACTGTTCAAACCCACGACGCCAGCGCTCTGCGGTGGTATTTTGATGGCAACGCAAGGAAATGTGATCGGCTTCCAGGCCTGTGATATCCAGCCCAAGACGGGTAGAAAGTTCCGTTAATGCCTGCGTGAAATGCGGTAAATCAGCAGAAATATCCTGTAGTTCTGCAACGGTTTGCCAGTTCGCCATATTAAAAGCTCATATCCATGTTCAAAGTCGCTAATTTACTCTGTTGCGCTGCGCCATCCAACCGCTGTTTTCTTCGAACACATCATGAATAAATTTACGCCATTGCATTGTTTATATTTCAGGCTACTGGCGGTACACACAATGCTGACGGCAACGGGCATTTGCAGTATACTCCCGCCCTTAATTCTTAAACTGGTGCGGTGAATTTTAGGCCGCTTCATAAATGTAAGGTATTCCGGTGAATATTCAGGCTCTTCTCTCAGAAAAAGTCAGTCAGGCCATGATTGCTGCAGGCGCGCCTGCAGATTGCGAACCGCAGGTTCGTCAGTCAGCAAAAGTACAGTTCGGCGACTATCAGGCTAATGGCATGATGGCTGTCGCTAAAAAACTGGGTATGGCGCCGCGACAACTGGCTGAGCAGGTGCTGACTCATCTGGATCTCAACGGGATCGCCAGCAAAGTTGAAATTGCCGGCCCGGGCTTTATCAATATTTTTCTCGATCCGGCATTTCTGGCGCAGCACGTTCAGCAGGCGCTGGCTTCCGATCGTCTGGGCGTCACTCAACCGGCTAAACAAACCGTCGTGGTTGACTACTCCGCGCCTAACGTAGCGAAAGAGATGCACGTTGGTCACCTGCGTTCCACCATCATCGGTGACGCGGCGGTGCGTACGCTGGAGTTCCTCGGTCACAACGTTATTCGCGCTAACCACGTCGGCGACTGGGGTACTCAGTTCGGTATGCTCATCGCATGGCTGGAAAAACAGCAGCAGGAAAATGCCGGAGAGATGGCGCTGGCTGACCTGGAAGGTTTCTACCGTGATGCGAAAAAACATTACGACGAAGATGAAGCCTTCGCTGAACGCGCCCGTAGTTATGTCGTGAAACTGCAAGGCGGTGACGAATACTTCCGCGAGATGTGGCGCAAACTGGTCGACATTACCATGTCGCAGAACCAGTTAACCTACGATCGCCTCAACGTTACCCTGACCCGTGACGACGTCATGGGCGAAAGCCTGTACAACCCGATGCTACCTGGCATCGTCGCCGATCTGAAGGCGAAAGGCCTGGCTGTTGAAAGCGAAGGCGCTACCGTCGTATTCCTTGATGAGTATAAGAACAAGGAAGGCGAACCGATGGGCGTTATCATTCAGAAGAAAGATGGCGGCTATCTCTACACCACAACCGACATCGCCTGCGCCAAGTATCGTTACGAAACCCTGCATGCCGATCGCGTTCTTTATTACATCGACTCTCGCCAGCATCAGCACTTAATGCAGGCCTGGACCATCGTACGTAAAGCCGGTTATGTGCCGGATTCAGTGCCGCTGGAACACCACATGTTCGGTATGATGCTGGGCAAAGACGGTAAACCCTTCAAAACCCGCGCGGGCGGCACGGTTAAACTGGCCGATCTGCTGGATGAAGCGCTGGAGCGCGCACGTCGTCTGGTCGCGGAGAAGAACCCGGACATGCCTGCCGACGAACTGGAAAAACTGGCAAATGCGGTCGGTATCGGCGCAGTGAAATATGCGGATCTGTCCAAAAACCGTACCACCGACTACATCTTCGACTGGGACAACATGCTGGCGTTCGAAGGTAACACCGCGCCATATATGCAGTACGCTTATACCCGCGTACTGTCCGTGTTCCGTAAAGCAGATATCGACGAAAGCGCGCTGGCAAATGCGCAGGTCGTTATCAGCGAAGATCGCGAGGCTCAACTGGCGGCGCGTTTGTTGCAGTTCGAAGAAACGTTGACCGTCGTTGCGCGTGAAGGTACGCCACACGTGATGTGTGCTTACTTGTACGACGTTGCTGGTCTGTTCTCCGGCTTCTACGAGCACTGCCCTATTCTCAGCGCTGAAAACGAAGAGATCCGTAACAGCCGACTGAAGCTGGCACAGCTGACGGCGAAAACCCTGAAGCTGGGTCTGGATACTCTGGGTATCGAAACCGTAGAACGTATGTAATCACCTCAAATAATGTGAAAGCCCGCGCTATGTCGCGGGCTTTTTTATTTCCCCGAATGACCGCCCTCGTAGGCAGCACACTCAGGCCGACGAGAAACGGCTACGTTCACTGTAATTTGTAACAACCCACAAGGAATGACACATTTCCCTAGAGATATGGAACATCTTTTGCCTGTCATCCCGTCTAAGCCTCCGTATCATTAGGCGGCGAATTAATCGGGTACGGGTCAATGACATTCAGAGATTTTGAGGCGGAAGAAAAGCTCTTCCAGCGGCGTGTATTGGTGGCCTTTGGCCTGGTAGTCATCTGTTTTGGCATCCTGATTTACAATCTGTATAACTTACAAATCTGTCAGCACCAGTATTACACCACCCGGTCGAATGCAAACGACATCAAAATGCTGCCCGTCGCCCCAACGCGTGGCATGATTTACGATCGCAACGGCATCCCGCTGGTGCGCAACGTTACCTGGTACGATATTTCCGTTACGCCGTATAAAATCAGCGATATGAATGCGTTACTCCAGCAGCTCACGCCGATCGTTGACCTCACACCTGATGACATAGACCAGTTTCGCCATGAGCTGAAAGCCAGCAGCCGCTATCGTCCTGTGGTGCTAAAAAATGCGCTAACCGATGTCGAAATCGCCCGTTTTTCGGTAAACCAGTTTCATTTTAGCGGCGTCAACATCAATAGTTACGAAGACCGCCAGTATCCCTATGGCGCGGCGCTGGCGCATGTCCTGGGTTATGTTTCAAAAATCAATGACAACGACCTGAAAGCACTGGATCAAAAGGGTCTGGCGGAGAACTACGCCGCCGATCACAACATCGGTAAGCAAGGTATTGAGCGCTATTACGAAAACGAACTGCATGGAAAAACCGGTTATCAGGAGGTGGAAGTAGATAACCACGGACGCATCGTACGCCTGATCAAAGATGTGCCGCCCGTTGCCGGAAAAGATATCCATCTGACGCTGGATTTACATTTACAGCAATACATTGAGAGCTTGTTGGCTGGCCAGCGTGCCGCCGTTTTGGTTGAAGATCCACACGACGGTTCCGTACTGGCGATGGTCTCAAACCCCAGCTATGACCCTAATCCGTTTGTCAAAGGCATCAGCTATCAGGACTATAACAAGTTACTCCAGGATAAAGACCTGCCATTAATCAACCGCGTCACGCAGGGATTGTACCCTCCCGCTTCAACGGTCAAACCGTATATGGCTATGTCGGCATTACTGAACGGGGTAATCACGCCGCAGACCAGTTTCTTCGGCGCCCCTACCTGGACGCTACCCGGCACCGAGCGACATTACCGTGACTGGAAAAAAACGGGCCACGGTATGCTGGATGTCACCAAAGCGATAGAAGAGTCTGCCGATACGTTCTTCTATCAGGTGGCGTATATGATGGGGATCGACCGGATTAACAGCATGCTCAGCCAGTTTGGTTACGGTAAACCGACCGGCATCGATCTTGATGAGGAGTATAATGGCCTGCTCCCGAGCCGCGAATGGAAGCAAAAAGTGCACAAAAAAGCCTGGTATCAGGGGGACACTATTTCAGTTGGCATCGGTCAGGGCTACTGGATTGCCACACCTATCCAGATGGTAAAAGCCATGGTCGCACTGATTAACAACGGCAAGGTTATCGTCCCTCACCTGCTGCTCGATGAAGAGAGCGGCAAAACCATCACGCCGTATCAAGCTCCAGAAGTACCGTCACAAATCGCCTCAGCCTCATCGCCCTACTGGGGACTGGTGCGTCAGGCGATGTTCGGCATGGCGAATGAACCAAATGGTACAGGTTATAAGTTCTTTCACACCGCGCCTTACGGCATTGCGGCAAAAAGCGGCACCTCGCAGGTCTTTAGCCTGAAAGAAAATCAGACCTACAATGCGAAGATGATCCCTGTCCGCTTGCGCGACCACGTGTTCTATACCGCATTTGCACCCTATAAGAACCCGAAGGTCGCGGTGGCGTTAATTCTGGAAAACGGCGGCAGCGATGGTGTCACCGCCGCGCCGGTTATGCGTCAGATCATGGATCATCTGTTTGCCCCGCAGGACAATACGGTACAAACAGTGACGACTGAACAATCAGGACCGATAGCGGTATCGCCATCGAATACCGATATCAAAAATACTTTCGCAAGTATTCGGTAAGGCACAGCATCGCCATCGCCTGTCCGTAAGGCATGGAGGTCCGAGGGATGTTGCGGTAGAAATCAAGATTGTGTCCCATCCCGGTACCAAACGAGGTGTGCAGCAGTTCACCTTCCGGTGAAATATGCTGCACAATGCCGCGAATGGCTTTTTCGGCTACCGGCGCATACTCTTGCCCAACATAGCGTTTACGTACTGCTTTGAGGATCCCATAGGCAAATCCGGCAGTTGCCGATGCTTCCAGATACGACTGCGGGTCGTCCAGCAAGGTATGCCACAACCCACTTTCATCCTGGCATTTCGCCAGCGCCGCGATTTGCGCGTTCAGGACCTGTACCAGATAGCGGTGAACAGCATTGCTTTCCGGGAAATCAAGTAATTCGAGGAAGTCCGGGATCACGATAGTTAACCAACTGTTGCCACGCGCCCAGCGGGCATTAGCAAAGTTATGATTTCCTTCATAGCTCCAGCCGTGGAACCACAGCCCCGTTTCTTTATCCATCAGGTTTTGCACGTGCAGCAGGAACTGATACGTTGCCTCTTCGATGTAGTCCGGGCGATTGAGTAGCTTGCCAATCTTCGCCAGCGGTAAAACCGTCATCATCAGCGTGTCATCCCACATCTGTTGATGGTTTTCTTCCGCCAGCGTGATGTGTTGCATACCACCAAATTCGGTACGCGGCATCTCATGCATTGCCCACTCAGCCCAGCTGTCGAGCCACGGCAGATACGCTGGATTACGCGTCTCTTCATAGCGATACGCCAACGTTAAAAATGGCGCCATGGTGTTCACGTTTTTAGTGGTTGCACCTTCAGCAAAGCGATCGGCAAACCAGCTATCGATGATATCGCGCATCGTTTCATCGCCGGTTTGCAGATAGTACTGATACATCCCGTACAGGCCGACGCCGTGTGTCCACTCCCATCCCGCCCAGCCTTTAGTATCAATTACGCGTCCATCGTCCAGACGCAGTAAGAACTCACCGGTTTCGTCATGAATATTGACCAGGTTATGCGTCACCTTTTTGATCAGCGTTTTTAATTCATCCCTGGCAATAAAATGTTCTGGCTGGCGCAATAACGGGCTATGTTTAACCGGGTAAACAATCATTTACTAAACCTCTGTCAATGTCGGATTCAATGCTGTGACCTGCCCCTGTTACGGCGCAGCAGCTTTATTTGGGAGGCCCCGCAATCCTCGCTTTGACAATGGGCATCCTTATAGGGTCACAGTAAAAGCTAACAGAAAGTGAAACCTTTCTATTTCTGCCAGAAGGATTCGTGAAATGGCAAGAATGCAAAGAGTCCGGCAACGTACGTCACTTATTTTATAAAACGGCGTTTCTATTTAATTGAATGAGAGACTGGAATGTTGAAACAACCAGCAGTTTCAACTGCTGGTCTGAATGACGGAGGGTGTTAACGGTAGTTCACAATCACCTGATTGCTCTGAATGCGTAACGCGGGGATCAGGCGACCACCGCCGGGGACCTCCCAGACAAAATGCATCGGTTCAATGGCCGGAACGTTATTGAACCCGTTGGTGGTCCCACTTTGCCCGTCCAGTTCGACACAACGGGACTGAGAACATAAACGCACCCGCAAACCTGCGGGCGTGGGGCCATTCAGCTCATAGCGCCAGGCCACCAGCGTCATCAAGCCTGAGACCGGCTGGCTGGGAACCAAAGGATCAGACGAGGCTGACTGGCCACGGTGATTTAAGGTGATCCCCATTCCGCTTGCCTGCCAGGCTCCTTCTCCGGCAGCCTGCGCCATCAGAGGAAAAAACAACAACCACAGTAACTTTCGCATTATTTACCTCCAATGGTCGCCGTCATGCGGATATGGCGGTTATCGGAAAGCTCCATGTTCGATAACACCACCAACTGCGGGATGCTGCGGCGTAAAAACCGCGCCAGTAACGGACGTAACGCGTGATTAACCAGCAAGACCGGCGGCGCGCCCAACATTTCCTGTCGGGACAGCGCTTCCTGAGTCTGGGCCAGCAGTCGGTCTGCCAGCCCAGGCTCCAGGCCGCCTCCGCCCTGCAGCGCTTGCAGCAGCAAACGCTCGAGTGGAGTATCAAGACCGATAACCTGAACCTCTTCATTACCCGGGAACCACTGCTGAGTGATGGCACGTCCTAACGCAACACGGACGACCGCGGTAAGCTCGTGCGGATCGTTTTGCAGCGGCGCATGTTCCGCCAGCGTTTCAAGAATGGTGCGCATATCGCGAATCGGTACTTTCTCATCCAGCAAGTTCTGCAGCACTTTATGCAGCGTGGTGAGCGTCACAACACCCGGCACCAGATCTTCCGTCAGCTTCGGCATCTCCTGCGACACACGATCCAGTAGCTGTTGCGCCTCCTGACGGCCAAACAGCTCAGCGGCGAACTGCCCAATCAGGTGGTTTAGATGCGTAGCGACAACAGTACTGGCTTCAACCACCGTAAAGCCCTGAATCTGCGCCTGTTCCTTCAATGCGCTTTCAATCCAGATAGCGTCCAGTCCGAACGCCGGATCGACCGTTTTCTCACCCGGCAGCGACCCGGCGGCAGTACCCGGGTTAATAGCCAGCCAGCGTCCCGGATAGGCGTCACCGCTGCCAATTTCTACCCCTTTCATCAAAATTCGATAGCGGGCTGGCTGCAGATCCATATTGTCTCGAATGTGTACCACCGGCGGCAGGAAGCCCATATCCTGGGCAAATTTCTTACGAATACTGCGAATTCGCCCCAGCAACTCGCCATCCTGTTGAAAGTCCACCATTGGGATCAGGCGGTAACCAACCTCCATGCCCAGCGAATCTTCCAGTTGCACGTCGTTCCATGTGGCTTCCACCACGGAGTTGTTTTCCGGCATTTTCACCGGCTGCGGTTCATCCGGCGCTTTTTGCTCACGACCGCGCATCCACCATGCCAGAGCCAACAATGCGGCAGTAAACATCAGAAACACCAGGTTCGGCATGCCCGGAACCAGACCCAAAAGTCCAAGTACCGCCGCACTGAGCAACATGACGCTGGGGTTGCTGAACAGTTGGGTCACCATCTGTTCGCCTACGTCCTGGTCGGTACTCACGCGGGTCACGATAACACCCGCCGCGGTAGAGATAACCAGCGCAGGAATTTGTGCCACCAGCCCGTCACCGATGGTCAGCAGGGTATAACTTTCCGCAGCGCTGCCCATGCTCATACCATGCTGCAACACCCCAACTAACAGACCGCCGACCACGTTGATTACCATGATCAAAATACCAGCGATGGCATCTCCACGGACGAATTTACTCGCACCGTCCATTGAGCCGTAAAAATCCGCTTCCTGGGTCACTTCCGAGCGTCGTTTTTTAGCTTCATCTTCGCCAATCAGACCGGCATTTAAATCTGCATCAATCGCCATCTGCTTGCCGGGCATACCATCCAGAACGAAGCGCGCGCCAACCTCGGCGATACGCCCTGCACCTTTGGTGATTACCATAAAGTTAATGATGACGAGAATCACGAAGACCACGATGCCGATCGCAAAGTTACCGCCCACCAGGAAGTGACCAAAGGCTTCAACCACCTTCCCCGCCGCCGCCGCGCCAGTGTGTCCTTCCATCAAAATGATACGGGTAGACGCGACGTTCAGCGCCAGACGTAATAATGTGGTAAACAGCAAAATCGTCGGGAATGCGGCAAACTCCAGTGTACGCTGGGTGAACATCGCCACCAGCAGCACCATGATCGACAGCGCAATGTTAAATGTGAACAGCAAATCGAGGACGAAAGCCGGCAGCGGCAGCACCATCATCGACAGAATCAGCAGGATGAGGATCGGTCCGGCAAGGATTTGCCATTGCGTGGATTTCAGGTTGCTGGGCAGACGCAGCATCGCGACCAGATTAGCCATCAGTATTCTTCTCGTTCATGAAATCCAGTGCTTCTGGCACCGGAAGGTTTTCAGGTTGTGGTGGACGTTTGCCGCCAGCCAGACGCCAGCGTTTTAGCTGCCATACCCATGCCAGTACTTCGGCAACGGCGGCGTATAATTGCCCCGGTATTTGCTGACCAATTTCAGCATGGCGATAGAGCGCACGCGCCAGTGGCGGCGCTTCTAATGTCGGGACACGGTGCTCTGCGCCAATTTCACGAATGCGCAACGCAACCAGCCCGGCCCCTTTCGCAACAACTTTCGGCGCACTCATTTTGTTCTCGTCATACTTCAACGCCACTGAGTAGTGCGTAGGGTTAGTGACAATAACGTCTGCTTTCGGCACATCCGCCATCATGCGACGCTGAGCGGCCGCGCGCTGCATTTGACGTATTTTGCCTTTAACGTGCGGGTCACCTTCGCTTTGCTTAAATTCATCGCGGATATCCTGACGCGACATACGTAGCTTTTTCACATGGCTATAGATCTGGAAAAAGACGTCGAACCCCACCATCGGAATGACGCCAAGTACCACCAGAAGTGCACACATACCGACTAAATCCAGGGCGTTGCCCATCGCCGTAATCGGTGACTCCGCCATCAGACGCATCATCGCTGGCCAGTTATGCCAGAGATAAAATCCGGCCACGCTTCCCACCAACGTGGACTTCAGTATCGCTTTGAGCAGTTCTGCGCCGGTTTGCGCGGAAAACATGCGCTTAATGCCCGGCAACGGATTCAGCTTAGAGAATTTGGGTTGCAGGGATTTACCGCTGAAAATCAAGCCGCCAAGCATCACCGGGGAGATTAAAGCCACCAGAACGACGCCGGTAATCAACGGCAACAGCGCAATCATCGCGTCTTTAATCAGCAGGATGATTTGGCTGAGGATCAGATTCGGGTCGTTAACCATGCTATGGTCAAAACGTAATCCGGCCGACAGCATGCCAGCCAGCCTGCGGGCAAGCGACTCCCCACCAATCCAGATAATGCACACACCCACCAGCAAAATAAGCAGTGAGGTTAGCTCTTTGGATCGGGGGATCTGCCCTTCTTCCCGCGCTTTTTCAAGTCGGTGGGGTGTGGGGGCTTCTGTTTTGTCGTCGTCGCTTTCTTCTGCCACGCATCAGACCCTGGATAGAGATATAGGCGAGAATGATGCCAGAACAGCTATCCAGCAATGGGAAGAGTAAGCGGTAAAAAAGACGGGATTTATGGCTTTAAGCAGAATTGCGCGTAAGCCGGATGAGAGGCCCACGCCTCACATCCGGCAAATACGCATCAGAACCCGAGGCTATCCAGCAGGTCGTCAACCTGATCCTGACTTGCTACTACGCCGGCTTTCGAGGCGTCAACCTGCGGGCCGTTAAGCAAGCTTTCGTTTTCACGTTTTGGACGTGCGCCCTGTTCCGGAATGTTTTCCAACAGAACCATCAGCAGCTGACGTTCAATCTCCTGGATAACATCCATCATGCGCTTGATGACCTGACCGGTGAGATCCTGGAAATCCTGCGCCATCATGATGTCCAGCAGCTGGGCATTGGTAAAGCTGGTATGTCCAGGCACATCACCAAGGAACTGACGGGTATCGGTGACCAGTTCACGAGCATCGGACAGTTCGATCGGATTTTCGAACCATTCATCCCAGCGTTTAGTCAGGTCTTTGGCCCCTTTTTCCATCGCGTCCTGATGCGGCTGCGAAGCTTCTACGCTGTTTAGCGCACGCTCCGCCGCCTGCGCGGTCATCTGCACAACATAATCGAGACGATCGCGGGCATCAGGAATCGCTTCTGCCGCTTCGGCAATGGCCTGATCCAGCCCCAGTTCACGCAGGCTGTCGCGCAGCATTCGGGTCAAACTGCCGATGCGCGCGATGATGTCCCCTGCAGAGTGTTCGTCAGCAGGTTTAATTTGTGGTTGCATCATCATCACACCCTCACATGCCCAGTTTCTCAAAGATTTTATTCAGTTTTTCTTCCAGCGTCGCCGCCGTGAACGGTTTCACGACATAGCCACTGGCACCTGCCTGTGCTGCCGCAATGATGTTCTCTTTTTTCGCTTCTGCCGTGACCATCAGCACCGGCAGAGAAGCCATCCCGCCATCGGCACGGATGGTTTTCAGCAGTTCCAGTCCATCCATGTTCGGCATGTTCCAGTCAGAAATAACAAAACCGAATCCCCCAGCCTGCAGCTTGTTCAGCGCATCCACGCCGTCTTCAGCCTCTTCAACATTGTTGAATCCCAGCTCTTTAAGCAGGTTACGCACGATGCGACGCATGGTGGAAAAGTCATCCACAACCAAAAACTTAAGCTCTTTATCCGCCATAAAAATAAACTCCTGATTCAAATACGTATTGCCTGTCCGGCACTAATTTTCACCAGCATTTGCTGGCTCACCTGGCTAAGATCGACCACTTCGCTTACGCCACCCATATTGATGGCCTCGCGCGGCATGCCGAACACCACACAACTTGCTTCGTTTTGCGCAATGGTCCAGGCTCCCGCCTGATTCATCGCTAACATTCCGGCTGCGCCATCGTTGCCCATACCGGTCAGGATCACCCCGACGGCATTGCGCCCCGCATGTTTCGCCACCGAATGGAACAGCACATCCACTGAGGGCCGATGCCGATTAACCGGCGGACCGTCATGAATTTTGATTTGATAGTTCGCGCCGCTGCGCGCCAGTTCCATATGCTTGTCGCCCGGCGCGATATACGCATGCCCCGGGAGTACGCGCTCTCCGTCTTCTGCCTCTTTCACGGTTATCTGGCACAGTTTGTTCAGACGTTCGGCGAACGAACGGGTAAACCCTGGCGGCATATGCTGGGTAATAAGAATACCGGGGCTTGAAAGCGGCAATGGCTGGAGTACATGGCGAATTGCCTCTGTTCCTCCGGTTGACGCCCCAATCACCAGCAGCTTTTCCGAACTGAGTAACGGCCCTGCTTTCAAGGTCGTCGGTGCCGCCATGGGCTTATGGGCCGCCAGTTTTGCGCGCGATGCGGTGCGGATCTTTTCAGCAATCATCTCGCTATACGCCAGCATCCCTTCGCGGATCCCCAGTTGCGGTTTGGTGACAAAATCAATCGCCCCCAGTTCCAAGGCCCGCAGCGTGACCTCTGAACCTTTGCTGGTCAGTGAAGAAACCATCACCACAGGCATTGGACGCAGGCGCATCAACTTCTCCAGGAAGTCGAGGCCGTCCATGCGCGGCATTTCCACGTCCAGCGTCAGGACGTCGGGATTGTATTTTTTGATTAAATCCCGGGCGACCAACGGATCCGGCGCCGTCGCCACCATTTCCATATCACTGTGGCTGTTAATAATTTCGGTCATGATTTGACGCATCAATGCAGAATCATCTACCGACAACACCCTGATTTTACTCATGCTTTATCCTTACCTGGCGCATGCGCATACACGGTCTGTCCACGCAGGCTAAACTCGCGCACAAGGTTGCTAAAGTTTTCTGAATGACCTGCAAACAGCAGCCCGTCAGGTTTAAGAAGTGGAACAAAACGGTGCAAAATGTCC
This sequence comes from Citrobacter sp. Cpo069, assembly GCF_030332785.1. Lineage (NCBI taxonomy): Bacteria > Pseudomonadati > Pseudomonadota > Gammaproteobacteria > Enterobacterales > Enterobacteriaceae > Citrobacter > Citrobacter sp. Cpo069. Next base: position 245,888 of record NZ_JAOWHD010000060.1, read on the forward strand.
TGTTGTGTCGTTTTATCGAAATAGATCATCACGTTACGACAAAATATGGCATCAAAAGGGCCAGGCACGTTGTACTGCTTATCCAGTAAGTTCACGCTGGAAAATTCAACATGACCTGCCAGTTCCTGCCTAACGCGTACCAGTCCTTCATGCGGCCCGGTGCCGCGCATGAAATAACGCTGCAACTGCTGGGGTGACAGCGTCTTTAGCTCATCGAGGCGGTAAATGCCGTTTCTGGCCTTTTCCAGTACTTCGGTATCAATGTCGCTGGCAAAAACGCGCCAGCGGCCCGGTGCCATACCTAAGGTATCGGCAAGCGTAATCGCAATGCTGTAGGGTTCTTCTCCGGTTGACGCCGCCGCGCTCCAGACGCGGTATTCACCGCTGCGCCGACGAGCGTGATCTGACAGCACCGGAAAATGATGCCCTTCGCGAAAAAACGCGGTCAGGTTGGTAGTCAGGGAGTTAATAAAAGCCTGCCACTCAGCACTGTTCTGGTTAGCTTCCAGCATGCTGAGATAGCGACCAAAGTCATCCAGCCCCAGGGTACGCAGTCGACGAACCAGGCGGTTATAAACCATGTCCCGCTTATGGTCGGCCAGTACGATCCCCGCACGCTGGTAGATTAATTGACATATCCGACGAAAATGCGCGTCAGACAGCGCGAGGCGCTGTGTCATCTGTAACAATAATGACGTTTGCCCGGAGGGCAGAGATGATGTCATAGCGCCTTCTCAATCACATTCAGGATACAACGGGCGCAACCTGCGGCTGCGCCAACTCTTGTTTTGCTACGGTTTGTTCTTCAAGTTTAAAAAATGCGACACAGGCAGAAAGATGATCGGCCTGCGTCGCAAGTTGTCCGGCGGCGGATGCGGCTTCTTCCACCAGCCCGGCGTTTTGCTGCGTCACTGAGTCCATCTGGCTGACGGCCTGCGCCACCTGCTCAATGCCTCTGCGCTGTTCATCGGATGCCGAGGCAATCTCGCCCATAATGTCGTTAACTCGGGTCACCGAACTGACAATTTCCGTCATAGTGCGCGAAGCCATATCCACCAGCTGCGAGCCCTGATGCACCCGGGTGACAGACTCCTCAATGAGCCCCTTAATTTCTTTCGCCGCCTGCGCGCTACGGCTTGCCAGATTGCGCACTTCACCCGCGACGACGGCAAAACCACGCCCTTGCTCCCCCGCCCTGGCGGCCTCAACCGCGGCATTCAACGCCAGGATGTTGGTCTGGAAGGCAATGCTGTCAATCACGCCGATGATGTCGCCGATTTTCTGCGAGCTGGCAGAAATCTCATGCATGGTGCTGGCGACCCGGGACGTCTGCTCGCCACCTTTATGCGCTGTGTCTGCCGCACTTTTGGCGATTCCTGACGCCTGGCGCGCATTATCAGCGTTCTGGCCGACGGTGGCGGTCAGTTGCTCCATGCTGGCCGCCGTTTGCGCCAACGCGGCCGCCTGCTGTTCGGTTCGCGAAGATAAATCGTTATTGCCCATCGCAATTTCTGAAATACCGCTATGCATGGCAGAGCTGCCCTGACGAACGTCACTTACCGTTTCGCGTAACGCCTTTTGCATCTTCTGCAGGCTGGCAAAAATGGCCGAGATCTCATTGCGCCCATAAACCGCTATCGGTCGTGCCAGGTTCCCCGCGGCAATACTGTCGAAATGGCTGCCAATAATCGCCAGCGGCTGAACGATCATCTTGCGCGACCAGAACAGCGCACCGCTGGTGAGCAGTGCCGCCAGTACCACCATGGTGGCGAAAATCACCCCCGACATATGGTAATTTCGCTGGCTCTGATCGCCTGCCGTTTGTAACACGCTGTCGATGTTGCTCTGCCAGGCATTCACATTCGCATCAAAAGCATCCTGAGCCGCCTGCACCGGCGCGGTCAGAAAATCTGACAACTGATTATTTTCAAGCCAGGTGGCCTGATGCGCGAGAGCGCTGTGCCACTGGCTGAAACTATTCTCCGTTGCGCCAAACAGCGCCTTCCCTTGCTCCGTCGAATCCGACGTCGCCATAAAGCGTTTAAACATCAACTCAGACTGCGCCAGGCTATCGCGCGCGAGGGTCATCAGCGTTTTGATGTCCTCTGGCGGATAGCTCAGGGCGGTCAGCGTCCCTGCCTTATTAAGGGCCGTACTGGCCTGTAATAACACAGCGCGGGTTTGGGCCAGCGTAGCGCGTTGCTGATTACTCCGTTCGACCTGATTCAGGTTCTGAAAACCGTCCCGAAATGCCCAGAAGGACAAGCCATTACTGCCAATCTGCAAAACACCGCAGAGGATTAAAATCAAAAACAGCGTGGTCGAAATTCGAATACGATTAAACATCAACGCTCCCATCGGGCGGCACTGGCCGCGGTTTAACTATCAGTCAAAATGTTTCCCAATTCGTATCTTGTTCAATGCTCTGGCGCGGATAGGATGCGCTCGGGGCTGCTGGTAATCGTGTATCGCGTGGTTTTGTCGAGGCCGGACGTGACGCAAGACGGAAAGTCGATACCGACTGCGTTAAGCGACTGGCCTGTTCTTCAAGAGCGGCCGCTGCGGCAGCTGACTCCTGTACCAAAGAGGCGTTCTGCTGCGTAACGCGATCCATTTCAGAGACCGCGAGCGCAACCTGATCAATCCCCCGGCTTTGCTCATCAGATGCCGAGGCAATCTCGCCCATAATGTCGGTCACCCGCGTCACGGCATTGACGATGTCGTTCATTGTTTCGCCGGCGCTTTCTACCAGTACGGAACCGGTATCAACCCGGGAAACGGAATCCTCAATTAATGCTTTGATCTCTTTCGCCGCCTGCGCACTGCGGCTTGCCAGATTACGCACTTCACCCGCCACCACGGCAAAGCCGCGGCCTTGCTCACCGGCGCGTGCTGCTTCAACTGCCGCGTTCAGTGCGAGAATGTTGGTCTGAAAGGCAATGCCATCAATGACGCTGATGATGTCGGCGATTTTCTTCGAGCTATCGGCGATTTCGTGCATGGTGTTCACCACGCTATCAACCACTTTGCCGCCATGCTGCGCGGTATCGGACGCGCTTTTCGCCAGTTGCGAGGCCTGACGCGCGTTGTCCGCGTTTTGCTTCACGGTTGCGGTCAGCTGTTCCATGCTGGCAGCGGTCTCTTCCAGTGCAGACGCCTGCTGTTCCGTACGAGATGAAAGGTCAGTGTTTCCGCTGGCAATTTCGCTGGTACCGGAATAAATCGCATCAGAGCCTTCACGCACCAGAGTGACGGTTTCCGTCAGCGAGCGCTGCATATGATCAACCGTACTGGCCAGCTCGCCGATTTCGTTACGGCCACTAACGGCGAGAGTTGCGGTCAGGTTACCGCTGGCGATTTCCCGGATATGGGCAATGACACGGGACAGAGGATTAAGCAGGGTATGACGGATGCCATACCAGACCACCACCAGAATCAGCACCAGCACCACGGCCAGCACGCCAAGCTGCCATTGGGCGAAATGGTAATCCCGCGCGCTTTGATTAAATGCCTGGACGTAAAGCTTTTCGCTAACGCTGGCGTACTTGCCCAGCGCCTCGCCGAGCGCGTTTTGCATTCCCTGCGTAGGCTGCGCGAAGTAGGCGTCCATATTGCCGCTTTCCAGAAACTGAACCAGTTCTGCCAGGGCCGCATGGTACTGCTGATATTTTTCCTCAACGTTGCCGCTGGCTTCTGCCATTTCCGGCAACGGTGTGATGTTTTTAAATTTTTCGTAATGCGTTTCAGCCTGCGCCAGCGATGCTTTCGCATTCTTCAGCAGATCGTTTTTGGCGCTGCTTTGCTGGTTAGATGCATCCATCATCATGCGCGCAGAAGAACGGCTTAAATTGATTCGTGTCTGCAGCATCAGATCCCATGTTGAGGTGAGTTCACTTTGCTGCTGTCGAAGATCGTTAGAAATAACAAAACTTTGCTGATTCTGCTGCAATGAAGAAAACAACAGACCACCGGAAACAAGCTGTAGCAGTGCGAAAACCCCCAGCACCATCATCAGCATTGTGACAACGCGGATACGGTTAAACATAAGGCACCTTCCTGAAAACGAGTTATCAACGTTATCGGCACTCGCTGAGATAACTTTACGTTTGCGAAAAGGAAATCCTGAAGGGATGTGAAGCCTGGCGAGGGGAAGATAAAACGGGTGTGCAGCAACCACAAATCATTCACATAAAAACACCATAATTATCATGTAAATAACATTTATTTTCATCGGTGAGCACGGTCAGAATGGCCGAAATACGCATTTTTATGTGATTGAGATCACACATACGCATCGTAAATACCACAACAAAATGGATAAAAAATTAAAAAAAGTTGTATCCGTTTACGCTTTAATCCAATTTATATGATGAATACCTCGTTACCACTTAATAAGTATAAAAAATGAGTAACCGATCAATAAATGTTAAATCCTTACTGAGGGCTTTTTAGTGGCAAATGCAAACAAACTCACGTTGTTTATCGTGATCTTCATGCTGGCGGGGATCCTGTCGGGTGCGGTGATCCACTCTTATGCCTCCCCCGGCGTCGTGACCGCCTGGGCCGATAACATTACGCTTCTTACCGACATCTTTTTACGCCTGATTAAAATGGTGATCGCGCCTTTAGTATTCAGCACCCTGACCGTTGGTATTATGCGCCTGGGAGAAACGTCCACCATCGGTCGTGTGGGCGGCAAAGCGATGATCTGGTTTATCAGCTCTTCTATACTGTCTATCCTGGTCGGCCTGTTTGTGGTTTCCCTTGAGCAACCCGGCAGCGGGCTGAACCTGGCGATCCCGCTGGAAACCACCGACACCGGCCTGGCCGTGGGCGGCATGAGCCTGAAAGGTTTTCTGACACATACCATTCCAACCAGCATCGCCGAAGCGATGGCTAACAATGAGATCCTGCAAATTGTGGTGTTCTCAATGTTCTTCGGTATTGGCGGCGCATCCCTTGGTGAGAAATTCAACGCCCCGCTGGTTGCGGCGCTGGATGTGGTTTCCCATATTATGCTCAAAGTGACCGGCTACGTGATGTACGTTGCGCCGCTGGCAATTTTTGCCGCCATCTCCTCTGTTATCTCTACCCAGGGTTTGGGGATTCTGCTCAACTATGCCTCGTTCATCGGCGGCTACTATGTGGCTATTTTGCTGACCTGCCTGGTTCTGCTGGCTGTGGGTTATGTGATGCTAAAAAAAGAGGTATTCCGCCTGGTGAGCATGCTGAAAGACCCGGTTCTGGTCGCCTTCACCACCAGCAGTTCCGAAGCCGCTTATCCGAAAACGCTGGAGCAATTAACTAAATTTGGCTGCTCACCCAACATCGTGTCATTCGTGCTGCCTATCGGTTATTCGTTTAACCTGGTCGGTTCCATGGTCTATTGTTCATTTGCCTCCATGTTTATCGCGCAGGCCTATAATATTCACCTCTCCTTCGCAGAAATCACCGTCCTGATGCTGACGCTGATGCTGGCGTCCAAAGGGATTGCCGGTGTGCCGCGTTCAGCACTGGTAGTGCTGGCTGCAACCATCCCGAGCTTTAACATTCCGGTCGCCGGGATCCTGTTGCTGATGGGAATTGACCACTTCCTGGATATGGGACGTTCAGCAATCAACGTATTAGGTAACGGGATTGCAACGGCGATGCTGGCGCAGGATGAAGGTTTACTGGAAGAAGAACCGGAGCTGGTTGAGCGGGAAGCGTAAGAGGGAAATCTGCCGGATGCGCTACGCTAATCCGGCCTGCAACAGCAATCATTGTAGGCCGGATGAGTTATGGCGATTATGCGACGTGGGAAGCGGCAATATCCAGCAGCGCCATTTCTTCGCTGTTCAGCAGCTTCTCAATGTTGACCAGAATCAGCATCCGGTCACCCAGCGCACCCAATCCCGTCAAATATTCCGTCGACAGCGTGACCGCAAACTCCGGTGCCGGACGGATTTGATCCGTTGTCAGCGACAGCACATCCGAGACGCCATCTACCACAATTCCAACCACCCGCTGACCCAGATTCAGCACAATCACCACGGTGTTTTCATTGTAATCCACATCGCTCTGGCTAAATTTCACGCGCAGGTCGACGATAGGCACAATCACACCACGCAGGTTTGTGACGCCTTTGATAAACGCAGGCGTGTTAGCGATGCGCGTCACCTGATCATAACCACGGATTTCCTGCACTTTCAGGATATCGATACCGTACTCTTCATCCCCCAGCGTAAACACGAGGAATTCCTGACCTGACGGTTCGCCGGCCAGTTTAGTTACATTACTCATACCGGTCATATTATTCCCTTCTCACTCAATCAGGCGGCTGTGATCGCCACACGTTGTTCGCGGTTTAACCCCTGCAATGCAGAGACATCGACAATCAGCGCGACGCTGCCGTCGCCGAGGATCGTTGCAGCAGAAATACCTGGCACTTTGCGGTAGTTGCTTTCCAGGTTTTTGACCACTACCTGGTGTTGGCCAATTAACTGATCGACCAGCAGCGCATAGCGACGCCCTGCACTTTGTAAAATGACCACTATGCCCTGAGTCGCTTCAGTTTTAGCGCCTTCAACCTCAAAGACTTTCCACAACTCAACCAGCGGTAAATATTCGCCACGCACTTCCAGAACGCGCTCTCCTCCGGCCAGCGGATGGAGATCTTCTTCGCGCGGTTGCAGCGATTCCATAACGGCATTCAGTGGCAGAATGAAGACCTCATCGGCCACACGCACGGACATCCCGTCGAGGATCGCCAGCGTCAGAGGCAGCAGAATGCGAATAGTGGTCCCCTGTCCCTGTTTAGACTGGATCTCAACATGGCCGCCCATCTCCTGGATATTTCGCTTCACCACATCCATACCCACGCCGCGTCCGGAAACATCCGTCACCTGTTCGGCAGTCGAAAAGCCTGGAGCGAAGATCAACATACCCACTTCGTCATCACTCATGTTTTCGTGGATCGGCATGCCCTGAGAGACAGCTTTAGCCAGGATACGTTCGCGGTTCAGGCCAGCGCCATCATCGGTCACTTCAATACAAATATTCCCGCCCTGATGCTCTGCGGAAAGCGTCAGATTGCCGATTGGGCTTTTGCCGGATTCAAGGCGTTTTTCCGGCAGTTCGATACCATGGTCGAGGCTGTTACGCACCAGGTGCGTCAACGGATCGATGATGCGTTCAATCAGGCTCTTATCGAGTTCGGTTGAACTACCTACCTGCGTCAGCTCGACCTGTTTACCCAGCTTACCGGCCAGATCGCGCACCAGACGAGGGAAACGGCTAAACACGTACTCCATTGGCATCATACGAATCGACATCACCGACTCTTGCAAATCTCGGGCGTTACGTTGTAACTGACCCATACTGGTGATGAGATCGCCATGATTGACAGGATCCAATTCGTTAGAGCGCTGGGCCAGCATCGACTGGGTGATCACCAACTCGCCAACCAGGTTAATAAGCTGATCAACCTTTTCAACCGCTACGCGGATACTGGTCGACTCGCTGGCGCGGGCGGGTTTTTCACGTTCCGCGCGGCTATGTGGTGCTTCACTGGCGGTAGCTTTCACCGCAGGTGCCACAGCAACCGGCTGCGGTTCAGTGACAACTGCCACCTCTTCAGCTTCAACTGCCACAGGCGCTGCGCTGACGGTTTCGAATTCAATTTGGTCAGCTTCAATCACAAAGCAAAGCACCGCGATGATGTCATCTTCTGCGAGGTTGCCATCAAGCGTTGCTGATAACGTGTCGCTTCCTTTTACCACATCGGTTAAGGTCGCCAGATTCCCCAGTTCCTCTTCCAGTAAATCCACTTCGCTGGCTTTCAGACGCGAGAGAGTAATGCGTTTTTTGCTCTCTTCACTGGCGGGTTCAGGCTTTGCAACCGCCTCTTCCTGCATCGCGGCGCTGTCAACAACGCTAAGTTTTGCTGAGTTAACAACTGCCGGTGCGGTTTCACCTTTCGCTTCGAGCGCTAACTGCCGTAACGCCTGGCAGATGTACTCAAAACTGTCGGCATCAGGCTCCACTGAGCTTTTATAGGCGTCGAGCTGTTCCTGCATAATATCTTTCGTTTCCAAAAACAGGTTGATAATGTCGGCATTGAGCTGCATCTCGCCACGCCGCGCTTCATCCAGCAGGTTTTCCATCAGATGGGTCGTTTCCTGCAAAATGGTAAAGCCGAAGGTGCCCGCCCCGCCTTTAATCGAGTGCGCTGCACGAAAAATGGCATTCAGCTGTTCGGAATCCGGGGCTTCAGGAACCAAATCAAGCAGGTGTTGCTCCATATCAGCCAACAGTTCGTCAGCTTCATCAAAAAATGTCTGATAAAAATCGCTAATATCCATGCTCACGCTATCACCTCGGATTGGCTGGTGGCGATGTGGGAACGCTTACCGGCGGGAGTTCCGCTGGCCGTTGTAAGACACTTACCGGCTCATTCTGGCTTTCAGCGTTTTCATGCAAAATGGCCTCTTCTGCCTGCTTATTGAGAACCAGCAGACTAATACGGCGGTTGATAGCGTCTTCAGGACCGCGATCGCTCAGACGCATCGTGGCGGCCATACCTACCACACGTAATACTTTTCCATCATCCAGACCGCCGCTAACCAGCTCGCGACGCGATGCATTTGCGCGATCGGCAGACAATTCCCAGTTGCTGTACCCTTTCTCACCATTCGCGTAAGGGTAATCATCCGTGTGACCGGAAAGGCTGATCCGGTTAGGGATCCCGTTGAGCACTGGAGCAATCGCGCGCAGGATATCGCGCATGTACGGCTCAACTTCAGCGCTACCGGTCTTAAACATCGGGCGATTCTGACTGTCGATAATCTGTATCCGCAGCCCTTCCTGAACCAAATCAATCTTTAAATGCGGACGCAGCGCTCGCAATTTGGGATCGGATTCAATCAGTTGATCGAGATCGCCGCGAAGTTTGCTCAAGCGGCTCTGTTCCATACGTTTTCTCAGGTCATCAATATTCGGCTGCTTGTTCACCTCGCCCTGCTGCTGGGTGTAATCATCCCCGCCGCCTGGAATCGGGCTTTGGCTATTCGAAATACGATTTCCCCCGGTCACTGCGGTGGCCAGCGGTGTACGGAAATATTCGGCAATCTGGATCAATTCTTTAGGGCTGGAAATAGAAATGAGCCACATCACCAGAAAGAAGGCCATCATCGCGGTCATAAAATCGGCGTAGGCGATTTTCCACGAGCCATGCGCCCCACCACCGTGATTCTTATGTTTGCGTCGCTTTACAACGATAATGGGATGGGCCTGATTTTTCATGCGTCCTCGGTCGTCTGTTGCGCAGTTGGATTTCTCACCGCACGAACATGTTCTTCCAGTTCGATAAACGAAGGACGTTCGCTGGAGTACAGTGTCTTACGACCAAATTCAACGGCAATCGGCGGCGCGTAACCATTCAGATTGGAGAGCAGCGTTATCTTCACGCACTGCATCATTTTGGTTGTTTCAGCGCTTTTCTGGCGCAGAACGCTGGCAAGCGGAGAAATAAATCCATAGGCCAGCAAAATACCGAGGAATGTTCCCACCATCGCATGCGCAATCAACGCACCCAGCTCTGCTGCCGGGCGGTCGGCAGAAGCCAGCGCATGCACAACACCCATAACGGCCGCGACGATCCCGAATGCCGGTAGCGAGTCGCCAACCATCGCCAAGCTATTCGCCGGAACTTCGGCTTCGCTCTCATGAGTCTCAATTTCTTCGTCCATCAGCGCTTCAATCTCAAACGTATTCATGTTGCCGCTGATGATCAGTCGCAGATAATCGACAATAAAATCAAGCATCACGGCATCCGCAAGAATGCGCGGATAGCTGGCGAAGATTTCACTTTCTTTTGGGTTTTCGATGTCGCGTTCAAGCGAGAACATGCCCTGTTGACGTGACTTGGCCATCAGGCGATACAAGAGCGCCAGCAGATCCATATACATCGCTTTGGTGTATTTCGAACGACGGAAAAGCAACGGGATCGCTTTCATCGTCCCTTTGATGGCTTTCCCGTTATTGCCGACGATGAATGCCCCAATACCCGCACCACCGATAATCACCAGCTCAGCCGGTTGATAGAGTGCCCCAAGGTGTCCGCCGGTCATCATGTAACCGCCGAAAACTGTACCAATAACAACCAGGTAACCTAATAAGATAAGCACGACATCATCCTTTCGCAATTGACTATGACAGGATGCGCAGTCGGGCAATTAACGTAAGGTCAGGACAAAAAAAAGCAGCGGTAATCGCTTACCGCTGCTGGAGTGTTCATCCACACCATATCAGTTAAACAGCCTGTTCGATCTGTTCATCCAGCAGTTGTGGAATAATATCGGCAGCATTCTGGGAAAGTTTACGTCTTTTTACGGCCCGTGATGGCGGTTGGCATAAACTACAGGCAAAGCTGCCTGCGGGTTGGTGTGCGTGGGTGATAAAATTCCCACCGCAGCAATTGCATTGGGACAACTCCAGCAATCCGCTGTCGACAAATCGCACCAGCGTCCACGCACGGGTTAACGCCAACAATGGCCCTTCTTCAGGCTGCGGACACTGCTCAAGATATAACCGATACGCCTTGATCACGGCATCCACGCCGCTACAGAGACCCGTTTTGAGCAGGAATTGCCATGCATTGCAAAACATCGACGCATGAATATTTTGTTCCCACGTCATAAACCAGTCGGTGGAAAACGGGAGCATCCCTTTTGGCGGAGGACTACCGCGTAATTCTTTGTACAGCTTGATTAATCGACCACGGCTTAATTGCGTTTCGCTTTCCAGCATTTGCAAACGGGCGCCCAATGTGATTAATTCCATTGCTAACTGGATATCACGCGCTTCCTGAACAATGCTTTTTTCGCTCATCATCAAGCCCTTTTCTTACGTGCTGCATCATCGATGTCGCTTAACAGGCGTGTTGAAAGCATGATACCGGTATGAATTTGCTGAAGATCGTCAACGCGGGAGTCTTGCGTCAGGCGAGTAACAGTCTGGTGATCGTCGAAACGGAAATGACATACCAGTTGGTTTGTTTCGGCCAGTTTGACCATTTGAGGAAGTGTTAATGTTGCCAACGTGTCCGCCATTTCCTCGCTGATACCAAGGCGAAACATCGCAGATGCTTTGTCCTGAACGATCAAACGCTGTGCAAGCAATAAATATGACAAATTGATGTCATAGATGTGTTTCAGCAACTCGGATGTATGCATTATTTGCATCCATAATAACCAACATTGTTTTCATGCGGTAAAACCGCACCCCGTGATGTCGCCGGGAAGGCCCGGTAAAAAAAAGCAAAAGGTCAAATACATAGCAGCGTGACGACACTTACGCGTTGTCTAAACATTCCCTTTTAAGAAGGCAGCGTCCCTTACAAGCTCACATCAATTCTTACAAATGTCTAAGATTTTTCCTAATTCGACGCAACTCTACCCGCCGTCAGTTACACATACAACGGAGGTATGCTGCGAATTTAAAGAATATGTGATCAAGATCACATAAACCAGTCAAACACTTAACATAAATCCATCAGCGCAGCTTTTACTTTGCTTATTTTTTAATCCGCAATCATCTATTTCAATTCCTGATGTACGAATATTCTTGCAATAAAACCGAATAGTATTTTGTTCACATCCGTTAATATCACGCCGTGAAATAGCGAGCTGGATCACATATTTAACTCAAAAAACTTTTTTAATTAAATTCTTTAGAAACAATAAGTTAAATATTTAGAGTGATTAATTAATACCGCGATGTGACGACCTTGCAAATGTTAATATATGTTTAATTTTTATTAACACATTGTTTTCATTAGCGGTGGGTTTCACTTAAGTAACCTGAACATATCTGCAACTAATATGAATCGATTATTCTATTTATAAGAATAATTAATGAATAATCATGATGACATTCACACTATCGAGGCGGGAAACGTTGCAGTATGGGGTAAGCTGAGTAAAGCTGAAAAGCCCTCTCATAATTCTTGAAAAAAAGGAGCGAGTTATGAGCTATTCGCACATTCTTGTTGCTGTTGCCGCCACCCCTGAAAGTCAGCAGTTGTTAGACAAGGCGGTTTCTATCGCTCGCCCTGTCAACGCCCGAATTAGCCTGATTACGCTGGTCTCAGACCCCGAACTGTATAACCAGTTTGCTGCCCCCATGCTGGAAGACCTGCGTGAAGTGATGCAAGAAGAGACTCAGGATTTTATCGACAAACTTAGCAAAGAAGCAGAATACCCCATTGAACATACCTTTATTACCTATGGGGCTCTGAATGAACATATCCTGGATGTATGCCGCAAACACGCCGTTGATCTGGTCATTTACGGCAACCATAACCACAGTTTTTTTTCGCGCGCATCCTGTTCAGCGAAAAGCGTGATTCATACCAGCCAAGTGGACGTTCTTCTGGTTCCGCTAGCTGGAGATTAATCCACAGTGCCACGACTTCATGCGAGTTTAGAACAGGAAGAGATATTGTCTGGCTGTTGGCATTGACTCCGACGCGGCGTGACCGTTTTAAGATCGCAAATGAACGTCGCCTGCCAGTTGTCGATATCGTTTTTAACGATAGTCTCAAGCATTTCAGCGTGGCGCGAGATACGTTCGGTAAGTGGCATCGTCAGCGCCTGGTTTAATGCGCCTGCCACTTCATCCCGGTCATAAGGATTAACAATAAGGGCGGAGGTTAGCTCGTTCGCCGCCCCGGCAAATTGCGATAAAACCAGCACGCCAGGGTTAGCAGGATCCTGTGCGGCCACAAACTCTTTCGCCACCAGGTTCATACCATCGCGCAACGGGGTCACCAACCCTACATCAGAGTAGCGGAAGATCTTCATCAGCAATTTACGATCAAAATACTGGTTCAGATAGTAAAGCGGCGTCCAGCCCAGTTGCCCATATTTGCCGTTGATTCGCCCTGCCTCTGTTTCCAGTTGGTGGCGAATATCCTGATAGGCCTGCACCTCTTCACGCGAGGTCGGTGCTATCTGCGTATAGCGAATTTTACCGTGGTGCTGCGGATAATGTTCCAGTAAGGCCTCATAGGCCTGAAAGCGCTCCGGCAAGCCTTTGGAGTAATCCAGACGCTCCACGGAGAAAATATTCTGCACATTTTTAAGCTCCGCTTTTAGCTGTGCCAGTTTTGGCGGCAGCGGACCGGACGCCTGTCGTGCAATCTCATCCGGTTCAATACCGATGGGATAGACCTGAGTGCGAAACGCTTTTCCCCATGCCAGGTGCTGCTTATCTTTATGCGTGATCACCCGAGTCTGGGCTGCGAGACAGTCCAGAAAAGCCTGACGATCATTTTCGGTCTGGAAACCAAGCAAATCAAAATCACACATTTGCTCAAGCAGCGCCAGATGTGGCGGGAGCGCATTAAAAATTTCCGGCGTCGGAAAAGGAATATGCAGGAAAAAACCGATGCGATTACGCACGCCGCGCTTACGTAACTCGCAGGCAAACGGCAACAGATGGTAATCATGAACCCAAATAATGTCGTCATCGCCAAGCAACGGCAGAAGTTTATCTACCAGTAAGGCATTAACCCGTTGGTAGCCTTCCCAGGCAGAGCGCTGAAACTGAACTAAATCCAGTCGATAGTGAAACGCGGGCCATAAAACCGCATTTGAAAACTGGCAGTAATACTCTTCGTAATCTTGCTCACTCAAATTAAACGAGGCCCAGGTGATATTGCCACGCGTGACCTTTTTTAACGGTTTATCCTCATTACCTGTATCACCACTCCAGCCAAACCATAAACCACCAGCAGCTTTTAACGCGCCCAGTACACCGACCGCGAGCCCACCCGCGCTCCCTTTGTCATCTGGTGAGGCGATACGATTAGATACTACGACTAAACGACTCATAGCCACCTCTTCTGTTATTCGTTGCTTTCGGTTCTTGCTGCGAAGAGTTATTTTTCTCCAGCCAGTGCCAGACATCCCTGACGCCATCCAGACGCCATGTTGCCTGCGTCGGCCCGCTCCCTACCTTTACAGAAATACCGCCAGCGCGGTTAACTACAGCAAACCCTGTTTCATCTGTCAGATCATCACCGAAAAACACAGGGATCCGGCCAGCAAAAGGCGCTTCCTGCATAAATGCAGCTATCGCGTCGCCTTTATTACTGCCCTTAGGCTTTATTTCCACGACACATTTTCCGTGCTGCAGAGCAAGCTGCGGCCATCTGCGCGTGATGCGCTCAGCCAGGGTAACCAGCGCCGCTTCGTGTTCGGGTGCCTGGCGATAATGCAACGCGAAGGCCATGCCTTTGGTTTCAAGTGTTGCCCCCGGTAACATCACCAACGCTGCGTGTAATAACGCCCCGGCTTCACGTTCGATACCTTCGGGCAGGTTTACTATGTGCGTTTGACCATTGATGTCACGGCGTTCTGCCCCATGCACTCCGGCAAGCGGAAAACGAAACGGAGTAGTGAGTGCGTCAAGCTCAACCATTGAGCGCCCTGAAATCAATGCCAGCGCATCCGCATTCTGCGTCGCTAACCGATGTAGACATTGCAGGATTGTCTTCGGGACAACGACCTGGTCGGGAAAAGGTTTAATCTCAGCAAGTGTCCCATCGAGATCAAAAAAGTAAGCACAGTTTGCAGATTGTTCAGGGGGTAAAGTCAGTGATGCTGTCACCCGGTTATCCTCCTCATCATGGTCAGAACGCCACGCGGATCGCGGCATATAGATGATGTATGACGGATATAAGTATAGACAGTGTGACCATGCTCGCCATTTGAAAAAACAATCGCCAGCCGGGTAGCGGCTGGCGACGGGCAGAAGCTAGACTAAAAAGTTGGGGTTTAAATCATCAAACGGTACGCTTCGCTTTTTGCTTGTAACGGTCGAAGATCACCGCCGCCAGCAGGATGAGGCCACGTACCACATACTGCGCGAACGGAGAGATATTCAGCAGGTTCATCGCATTCTCAACCGTCCCCAGGATCAACACCCCGGCCACCACATATGAGATTTTTCCGATGCCGCCTTTAAGCGAAACGCCCCCTAACACGCAGGCCGAAATAACGATCAACTCATAACCGATTGAGGTCATTGGCTGGCCGCTGGTCATACGCGATGCGAGGATAATCCCGGCAATGGCGGATACCAGACCGGAAAGAATAAAGATAATAATCTTGGTACGAACAACCGGAACCCCAGCCAGGCGCGCCGCCTCTTCATTGCCCCCAATGGCCAGCGTATTACGCCCAAACGTGGTTTTGTTCAGCAGTAAGCCAAAGACAATGAAACAAACGACCGTGATCCAAATAGGCGCCGGCAGACCAAACCAGTTAGCATAGCCGAGTGTGAAGAAACGCTCGTCTTCAATCCCGACTGCCTTACCGTCGGAGATAATATAGGCCAGACCACGTACAATCTGCATTGTCGCAAGAGTAGTGATCAGGGCGTTAATTTTTAACCGCGCAATCACGAACCCATTCACCAGACCACACAGAATACCGAGCAGCAGCCCGGCAGCCACACCAATCCACAGACTTTCGGTCATGTTAATGACTACGGCAGTGGTAACACCAGCACAGGCAATTACAGACGCGACAGACAGGTCGAAATCACCGGATGCCAGGCAAAACAGCATCCCGCAGGCAACCATACCCGACATTGATACCGCCAGCCCTAACCCCTTCATGTTGATGAAAGTAGCAAAGTTTGGCACAAAGAGGGAACAAACCAGGAACAGCACGGCGAACACCACCAGCATGCCGTATTGGTCCCAAATGCGGCCCAGATTTAGCGCCGACTTCGCTGCGCCAGAACCCGATGTAGAAACGGAAGACATCATACTCTCCTTATTCAGGCTACAGCCTGGCTGACTTTAGGCATAGCAAGGCTCAACGCCTGGCGCTCATCCGCCTGTTCATGAAGTAACTCACCGGCAATTTCGCCTTCTCTCATCACCACAATACGGTCGGCGACACCGAGTACTTCTGGCAGGTCACTGGAAGCAAACAATACGGCCACACCGCGCGCTGCGAGGGCATAAATCACGTTGTAAATTTCATGCTTGGCGCCCACATCAATGCCGCGTGTAGGCTCATCCAACAAAATCACTTTCATCTCTTCCGATAACCAACGACCGAGAATAGCCTTCTGTTGATTACCGCCGGAGAGGTTCATGATCAGTTGCTCTGCACCCGGCGTTTTGATGTTGAGTGAACGAATATGGTGATCGGCATTGGTCTCTTCCCAGCCGTTGTTGATCACGCATCCCCCCAGAACATGCTTACGCCGTGCACTAATGTTGATGTTGTTGCGCACTGAATGGACCGGAATGATCCCTTCAGCTTTACGATCCTCCGGGCACAGCATCATCCCCGCTTCAATGGCATGGCTTGGTTTACGGATATCGATAGGCTGTTCATCAATAAATACCTGGCCCGCCGTGATACGCGTACCGCCGAACAGCCCTTTCATTAATTCGCTACGTCCGGCCCCCACCAGGCCAAACAGCCCGACAATTTCACCGCTTCGCACAGATAAGCTGATTGGCGTACGCACGCCTGGAGCTTTGACTTCATGCAGCCGCAGACGCTCTGTGCCATACGGTCTGGATTTCCAGCCATAGATATCCCCGAGGTCGCGCCCGACCATCGCCTGCACCAGCGCATCGTGATCGACCTGCAGCATGTCCGTGAACGTTTTGACGTAATGACCATCTTTAAACACGGTGATGGCATCGCTGAGAGCAAAAATCTCCTCCATACGGTGTGAAACGTACAGAATGATGCGTCCTTCGTTGCGCAGCTCACGGATAACGCGAAACAGATTCTCAATCTCGCGAGCCGACAGGGAGCTGGTTGGTTCATCAAAGGCGATAATTTTGGCGTTTCGCGCCAGCGCTTTTGCAATCTCCACCATCTGCCACTGGCCAATGGAGAGGTATTTCAGTGGGGTATCGGGATCGATATCCATCCCCAGATGCTTCAACTGGATTCCTGCTTCATAGTTCAGCAGCGAGCGGTTCACAATCCCACCTTTGTGCGGTAACTGCCCTAAGTAAATATTCTCGGCAACGGTCATTTCCGGGACGAGATGCAGTTCCTGATAAATAATGGCGACACCGGCGTTGAGTGCGGCAGTGGTATCCGCGAACGAAACTTCCTGTCCGCGGACCGTCAGAGATCCCGTTGTTGGCGCATAGTTACCGCTGAGAATTTTTAAGAGTGTTGATTTCCCGGCGCCATTTTCGCCCATCAGCGCATGCACTTGTCCGGCATAGCAGTCGAAACTGATATCCGTCAGCGCCTTAACGCCCGGGAACGTTTTGCCAATGCCGCGAAATGAGAGATACGGGGTAGACTGTTGCATAACGTCTCCGTGAGTCAGGATTTTACCGGCCTGGAAAACCGCCGGACGTAGGCCCGGTAAGCACAGCGCCACCGGGCATTGCGCCGGAAGGCGGCTTCGCCTAATCCGGCCTACAACATCGCAGCACTTCTGTTACTTACCGCCTAAGCCTTTCTTCGCCAGCTCTTCTTTGAAGTTATCGCGGGTAATCAGCACCACATCTGTCACTTCAGTGAATGCCGGTGGCTCTGCACCTTTCGTTACCCAGTTGTAGAGCATTTCACTGGATTTGTAGCCGTGCACGTCCGGGCTTGGCAGCAGTGAACCGTAGAACCCGGTCGCTTCGCCTTTTGACAGTTCGCTCACCGCGTCAACGCCGTTGATCCCGATACCAATCACGTTTGGTGCTTTGAAGCCCTGCCCTTCGGTCGCACGTACGCCACCCAGCACGGTGTTGTCGTTCATGCCGACAATCAGCCAGTTTTTGACTTCAGGATGCTGAACCAGCATGGAGTTGGCGGCGTCGAATGCGCCGGGGATGTCATTCGATTTTGTTGGGACCTGGTAAATCTGTTTTTCCGGGAAGCCTGCGGCTTTAAGCGCTTCCATTGAACCAGAAGTACGACGACGTGCGGTATCCAGTTCGTTGGCGGTAATGGCCATTACGGCGGTGGATTTCACATCCCAACCGCGTTTTTGCATCTCTTTGTACAGCTCCTGGCCCTGGCGTTCACCAATTTTGGTTGCCGCCATCATCACCAGCGGCACGGTATCCATCGGCTTACCTTTAGCGTTGGCAAACTGGTCGTCGACGGCAATGACTTTCATATCGTAGCCACGTGCCTTAGCCATAATGGCTGGCCCCAGTTTTGGATCTGGCGTGCAAATCACAAACCCTTTTGCTCCACTTGCAGCCAGGCTGTCGATGGCGTTAAGGGTTTTCTCACCATCCGGAACGGCAATTTTAATCACCTCAAAACCAAGGTCTTTACCGGCTTTATCGGCAAATTTCCATTCAGTCTGGAACCACGGTTCTTCCGGCTGTTTGACCAGGAAACCGAGCTTCATGGATTCAGCGATAGCGGATTGTGACATAATGGCCGCCAGACCGATGGCAGCCAGCGCTTTAGTGAATTTGTGCATGGTTAACTCCAGCTTTAACGTTCTTTTATGTAGGGTAAAATCAGACGATTTTTTGTAATTCGGACGTAAAACAAGGCATTACCTTTTATTGATAAGATCAATGCCAGTGCTGAGAGTATTTTTAGCGGGAAATTGATTCTCCATAAGAGAGCGGCATCACACCACAGAATTACAGTAATTGCGTACATAAATTCAGCGGGAAATGACATAAAAAAACGCGGTTTTGTCGACGGGAAAAAAGAGGGGTAGCAGATTAGTCCATAACATCAGCCAACGAATCCTTGTTCCCGAATACCGAAGCATTCGGGAGCACAATGATTACCATCTGTAATAAATGTGGTCAGCGTGATCGCGAACCGGAATGTCATCTTCCAGCAGACGCGCTGAAAGCGTGAAAGCAAAATCGAAAATATGCCCTAATCCTTTGCCGCTAATAAGGTTGCTATCTTCAACAACCGGCGCATCAATATATTCCCCATCCGCGACATTTTGCCACAGATCTCCCGAACACACATAGCGACGCCCCTTCAGCAGGCCGTTGCCGCCCAGCACGCGCGCCGCCGCAGAACACACCGGGCAAATGAGTTTTCCTGCCTCGTCATGGCGAGCGATAAACTGGATGACAGCCTCACTGGCGGCAAGGTTAACGCTGCCCTGCGGCCCGCCGGGTAACACAACGGCATCATAAAGATCCGTCTGACGCGCAGCCAGCGTGCTGTCCGTCACCATCGGCACGTCATGGTAGCTCACCACCGCACGGGACTCGGCGCAGGCCAGTGTTTCAACTTCGATCTGCAGGCGGCGCAGAATATCAATGGTAACAATGGCTTCCGCCTCTTCAAAACCAGGTGCCAGTAGCACGGCAACCTTTTTCATACACACTCCTCGATTTTTCCAAATACACCAAACAATAAATGTCGAATCATTCAGGCGCTTAACTTTATTAATTTCCACAAAACTGATCTGGCGCAAAAAAAATTAGCCAGCAGATAGCGTTCACAGACGCGGGTCAATGGTGAAATTTCTTCATCCGAAGACCAGATAATCATCTGGCGACAGACAATACCTGATTGTGAAATTCCATTTCGTGATATGAAACATCATTTCATTATCAACATCTCACTTTAATGCTATAAATATCAATCTGTTATATTCACAGCATTTATATGCACAAGTGGAAAAATCACTAATATTGCTATGACAATATGTAAAAAATCATAAATACGCAGATTTAAGGATTTTCTTATGTCGGGACTGGAGTTATGCTGAATCTCGATCGGGAGCGAATATAATTCGTGATCACTAAAGGACCGGCGGAACGGATTTATTCTGCTAACAGTTTTAATTGTACGTAGTGGTGAGGTGTAGCGGCAGCCCGTTGCACTGACGTTAGTAACGTACATCCCCCTTTCTGGAAATAAGGATATTGATATGGCTGCAGTTGGAATTGTTCATAAACTTAACACGCAAATGAACCTCGAGTTCTACGCATCGAATCTTTACCTGCATCTCAGTGAATGGTGCTACGAACACAGCCTGACTGGCACCGCAACCTTTCTACGCACCCAGGCGCAAGGTAACGTGACTCAAATGATGCGTATGTTTAATTTTATGAAAAGTGCCGGGGCTAACCCTATCGTCAAGGCTATCGATGTTCCGGGTGATGAACTAACTTCCCTTGAAGAACTGTTTCAGAAAACGCTGGATGAATACCAACAGCGTTACAGCAAGCTATCACGCTTAACCAATGAAGCAGAAGCCTTGAATGATGCAACAACCATTGATTTTCTTCACGATCTGGAAAAAGAGCAGCAGCAGGATGGCGTGCTGTTACAGACGATTCTTGATGAAGTCCGCAGCGCTAAACGTGCGGGACTGTGCATGGCGCAAACCGATAAGCACCTGCTGAACGTCGTGAACTATCAACATCACTAATTTTCAATTTTCATCGTGTTAATGCCGGATAACGATGCGACGCACCTTATCCGGCTGGTGCTTAATTTTCTCTACGCTCACGCCTCTCATTCTGCGAGGCGCAAAAAAACCTTTCTAAAACCTGAAACAACGGTTTATTTTAGTGAGATTCATTCTGCGGCGTGAATTTCAACTCGATCAAGGCAACCGCTTTTTGTATTGCGCGCATAGTGACCGGATCGGCACCTGCAGGATGGTTGGAAAAGTCGATGCTTTTCAGCTGGCTGGACATTTTCTCCCGAACTTCTACTGGGGCAATAACATCAAGAACATCCAGAATCTGCTTGATAACCAGCTGACAGGCAACAACGTCCGAGAGCAGTTCCTGATCGGCATTCAGTGTTTGGGACATAGTGAGCTCCTTATAGAAAGGTCGTCATAGTACCCATTCAACGAACGAAACGATAGCCGCGCATGCCTTCCGAATGCGCTGAAAATAAAAATAGTTCCAGTCAGTTTCTTTTGAGATGGCAAGCACAACATGAGTGAACATTTAGCGGTTGAGAACAAACGCGGTCTATCCCCGGCTGCATTACTTGTTGCCGGGGCTTTCTTTATGGAGTTTATTGACGGCACGGTGATTGCCACCGCACTGCCCGACATGGCGAAAAGTTTTGGCGTGCACGCAGTTGACCTGAACATAGGTATCAGCTCCTATCTGATCACCCTCGCGGTACTGATCCCCGCCAGCGGCTGGATTGCGGATCGCTTCGGCGCCCGAAAGGTGTTTACCCTTGCACTGGCGATATTTACTCTCGCCTCAGTTTTATGCGGTTTGTCCGAAAGCCTTGAGAGCTTTGTCGCCATGCGAATCTTACAGGGTGTAGGTGGTGCGCTAATGGTTCCGGTTGGCCGACTCGCGGTATTGCGAACTACGCCTAAACATCAGTTGATCACCGCTATTGCGACCCTGACCTGGCCCGCGTTAGTCGCACCCATCATTGGCCCTCCCCTTGGCGGATTCATTACCAGCTATGCCAACTGGCGCTGGATCTTCTTCATTAATGTACCGCTCGGAATACTGGCGATTGCGCTGGCGCTACGTTTTATCCCGGATATTCATGACGACGAGCGCCGCCCATTTGATATAACGGGATTTATCGCAACCGCTGTTGCGATGGTGAGCCTGGTGTATGCCATGGAGTTACTGGGAACCCAACAGCCTCAGGGCTGGCTGACCGCCGGACTTTTGGCGCTAGGAACAGTGACCTTTCTGTTTGCCCTGCATCATTTTCATCGCACCGCCTGGCCAATGATTCGCCTTGATGCCATGAACGTGCCTACTTTTCGCGTCACCATGTATGGCGGATCGCTGTTTCGTGCCTCTATCAGCGCCGTGCCATTTCTGCTGCCGTTAATGTTTCAGGTAGGTTTTGGCATGAACGCTTTTCACGCGGGTTCGCTGGTGCTGGCGGTATTTGTCGGCAACCTGACGATTAAACCTGCCACCACACCGTTGATACGCTGGCTGGGCTTTAAGAAACTGCTGTTGATTAACGGTGCGCTTAACGTTCTGGCGTTGCTGGCCTGTGCATTAATTACGCCGCAGACCCCCGTGTGGGTTATTTTGCTGGTGTTGTTTCTGGGCGGTGTGTTCCGCTCAATTCAGTTTACCGGCGTCAGCACGCTTGCCTTCGCGGACGTCCCCGCGGCACAAATGAGCTACGCTAATACGCTGTTCAGTACGGCGACACAATTAGCAGTGGGATTGGGCATTTCTTTAGCCGCTATTGGCATCCGCATTGGTGATGTGGTCAGTGAAAGGCTGGCATTGGGCAATATTCCGGGGATCAGTTTCCGGCTGGCCTTTGTCGCTATTGCCATTATTTGTCTGGTAGGTATGGTGGATACGCTGCGGCTCACCCGTGATGCAGGAAGCGCAGTATCGAACAGGAACAGGTAGCCCGGAGGGTGAACGCCGCCGGGCCAACAGGATTTAGCCAATCACCTCGCGTACAAACGCTTCGATTGCTTTGTCCTGGCAGTTTTCAAAGAAGCACTGCTGGAAGCGCGGGCCTGATACAGCGGTTTTCACCAGTTCAGGATCGATCGCGCGCAACGTGTCCAGATAATTTTCTTTTACCACAGCCGCTTTCACCTGATTCAGAATACCGGCGTTACGCACCTGCGGCTCTTTACGCTCCGGTGGGTAGCCTTCACCGTTACGCCCGGTGAACGCTTTTTCAAACATATAGCGCACATTCAGCTCAGCACCCCAGCCAAAACCTTTGGCGAATGCCAGAGAAAGCGCGTTGCCGTTGTTGATCTGAGAGAACAAGAACGCATCTGCAGGATCAAGGCAATAACCACACACCACACCCGGATGGATATTCAGTGACATCATTGCCCCCTGGCCCGTACCGCAACCTGTAACAACAAAGTCTACAGCTTTGGAATTAAGCAGGATGCTGGCCATAATGCCTAAATGGATGTAGGTCAGATGATGATCATTTTCGTCGCTCATCCCAACGTTATAGACCGGAAAACCTTTCTCATCCGCAACGGCCTTAAGCTCGTTATGGATGATGGCGTTTTTGCTTGCCTGGCTGTTTTCCATCATCAATGCAATTTTCATTCTGTACTCTCCTGAATGCGCTGCGGTAGCCCGCTGAAAGTCATAACATTCAGCCACATTACTATTTTGCAATCATATTTTCAAATTTAATGAAATTTAGTTTTAAAAAACAAAGTTACGCTCACATTCCTGTCTGAACAGTTCAGAATTACCTCAAACAAATGACCTCGTTGTGATTAATCGCAGGTGATCTTCGGGCTATTCAAGCCATTGATGAGGGTCTCTGTATGCCATGATAGTGTATCTTCGAACTTTCAGAGCGATCTCATGAAGACCATTATCCTAGCGCTTTTGCCGCTCATGCTGACAGGATGCACAATTACAAAACAGGCACAGGTCAGCGAAGCCAGCGCCATCACTGGTGTGGTTCGCCTGACTTATAATCAGGCCATGTTACAAACAGCACGTACCGATGACTACGTTACCCAAGGGACAGCCACCAAAGAGTGTCAGCGCCTGGGCTATGCCAGCGCAGAAGCGTTTGGCCAGCCGGTGTCAACCTGTAGCGTGTATGCAGGCTCTCTGTGCTTAAATACCAAAATTACACTCGCCTGGCAGTGTCATGGTGTCGCGGTGCCCCAATCACCTTCTTTCAATTATTAATATTTCCGACCAGCTCATTTTTGCTGGTCTTTTACCACTTTATTATTTATACCCTCCGTTTAATATCGTTAATGCGTTTTATTCCCATTCGCATTTTTAATAAATAAATTTATTATTTTACCTTTTGCAAATAATTAAATAACAAATTATAGTGGCGCCACGTCAATATATAATAACGTTTGTGGAGCAGAACCATGCTGAAAACAGAAATGATCGACCAACTGAATGAGCAAATGAATCTTGAATTATATTCATCTCTGCTCTACCAACAGATGAGCGCGTGGTGCAGCTATCACAGCTTCGAAGGTGCTGCCGCGTTTTTGCGCCGTCACGCCCAGGAAGAGATGACGCACATGCAGCGTCTGTTCGACTACCTGACCGATACCGGCAGCTTGCCGCGTATTAATACCGTTTCTTCACCCTTTGCTGAATATGCTTCTCTGGATGAACTGTTCCGTGTTACTTACGAACACGAGCAGCTAATTACCCAGAAAATTAATGAGCTGGCACACGCGGCAATGACCCACCAGGATTATCCAACCTTTAATTTCCTGCAATGGTATGTTGCCGAGCAGCATGAAGAAGAGAAATTATTTAAATCTGTTATTGATAAGCTGTCGCTGGCAGGAAAAAGCGGCGAAGGTCTTTATTTCATCGACAAAGAACTGGCTACGCTTGATACACAGAATTAATATTTTAGGGTAATGAAGGCAACCCGCCATCATTACCCCTTGAAATCAGTGACGGCAGATCTTGCTTTCGTGCGTAGAGAAGCCGTCTTCTTTTGCAATAAACTTTCCCTTCGCCGCTAAAAACGCCACCAACTCGCCTGCCGTCATATCCGCCGCAGAACAAGTGTGAAAACGCGCCTGCTCGCCGAAACGTGCCGTAATCGCCGCTTCAAGGCTGGCATTTGAATACTGCTCACCAGATTCAATCATCATGTTAAGCACTTCGTGACCGTGAATAGATTCCATATTACCTCCTTAATAAAGTCCGTAGCCTAATGTGAACCGCACATCGTCGCTTTGCGCTAACGCAGGTTTATCAGCAGATAAATGTCATTTGTTATACATCTTAATGGTCAAAACATCGTAAACATTAATGTACAGTCATTGTAACGGTGATTTGACGAAAATAGCGTTTTGCCTTAATCTGCGCCGCAGATATAACCATTGATTATCTCTGGGACAGAGGAAAGCGTGAAAAACAGAACCCTGGGTAGTATTTTTATCGTGGCGGGAACCACGATTGGTGCCGGTATGTTGGCAATGCCGCTGGCTGCGGCAGGCGTGGGGTTTAGCGTCACGCTGGTATTGTTAGTCAGTCTTTGGGCGTTGATGTGCTACACCGCGCTGTTGCTGCTTGAAGTGTATCAACATGTCCCGGCAGACACCGGGCTCGGTACGCTGGCAAAACGTTATCTTGGTCGTTACGGACAATGGGTAACGGGCTTTGGCATGATGTTTTTAATGTATGCCCTGACGGCGGCGTACATCAGTGGTGCAGGTGAACTGCTGGCCTCCAGCATCAGCGACTGGACTGGAACAAATATATCTCCGACGACAGGCGTACTGCTGTTCACCTTTGTTGCCGGTGGCGTGGTTTGTGTTGGGACCTCGCTGGTCGATCTGTTCAACCGTCTGCTATTCAGTGCCAAGATAATCTTCCTGGTGGCGATGCTGGCTCTGTTAATGCCGCATATTCATAAAGTGAACCTGCTTACGCTGCCCCTGCAACAGGGGTTGGCGCTCTCCGCAATCCCGGTCATCTTCACCTCGTTCGGTTTTCACGGCAGTGTTCCCAGTATCGTCAGCTATATGAACGGTAACATCCGTAAACTGCGTTGGGTGTTTATTACGGGTAGCGCTATTCCTCTGGTCGCCTATATCTTCTGGCAACTGGCGACGCTTGGTAGCATTAACTCGACAACGTTCATGGGGCTATTAGCCAACCACGCAGGCTTAAACGGCTTATTGCAGGCATTGCGTGAAGTCGTGGCTTCGCCGCACGTCGAACTGGCGGTGCATCTGTTCGCCGACCTCGCGCTGGCAACCTCTTTCCTCGGCGTTGCATTGGGATTATTTGACTACCTGGCCGACCTCTTCCAGCGCCGCAATACCGTAGCGGGAAGAATGCAAACCGGCGCGGTGACATTCCTGCCGCCGCTGGCATTCGCGCTGTTCTATCCGCGTGGTTTTGTCATGGCATTAGGGTATGCGGGCGTTGCCCTGGCAGTGCTGGCGCTGCTCATTCCCTCGATGCTGGCCTGGCAGAGCAGAAAACATAATCCGCAGGCCAACTACCGCGTAGCAGGCGGTGCTCCGGCGCTGGCGCTGGTATTTTTGTGCGGCATTGTGGTGATAGCAGTACAGTTTTCTATTGCAGCAGGATTACTACCAGAAGTGGGTTAAAACAAAGGGGCTTTCGCCCCTTTCTGTTAATGCAAACAGCACTGCTTATATTTCTTGCCGCTGCCACACGGACAAGGGTCATTGCGCCCTACTTTGGCATCCACTTTCACCGGTACTTTGACCGGCGTTTCCTGAGGATGCGCCATCCAGTAAGCATGCAGGTCCAGCGCAGCCAGGCGGATGGCATCGACGCTCTCTTCAAACGCTTCCGGCGTTAGTTTCTCAACCACCGCAAAGTTCTCTTCCGTACCGTGCAGCGCAATAGCTTCAAGTGCTGGTTTTAACGTGTCCGGTAACGCGGACCAGTCTGACAGTGCGACGCCGCGCATATAACCAAAGCACCACTCTTCAACGATCGTCAGTTCATGCTCGTCAATTTCACGCAAACCAAACAGCGGCTCAAACTGCTCAGGATATTCATCCAGACGATCGGCCGTATCCGCCATATGTTGAAACGCCAGGTTCATGAAACGCGTCATTTCTTTTTCGGAGGACCAGCGAGGGACATACTGCGCGCCGCCCCAAATTGCGACCAGCCACTGCTCTGGTTCAATTTCATACGGTGAACTCAGCACCGCCGTCAGCAAACCATCCAGTTCTGACACATCCAGAATAGCCTTGTCTGTATTGTACTTAGTCAGTACATCATCCAGCCATTCCAGTTCGCTCTCGTTTAATGGTCCCGTTTTCATAACGCTTTTCCTTAGTCAAAAAATCTTGCCTGTGATCATCCTACATGGCTGGAGGGATAACAGATAAAAATGGGCATATGCGGCATATAGCTGCCGCCTGTTCAGGTTAACAGGAAACGAGGGGAATTCCGGAAGTTAACGCACAAAAGAGAACACTAAGCCGCCGGGCATCATACCGGGAAAACACAATAAAACCACCCGTAGGTGGTTTACTGTTGTTCAATACGGTTGAGCGTTGCGGTATAGCCCGTTTTCGCTACCGCGTTAAGTAACGTATCGGTTGGGAAACCTTCTGGCACAATCGCTTCTGCTTGTCGGGTTTTTAGGGAGGATTTTGCTTTAATCACCCCATCGATTTCACGTAGCGCCTGATTGACCGAAATAACGCACAGCGAGCAGGTCATATTTTGTATATCCAGCACCACTTTTTGATTGGCCGCCAGAGCCCACAGCGGCAGCAACAAGCATGCAACTAATGTGAAGATTTTCATTCAAATACCTCATAAAACCAGGCAACGAGCGTTGGATAAAATAGCACCGGCAAAATCAACGCCAGCGCGCACCAGTAGAGAACGCGCGCTTGCTTCAACGTTAACCATCCGGAGCACCACAGCCGCCTGGAAAAATAGAGCCGCCAGAAGACGCGCAGTAATAAGCCCAATGACACCAGCATCAGGGGAATTCGCAAAAACTCAAACTGGGTGAAAACAGCAAAGCTCGCCGCCGAAATACCAAACAACAGATAGAGCAGCGGTCCAACGCAGCATAAGCCCGCGGTGACAGCAGCCGCAGCGGCCGTCAACAGGGTGAGTCCCGCCCCTTTAGCGTTGTTCTGTGGCGACATAGCTGTACGAGAACGCTTTAGGATCATAGAAATTGATCGGGTCGCCATCGACTTCAGCGTAAGGATAGCCAAAGTTGTTCATGGCTCCCTGCTCCGTTGCTGGATACAGCTCGAAATCACGCCCGTAGTTAAATCCAACCCAGTTCATTTCCCAGTTACCAAACAGGTAAGTGTTTACCGCCTGGACATCGGCGTCCTGATGCGACTTTTTCTCTGCCAGACGCATTTTGGTCACATCAGCAGGATCGCACGGTAACCAGCCGTAACCGGCCAGATAGAATTCGGCGCGGCAATGTTGTCCGCCGCTCACATCGGCGACGCCTGCACTGTCTGCTTTGCCAAAAGCGCTTTTCGAGTAACGTTCGAGCTTATTGGCTTTGCCCAGACGGATGCCAAACAGTTCGCGCGCCGGAATGCCGCTGGCCCGCGCCAGAGCCACAAAAACGGAGCTCATGTCGGTGCATTTTCCTTTGAGCTTACCGCTTTTTAAGATCTCCGCCACATCCCCCGTGCCGCAGCCAATGACGTCGTTATCGCGCTCCATATGGCTACTCACCCATTCGTAAATCAGGCGCGCTTTTTTCAGCGGATCCTGCTCATTACCGGTGATTTTACGCGCAGTTTCCAGAACAAGCCCATCAACTGGGGTATGTGTCGTCGGCAGCAGGTACGGTTTTACATCCAGCGGATAAATAATCTGCTCCGGCGCTTGCCAGGTTTTCAGCGCGTCCTGCTTCAGCGGCTCCCAGTCGGCGGTTTCAATGTCGATATCAACGTTAATCAACAGTTCGGCCTGCGAGTCAGGCCAGGTGGCAAACAGCGTTTTCGCGCCATAAGTATTATTAGTGGTAACGTACGCCTGCTTATAGTTTCCGCTAAAGGCAAGCGCCGTCATTTGTTGAAACGCGGTATCTACCGGAAGCGGGATCCACAGTTTTACCACGCCGCTCGACCCCTTAGGAGGGTTAAGTTTATACGTCTGGGATAACACAAAGCGCCGACGCGCGACTGGTGCAACGGATGGCTCAGCGGCGTGAACCGTCTGGCTAATAACCGCAGGACCGACTAAACCGGCGGCGGAAAGGAGAACGCTATTTTTGAGAAATTGTCGACGTTGCATTGCTGTCTGTCCATGTTGTAAGAGTTGGGCTACGGCTAAGAAGGTAAAAACCGTATGCGATCATCACAGCAGACAGACGCTGACATAAAAAGGTGAGCCGATGGAGGTTATTCATCAATAACAGACCTGTTAACTGTGAATGAAATAAGAAACTGCGCGACAGATAGTAAGCCATAGGCAGGCAAAAAGTACAGCCGTGAGAGCGAGTTCAGAATATATAAACATTCGTTGCCAGCTTACGGGCTAACCCTCTGGCCCCTTCGCGCATAACCATATCGTGATTCCAGCGAAAAACAGGTGCCGCCAGCGGAGCCAGGTAATTCATCCAGCGAATCGTGGTGCGAACATTCCAGTCATATCTGACGATAGTCTCTGTGCCATTGGCAGAAAAAGACCACACGCCTCGCCCTTCAACCGCCCCGCTGGCTTGCCCCTCAAGCAGCGAGCAGGGCAGAATATTCAACACGTTGATGTCAAAGGTTAAGCGATAAGGAAGCGCTCCTTTCCAGGTATAACGATGCAGCGCCCCAATGCCCTGTGTATCACCTTTTTTAATCTCAACAATGCGTTCCAGACTTTCCCACCATTCTGGCCACTGATCGGGATGAGAAAAAACATCCCATACCTCCTGAATTGAAGCCTCAACCCGCCAGACGGTGGAAAACCGATAGTTAGCCATAATACAGACTCCCTCAAGGCGAGAAGAAATTGGCGGGAAAACGGATGTTAATGACCATAGCATCCAGAAGCACGGTTTCTAATCGCTGCCCATCTGGCGCATAGCTGATCACTTTGGCAGGGAGTCCATGATAATTATCCAGCCAGACGTCATAACGATGTACTCCATCAACCGCCATTGTTCCTGGCCCAACCACAGATACGTGCATTGTCGCCCGTCCTGCAAGGTTTTCCTTACCAACTGTGGTTGTTGTCCCTTCGCGTTGCAGATGACGAATATTGCCCAACAACACGCCGATATCAGAGCGATCCACCCGATGACCGCGCTCATCCTGGATCAATGAATTAGTAGGCGACAGGTGCAAAATGGGCAACGAACCCACACCAAATGGCCATAACGTCACTTTACCGCTGACAGGATTAAAGATAAGCGCCGCACCTGAATGCGGTTGGGTAAAATCCATCCGCACATACCCAGGCTTTTGAAAGCTATAGCGAATAATTTTGCTTTCATCGGATGGCGACGAGGAGCGCATCATAACCTGATAAGACGTCAGGTTATTAAATGACTGTTGAGAAAATGCGATGGGATCCGTAGCCCTGGCATTCTGCGAAAAGATATCCTCTTTTTCCACCGAATATGCTGCACCACTAAGGGTAAGCAATGCTGCAAACATAACTATCGGAAAAGATGAAATGTTCATAGCAGCCCCCTGAATCAGCACTGTCTGCAAACAGAAGTAATCATCTGTTGGCTGTTTTTATTATAGTTCTTAACTGCGCAGCACTACTCTTCCGGACTTTTAAACACAGTATGGATAGCAGGTTTAAATTATTGGTTTCCTTTTCAGTTAAGATGACAACATAAAGCTATACTTTAATAGCCATTCGTTTTATAGGTATTAATCATGAAATTGCCATCGGTATTTTCATGCGCCGTTCTCATATTACTGCTGCTGGCGTCATCATCTGCCACAGCCAGCGCGTTACAAAACCAGGCCGTCAGAGAGCAAGAGTTGAGCGCGGCACTTCGAGCTGGTAATGGCGTGATCATTATTGGCGGGACGGATGATTTCGCTTTCACGTTCAGGGCACGAAACCGAATCCACAGACAGCTGGCGATACAGGATGGCTTTGGCGATCCCATCCTGATGAATGGTTTCCAGGATCACAACTATAATCCCGCCCGCGATGGGTTTATCAACAACCCTGCCCGAGGGGGCTTTATGTTTAACGCGCCGATTCGGCGATAGATTGATTAGCAATAGTGAGTATATAGAGAGCAGTTTACGTTTCTGGCAGGTTGCTTGACGCAAGGTATCTATGCTTGTAAAAAACATGCACAAAAAAACCACCCGTAGGTGGTTTCACGACACTGCTTATTGCTTTGATTATTCTGTTCTTTCCCATGGTACCCGGAGTGGGACTTGAACCCACACAGCGCGAACGCCGAGGGATTTTAAATCCCTTGTGTCTACCGATTCCACCATCCGGGCTCGGGAAGAAATTGGAGGCGCGTTCCGGAGTCGAACCGGACTAGACGGATTTGCAATCCGCTACATAACCGCTTTGCTAACGCGCCGAAATCTTCTGGCTTTACAGCCGACATCCGCTATTGCCGATGTCTTAAATTTGGAGCGGGAAACGAGACTCGAACTCGCGACCCCGACCTTGGCAAGGTCGTGCTCTACCAACTGAGCTATTCCCGCACCACCAAGTAATTTTGTTAATCACTTGATTTTGTTATCGTCTGGCAATCAGTGCTGCCGTTCGATGCGTTGCATTCTACTTACCTGACGCAATGAGTCAACGATATTTTTCACCACTGACGATCGTTTGCTGAAATTTGCGTCGAAACGATCACTGATCAAGCAAATCTCCACGTGCAGCGCTCAAATACTGGAACATTGACCACAAAGTCAGTATCGCGGCGACGAAGAAAAGTGCGATCCCAGCATACTCTACCCAGATATTTGGACGCCACAGCAGCCAGGCCAGTGCAGCCATTTGCGAAGTGGTTTTCACTTTACCGATCCAGGATACGGCTACGCTGCTGCGTTTACCCAGTTCGGCCATCCATTCACGCAGTGCAGAGATGATAATTTCACGCGCAATCATTGTTGCGGCAGGGAGCGTTACCCACCAGCTGTGGTAATGCTCCGCCACCAGGACCATCGCAATAGCCACCAGCACCTTATCAGCGACCGGATCGAGGAAGGCACCAAAACGCGTGCTTTGGTTCCAGCGGCGCGCCAGAAAACCGTCAAACCAGTCGGTGACCGCAGCGATACAGAAGATCAGCGCACAAACAAAGGGAGCCCAGGTGAATGGCAGGTAAAAAGCCAATACAAAGAATGGGATCAGGATGACGCGAAACAGCGTGAGCAACGTAGGGATATTAAATTGCATATGACGGATAACTATCTGTTGTCAGTGAAATTACCCCTATGTTGCTACAGAGGGCCTAATGTTTCAACGAGTAGAAGATCTTTTCTGCCAGAGCTTGCGAAATACCCGGCACTTTTGCAATTTCTTCGATACTTGCGTTACGAAGACCTTGCAAACCTCCCATATATTTCAACAAAATCTGGCGACGCTTTGGCCCGACACCTTCGATGGTCTCAAGCGTGCTGGTGCTTTTCACTTTCGCCCGCTTTTTACGATGCCCGCTAATCGCATGATCGTGAGATTCATCGCGGATATGCTGGATAACGTGCAATGCAGGCGAATCCGGCGGCAAGCTAAAGCCCTCACCTTCCGGCTCAAAGAACAGCGTTTCCAGGCCTGCTTTACGATCGGCCCCTTTTGCCACCCCCAGCAATAGTGGGTGCTGTTTGTCCCAGGGAACATCCAGCTCAGCAAAAACGGCTTTCGCCTGCCCTAACTGACCCTTACCGCCGTCGATCAATATGACGTCCGGAATCTTACTTTCTTCAATCGCCTTACCATAACGCCGACGCAAGACCTGATTCATCGCCGCATAATCATCTCCAGGCGTAATACCGGTAATGTTGTAGCGGCGATACTCTGCGCGCAGCGGGCCATTGGCATCAAAGACCACGCAGGAGGCTACCGTCTGCTCACCCATCGTATGGCTGATGTCGAAGCATTCCATACGCTTCACCGCAGGTAACTTCAACACCGATGCCAGCGCCGTCAGACGTTGCGTAATCGTCGACTGCTGAGAAAGTTTCGTGGTGAGCGCCACTGCCGCGTTGGTCCGCGCCAGCTTGAGATAACGTGCGCGATCTCCTCGCGGTTTCGTCTGCACGTTAATCTTTCTGCCGGCCAGTTCAGACAGTGAGTCTGCCAGCAGGGTTTTATCGCTAAGATTAAAATCGAGCAAGATCTCCCCGGGTAAGGTACGCATCTGGCTCCCCTGCAGATAAAACTGCCCGACAAAGGTTTCGACGACCTCGCCGAGTTCCGTGCCACCGGGTACTTTCGGGAAATAGCTGCGGCTGCCCAGCACTTTACCCTGGCGAATAAACAGAACGTGCACACAGGCCATACCGGCGTCAAACGCCACGCCAATGACGTCCAAATCGTCTCCGGTATTAGAGACAAACTGTTTTTCTGTCACGCGGCGTACGGCCTGGATTTGGTCACGAATGCGCGCAGCCTCTTCAAACTCGAGATTTTGGCTGGCCTTTTCCATGCGGGCGATCAGCTGCGTTAATACCTGATCGTCTTTTCCGGACAAGAACAGACGAACATACTCGACCTGCTGAGCATACTCTTCCTCACTCACCAGACCCGCGACACACGGACCGAGACAGCGGCCAATCTGATATTGCAGACAAGGCCGAGAACGGTTGCGATAAACGCTGTTTTCGCACTGGCGGATAGGGAATATTTTCTGCAACAGCGCCAGCGTTTCACGCACCGCATAACCGTTCGGGAACGGTCCAAAGTACTCGCCTTTGGCATGCTTTGCCCCGCGATGCATCGCCAGACGCGGGTGCGTATCACCGCTAAGGAATATAAAAGGGTAGGATTTATCATCGCGCAGCAATACGTTATAGCGCGGCTGATACAGCTTGATGTAGTTGTGCTCAAGCAATAACGCTTCGGTTTCGGTGTGCGTTACCGTGACATCAATTTGCTGGATTTGCGCGACCAGCGCTTCGGTCTTGCGTGACGCAAGATTACTACGGAAGTAGCTGGAAAGCCTTTTTTTCAGGTCTTTCGCTTTCCCGACATAGATAACCGTCCCGGCGGTATCATACATACGATAGACGCCGGGCTGACTGGTCACGGTTTTCAGGAACGCTTTGGCATCAAACTGATCGGTCACTGGCTTGTTAATGTCTCCGCATTACACAGGCCATGGCGAATTGCCAGGTGAGTCAGCTCTACATCGCCATGAATGTTTAATTTACTGAACATTCGATAGCGATAGCTGTTCACCGTTTTAGGACTAAGATTCAGTTGCTCTGAGATCTCATTGACCTTCTGACCTTTGGTGATCATCAGCATAATCTGCAACTCGCGTTCAGACAAACTGGCAAACGGGGTTTCCGTTTTCTCAGGCTCAATCTGGCTGAGCGCCA
Source organism: Citrobacter sp. Cpo069 (assembly GCF_030332785.1). NCBI lineage: Bacteria > Pseudomonadati > Pseudomonadota > Gammaproteobacteria > Enterobacterales > Enterobacteriaceae > Citrobacter > Citrobacter sp. Cpo069. The sequence continues at coordinate 279,806 of NZ_JAOWHD010000060.1, forward strand.
TTTGCTGAGCGATATCGGAGGCAATATAACGCTGCCCGGAAAAAACCGAACGAATCGCACTCACTACTTCCTGGGGGGCGGCGCCTTTGCTGAGATACCCTGCGGCCCCTGCCTGCATAACTTTTGCAGGTAATGGGTTTTCGGTGTGTACCGTCAGCATGATCACTTTAATGTCTGCCGTGGAACGCGCAATTTTGCGGGTTGCTTCCAGACCGCCAATACCGGGCATATTCATATCCATCAGCACAACGTCAACGGAATTTGAGCGGCACCATTTTACCGCATCTTCACCGCAGCACGCTTCGCCGACAACTTTTATGCCTTTTATATCTTCCAGAATGCGTCGTATCCCTGCGCGCACCAGTTCGTGGTCATCAACAAGAAAAACGTTGATCAAAGGAATATCTCCAGAATAGGGATAACGCTACCGATAGTTAATCGGCCCTATGTTAACGGGTTTTATCTCAACTTTGAAATGTAAAAAACGCCCGACTTTCGATTTTGCTCTCGTTTTTGGAAATTAGATTGTACGACGAGTGGAAACTTTCAGTCCTGACAGCCTTCTGCCACGGTTATATCTGCATAGCTGTTTCAGAATAGTGACAAAAAATTCATATTCCCCCGCTGAATGCAAAATAGGCAGTCAAAGTTGTAACAATAATTAACGAGGAAAATACTCGAAATAAACAACATGTGGAGAAAATATATGCACTGCAACATGTTGTTTATTTTAATGTCCACAACATTGGTCCGCGCAAAAAACAACCACAGATATTTTTAGCCTCGCTTATGGTATACTCCGCCGCCTTAAGATTTGACATCGCACTTTTTCATTGAAACATAACGAGGAAAATAAATGAGTACGCCTGACTTTTCCACTGCTGAGAATAACCAGGAACTGGCCAATGAAGTCACCTGCCTGAAAGCCATGTTAACGCTGATGCTGCAGGCAATGGGTCAAGCCGATGCAGGCCGCGTGATTCTTAAAATGGAAAAACAGCTCGCGCTGATTGAAGATCAATCACAGGCGGCGGTATTTTCCAACACGGTTAAGCAAATTAAACAAGCTTACCGCCAGTAAAAAGAAACCGGCTGATAGCAATGCTCTCAGCCGGTTTTGCGTCTGACACTCAGAACGATAATTTACTCAGATAAGCCCGGTTGCCGCGGCATAACAGGCTATCTGCGTTTTGTTTGGTGCATTGAATTTCTTTTGCATATTCTTCTGATGGAAGTTCACGGTATTTTCAGAAATAGACAGAATGATGGCTATCTCTGAAGAGGTCTTCCCCTCCGCCGTCCATTTCAATATTTCCTTTTCCCGCTTGCTAAAGCGCATTTCTGGCGCCATAACCATGTCATCTTCCAGCCGCGTCAGTACAGACAGGCTTTCCCGTACCAGAAGCTGCATCCTGAGCTCCACTTCATCGCTCGCAAGGCGACTGTTACGGATACTTGCACGCGATACCGATAAAAAACCCAACGCCCGATTAGGCAACATTAAGCATTGCGTCATCCCTTTGCGTAAACCGTGATTGCGTGCGGCGTCCCACAAAGGTTGCGCATCGCGAAACAGAGTATCGTTCCAGGGTAAATGCCCCTGACTGAAGTTTTCAGGTTTCAGCACCGGATCAATGGCGAAATAATTTTCGGACTGATAATGCGCCACCCATGCTTTGGGATAGGTCGTATGAAGAGACGTTTTAGGTCGGGTAAAAGGTACCGGATGACGAACACAGAGCGCGTAAAAATCGAACTCTAAGTGCTGCGTCTGTTGTTGTAATTCCGTATAGACATCCTCTGCCGTCGCCATTTCCTGAAAGCGTAACAGCATGCTCCGTCGCCAGGTGAAGAAATCATGATCCTGCATACTAAGTGGTAATGCCCCTGAGATTGATAATCATCCAAACATATGAAACAAGCTAACACATAAATGTATTTTATATATGCAAATTATCGGACAAATGAAGAATTACTTGAGTATTACTCAACAGTGGAAGGAAGTAACAGATTCAAGCATTAATAATAAAGCAATAATTATAAATAGTTATGCGAACAGCACTCGCCAGAAACAATTCCGACGAGTGCTATATGCACTATTTATTGCATCAAAAACTTCTCAAGAAACTGACGGGTACGCGGCTGCTGCGGATGCGTGAATAAGGATTTTGCTGGTCCCTGCTCCACTATCCGTCCTTGATCCATAAATATCGCTCTATCGGCAACATCGCGAGCAAAGCTCATTTCATGCGTCACAATCACCATGGTGCGTTTTTCCTGCGCCAGTTGGCGAATGGTATTAAGCACCTCGCCAACCAGTTCAGGGTCAAGCGCGGAGGTAGGTTCATCGAATAAAATAACCTCTGGTCGCATCGCCAGCGCCCGGGCAATCGCTACGCGCTGCTGCTGTCCGCCCGATAAACGCCGCGGATAGCTGGTTTCTTTACCTGCTAGCCCGACTTTCGCCAGCAATTCACGCGCACGAGCTGTCGCTTCAGCTTTTGGTTCACCTTTGACTATCACCGGCCCTTCAATAATGTTTTCCAGCACCGTCCGATGCGGGAACAAATTAAAGTTCTGGAACACAAAACCGACGTGCTGACGTAACTGACGAATTAGCCCTTTTTGCTGGGTCAACGAACGCGCGGTATCAATGGTAATCTCACCCACTTTAATGGTGCCCGCCTCCGGTTGCTCCAGCAAATTAATGCTACGCAGCAGCGTGGTTTTGCCCGATCCGCTCGGCCCAATAATCGCTACTACTTCACCAGGTTTGACGTCAAGATCGATCCCATGCAGCACCGTTTGCCCATGAAATTTTTTGACCAGGTTTCTGACTTCGATAGCACTCATTTCGGCTCTCTCTCCTGGCGGTTCAGTTGTTCTTCAAAATAGTTTTGCAGCGCAGAAAGCACCGTCGCCATCACCCAGTAAATCAACGAAGCCGCCAGATACATCGTAAAGACTTCCAGCGTACGCGAGGTAATCAGCTGCGCCTGACGGAACAGTTCCGGAACCTGAATAGTGGCGGCCAAAGAGGTATCTTTCACCAGACTGATAAAGCTGTTGCTCAGCGGCGGCAACGCAACGCGCGCAGCCTGCGGCAGGATTGCCCGGCGCATGGTCTGCCAGCGCGTCATACCAATACTGGCACCTGCCTCCCACTGCCCTTTATCGATGGAAGAGATTGCCGCACGCAGAGTTTCCGCAGCGTAGGCCGCCGTATTCAGCGACAAGCCAATCATCGCCGCCGGGATGGGATCAAGCTCAATACCAAACTGTGGCAGACCGTAATAGATCATGAACAGCTGGGCAATCAGCGGTGTTCCGCGAAAAATAGAGATATAAAAACGCGCCAGCCAGCGCACAGGCAACAGCGGCGACAAACGCATCAGCGCCAGGATAAACCCCAGCACGAGGCCAAAAAACATCCCGCCGATACTCAGTTGCAGCGTAAAAACCGCGCCTTTGAGCAGATACGGCAGAGAATCAATTACCAGTTGGATACTTTCATGCATTAGCGTTTTTCGACCTGGTTGTTACACGTGAGGATGGTAGGCAAACAGTGCAGGTGCCCCACCTGTATGAATAAAGAGGATTGGCCCTTCGTCTTTGAAGCGCTTCTGGCTGATGCCGTCAATCAGACCCGCCATCGCCTTACCGGTATACACCGGATCCAACAAAATGCCTTCCAGGCGCGCCAGCTGTTTTACCGCCTCCATGCCTTCTTCGTTTGGCGTACCGTAGCCCGGCGCAAAATAATCGTCCCATAACAGGATATCCGCCGAGGCCGTCAGTTCCAGTTCACGGGCAATATCCTGCTGCAACGTTACTACTTTGGGCTTTTGATCGGCGACGCTGCGCGAGACGGTCACGCCGATCAGCTCGACGTCTGGCATCAGTTGTTCCAGGCCTACGGCCAGCCCGGCGTGCGTTCCCGCGCTGCCCGATGCCACCACAACGGAAGAAAGCGCAACGGCCCCTTCACACTGCTGGGCAATTTCCAGCGCGCTTTCCACATAACCCAATGCGCCCAACACGTTAGAACCGCCAACGGGGATCACATACGGGCGGAAGCCCTGTGCTTCAATGCGCGTCGCCAGTTCCTGAAGTTGCGCATTCGGGTCGGTCAGCGCATCGCACATTTCGATCTGCGTATTAAACAGGTCCAGCAGCAGACGGTTGCCGTTGGTGAGATAGTTTTCCGCAGTAGTGCCAATCGGATTTTCCAGCAGTGCTACGCAGTGCAGCCCAAGCTTCGCCGCTACCGCCGCCGTCTGTCGAACATGGTTAGACTGGATGGCACCCGCGGTTATCAGCGTATCAGCGCCTTCACGCAGTGCGTCTGCGGCCAGGAATTCCAGCTTACGCAGCTTATTGCCACCCATGGCCATCGGCGTGACGTCATCGCGTTTGATGAAAATATCGCGCCCGAGATAGTCGGAGAAACGTGGAAGATATTCGAGCGGCGTTGGTGCGCCAATAAATTCCAGACGTGGAAAGCGCGTTAAGTTATGCAGCGGCATACAGCCTCCGGTATTCGTTGTTGTGATGTTCTTTTTATTATGCACGCTCAGGCGCAATGAAATAAAAAAAGGCGCTGTTAAAGGCGCCTTTTTTCATCGGATGCCGATTATTTCGTCACATCCGCTCCAAACCATTTTTCAGACAGAGCTTTCAGCGTACCGTCTTTCTGCATTTCAGCAATGGCCGCATCAACCGCTTTCAGCAGATCTTCATTGCCTTTGCGCAGCGCCACGCCGGACTCCTGGCGGGAGAATGCTTCACCGGTCACAGCCAGCGTATCCTTGGTTTTCTTGACCAGATCCAGCGCTGCCAGACGGTCAACCAAAATGGCGTCGATACGGCCTACACGCAGATCCTGGTATTTGGTCGGGTCATCATCATAGGTACGAATATCCACGCCCTGCACGTTCTGGCGCAGCCACTCTTCATAGTTGGTGCCCAGACCAACGCCGACTTTTTTACCTTTCAGATCGGCAGCGGTCTTAATAACGCCTTCATTACCTTTCTTCACCAGCGCCTGAATACCAGAAACCGTATACGGGGTAGAGAAATCGTATTTTTTCTTACGTTCGTCAGAGATGGTCACCTGGTTGATGACCACGTCAATGCGCTTGGAATCAAGAGAGGCCAGCATACCGTCCCACTTGGTCGGCTTCAGGTTAGCTTTCACCCCAAGGTGCTTGGCCAGTTCCTCAGCAAACTCCACTTCGAAACCGGTCAGCTTGCCGTCATCGCCCTGAAAACTAAACGGGGGATAGGTCCCTTCCAGGCCCACCAGCAGCGTGCCGCGCTCTTTAACTTTATTTAACAGACCTTCATCTGCATAAGTCTTTACGCTCATTCCGGCGACAAGTGCAACAGCCATTACACCCATCAGAGCCTGACGTCCCAGAAGTGCTAATTTCATAGTTACCCCGAATATTGTCATTAGTGACTATCATTTATGACTACAGTGTAAAGCGTTTGCTGTGTTCCACAAACACGACTCTGTTACACCTTATTCGTTTTTAATATATATCAGAACTGGCTGTCCAGGAGGATTTCTGCATATGTCCCATATGGGTATGGGCTTTGAACTGCTCATACTTACGTAAGGCGATGCGGTAATTGTTGGTGCTGGTTTCCGGCAGCCACGGGGCAAGGTTTTCGTCGAGGAACCCTTCCTGCAGCAGGTCATGAGAGATATTTTGTTCGGTCAGATGATTCCCGAGGCGACGCAGACGGACAACGTATTCACGTACCGTGCCGTGACTCATTCCGGTCTGCTCAAATAAAAACTGTTTAAAACCGATAATATCGAAAAAGTCGCTCTGCTCTTTGCAATGCAAATCACCGCAAAAACGACACAGTGCCACCCACTCTTTTTTCTCCTGCTCCCACTCGGCTTCATCCAACAAAGTGTCCAGTCGAGCGATGGCGATTTTATTCACAATTTGCCCGCGACGAACCAGCGTGATCCGGTCGAGCAACTTAAAGCAATGGGCGCAATGCGTCTGGCTGTGTTTGAAATCTTTGAGGTAGCGGCTTAGAGGCCGTCTTTTTGATTGCTGCACCGTCATGAGAACTCCTGGTAGTCAATTCGTAATGCGGCATTGTTCAGGGGTAATGATGTACCCCTATAGCTTACCCAGCTTAGTGCGTAGACGTTTGATGGCCTGACTGTGCAACTGGCTGACCCGCGACTCCCCGACTTCCAGTACCGCGCCGATCTCTTTCAGATTCAGCTCTTCCTGGTAGTACAGCGTTAACACCAGCTTTTCGCGCTCCGGCAACGCCTCGATCGCGTCCATCACGCGCTGGCGGAGGTTACCCTCAAGAAGCTGTTGTAACGGGTTTTCCTGCTGATGTTCTTCCGTCACCAGCTCAATACTATCGCCATGCTCTTCCCGCCACTCGTCGTATGAGAAGAGTTGGCTGTTATTGGTATCGAGCAACATCTGACGATACTCTTGCACAGGAATAGCCAGACGCTCCGCCACTTCGGTTTCCGTCGCGTTGCGCCCTAATTCCTGCTCCAGTTGTCCCATCGCCTGTGCCACTTCGCGAGCATTGCGCCGAACGCTACGCGGCACCCAATCCCGGCTACGTAGTTCGTCCAGCATTGCTCCACGAATACGCTGCACTGCGTAAGTGGTAAATGCCGTTCCTTGCAAAGCGTCATATCGGTCAACGGCATTCAATAACCCGATGCCGCCCGCTTGTAGCAGGTCATCCAGTTCTACGCTCGCCGGCAAACGCACCTGAAGGCGCAATGCTTCGTGACGCACCAACGGTACATAACGCTGCCACAGCGAGTGTTTATCCATTACACCTTCAGCGGTATACAGTGAATTCACGATAAACAGCCCTGCGTTAAATGAGTTATCGGCATGATTATCCGTTTCTGCAGGGGTTTTAATCGGGTGAATAGTGGGTGAAATGGGGGGTTATTTGGGGGTTACGGGTAAAGCTAAATGTAAAAAACCCCGCCGGAGCGGGGTTTGCGCAATGAGCGTAAATTAACGCAGCAGAGACAACATGGTTTGCGGAACCTGGTTGGCCTGGGCCAGTACGGAAGAGCCCGCCTGCTGCAAAATCTGTGCACGAGACATGTTGGACACTTCAGTCGCGTAATCAGAATCCTGAATACGGCTACGTGCATCGGTCAGGTTATTAACAGTATTATTCAGGTTAGTGATGGTAGATTCAAAACGGTTCTGGGAAGCACCCAGGATGCTGCGCTGAGTATCAACAGCTTTCAGTGCGGCATCGATATCTTCCAGCGGGTTACCGTTGGTTGCACCGGTAGAATCCACGGTACCGTTCAGAACATCAAAACCTTTTGCCGCAACGGTACGCATATTGCCGTTAACGACTGCACCAGGGGTTGCCTCAGCAGCTTTAGTTCCTGCCGTTTTTGCAGCTTCTACTGTACCTGACATTTTGCTTTTCGCTGCACCGAGAGCTGCAGTTGTTTCAGCTGCACTCGGCGTTCCTGCTGCATAGTATGCAGCTAACGCGGTGTGATCACCTGAAGAAAGGGTTGCATCCGCATCGATCCCTGCAGCTTTTTTATACGCGACTTCCGCAGCATCTTTTGCAGCACCCGTGGCTCCAGCGTAAGTGGTATATGCTGTTTTACCCGCATCCAGTTTATCAGTATAAGCTTTCTGGCTGGCAGTATCGTAATTCGTCTTAGCAGTATCCAGAGCCGCCTGGTTAGTATTAACTGTAGTACCTGAAGTCCCACCCGCTCCCGCAGTTGCCAGGTTCCAGCCCGCACTTGAACCAATATTTATACTGATCTGCTCACCGTCTTTAGAGCCAACCTGGAAGTCATAGCTCTGTGCGGTAGCTTCACGGTTATCCAGCACTTTGATACCGTTGAAGTCGGTCTGTTTGGTGACGCGGTTAATCTCTTCCATACGCTGGTTAACTTCAGACTGGATGGAGTCGATATCGGATGCGGAGTTAGAGCTGTTCTGCGCCTGAACTGTCAGGTCACGCACGCGCTGCAGGTTGTTGTTAATTTCGCTCAGTGCACCTTCTGCGGTCTGGGACAGAGAAATACCGTCGTTGGCGTTACGTGCAGCCACGGTCAGGCCATTGATGTTAGAGGTGAAGCGGTTAGCAATCGCCTGGCCAGCAGCGTCATCTTTTGCACTGTTAATACGCAGACCAGAAGACAAACGCTCAATTGCGGTACCCAGAGAAGACTGAGATTTGTTCAGGTTAGTCTGTGTCATCAGCGACAGGCTGTTAGTATTGATTACTGCCATAATTGAGTTTCCTTCATATAGTGTTTAGTTTCAGGCCGCTGGCCTACGGCTTCTGTGCCGTTAACCCAGTTATCGACAATCAATCCCGAAGCTTTAATTATTTCATCATCATAGTGAACACATTCGATAATGGTGCTATGGACGTGGCAAAAGTGGATTTGTGTTAAAACGGATGCATCTTGAGTGTCTTCGTTCTGAGCCAGTGAATACCCTCCGAAAAAACCTCTTTATTATGCAATTGCTCTAGCAATCTTTTCGCTAAACTTCTTGCATAAAGTGCCGATACCCACTCCATTGGTTTTTATTCAAAAGGAAAATGTGATGGCGAGTGTTAGTTCTCTTGGAGTCGGTTCGAATCTGGATCTCAGTGCATTGCTGGATAAATTAAATGCTGCTGAACAACAAAAACTGACCCCTTTAACCACTCAGCAGACGTCTTATAAAGCACAACTTACCGCTTGGGGAGTTGTGAAAAGTGCATTGCAAAAGGTTCAAACAGCAACAGATGCACTAGCAAAAGCAGATAAAATCGCTACCACAACTGTGACCAGTAAGAACACCGCATTCAGCGCAACGGTCGAGGGTGGTGTACCGGCCGGGAATTATTCAGTTGAGGTACTGAAGATGGCGCAGTCTCAGACGCTGACCTCAAAAGAATTCTCCAGTAGTAAAGATAAAATAGGTGGTACTACTGCGTCTGATAGCCGAACAATTACCATCACTCAACCAAGCCAAAAAGAGCCAATGACCGTCACTCTAACAGACGATCAAACTTCTTTAACGGGCATTCGTGATGCGATCAATAAACAAAATGGCAGCGTTACCGCCACAATTGTTAAGGCGGATGACGATTCTTATTATTTATCTCTGACGTCCAAAGATACGGGTGTTTCCAACGCGATGACCGTTACCGTGACAGGCGACGATACACTGAAAAATAACCTGGCGTATGATCCTAAAGCGACCTCAGGAAATGGACTGAAACAAACAGTACAAGCATCAGATGCTGAAGTTAAAATTAACGATATCACCATCAAACGTAGCAGCAACACCATTAAAGATGCACCAGAAGGTCTCACCTTAACACTGCTGAAAGAGTCAGAAGCCGGTAAGCTAGAACAGTTGACTGTCACCCGCGACAACACGGCAATGAAAGCTGCTATTCAGTCATTTGTTGATGCCTATAACTCACTGCAAACAACCATTACATCGCAAACAAAATATACTGCGGTTGACCAGGGTAGTGATAAACAAGACTCCAGTAACGGAGATCTTATGGGCGACGGAACGTTGCGCAATATTCAGACACGTCTGCGTTCAATGGTGATCAGCGCACAACCTACTGATTACGCAACACTCTCATCAATGGGTATTACACAGGATGTTAACGGTAAACTCACAGTAGATAGCACCAAATTAGATAAAGCGCTGAACGATAAACCCGGCAGCGTAACTGAATTCTTTGTGGGTGATGGTGAAAAAACAGGCTTTGGTGTGGAAACCAGCGCGTTACTAAAGCAATTTCTAGCAAATGATGGAGCAGTGCAAAGTGCAACAGACGGCATCAATAACTCATTAAAAAAATTGAAGACTCGTATTGATGACACCACACTCAGTATTAACAACACCATTGAACGTTATAAGAAGCAATTTACACAACTCGATACGCTGGTGAATAAGCTGAATAATACCGGCAATTATTTAAACCAACAATTTACCGCTATGTCTTCGTAGTAAGGATTTTGCATGTATAACCGTGCTGGCATTAACGCATATGCACAAATAGAAGTGGAGAGTGCTGTTATGAGTGCATCCCCCTATCAGCTCGTAAACATGCTTTTTGACGGCGCACTTAGCGCCTTAAAAAAGGCGCAAATTTTACTAGAGCAAGGAGATGTACCTGGTAAAGGAAAGGCTCTAACTAAAGCCATAAATATTATATCCAATGGCTTACAGTCAGGACTCGACCGCAGCGTAAATCCTGAGTTATGCGACAATCTCGATAGTCTTTATGATTACATGACTCTCCGACTATTGCAGGCAAACTTACATAATGATGCGGCAGCTATATCTGAAGTCCATGCTTTATTAAACAACATATCAGAAGCGTGGAAAGAAATAGAACCAGCATATTCAAAAGCACAGGATATAAAATAATGAGCACATCCTCTTCATCCTTGCAACAGTGGCTACGACTTCATTCTGTAAGCCAGCGAATGCTCAAGCTGGCAACGGAAAAAAAATGGGATGAATTGGTTGAAGGCGAAATGGAATATATTTGCCTGGTCGAGTCATTGACTCAGAATCCTGCCCTATCTAGTGGCCCTTCTACCCATAACCAAATCAGGGGACTACTCAGGGCAATTATTGATAACGAAAACGAGGTTAAGCGATTACTCAACATGCGCATGGATGAGCTGAAAGTTCTCATCCAGAACGGTAATCAACAAAGAACCCTTACGTCTACCTATAGTAATCTTTCCGGCATGCTGTTGGTACCCGACGCCCCCACCTCGCCACAATAATTTCCCGTCTCGTCTGAATTATCTTCCATACTCCAGAGGTCGGCCAAACGACTTCTGGAGCACGGAAGATGAAAAATCCCACGTTATTGCAGTACTTCCACTGGTATTACCCTGATGGCGGTCAACTCTGGCCAGAGCTTGCCGAACGCGCAGGCGGTCTGAATGATATCGGCATCAATATGGTATGGCTGCCCCCCGCCTATAAAGGCGCGTCCGGCGGCTATTCCGTTGGCTATGACTCCTACGATCTGTTTGACTTGGGCGAATTCGACCAAAAGGGAACCGTCGCCACCAAATACGGTGATAAAAACCAGCTGCTGGCGGCGATTGACGCACTTAAGCACAATGATATTGCCGTACTGCTGGACGTGGTGGTTAACCACAAAATGGGCGCTGATGAGAAAGAAAAGATCCGCGTCCAGCGCGTTAACGCCGAGGATCGCACGCAAATAGACGATGAGATTGTCGAGTGCGAGGGATGGACGCGCTATACCTTCCCTGCCCGCGCTGGCCAGTATTCGCAATTCATTTGGGACTTTAAATGCTTCAGCGGCATTGACCATATCGAGAATCCAACCGAAGACGGGATTTTTAAAATCGTTAACGACTACACCGGCGAAGGCTGGAACGATCAGGTTGATGATGAGTTGGGTAATTTTGATTATCTGATGGGCGAAAACATCGATTTTCGCAATCACGCGGTGACTGAGGAGCTCAAATACTGGGCACGTTGGGTAATGGAGCAAACCCATTGCGATGGTTTTCGTTTAGATGCCGTGAAACATATTCCGGCATGGTTTTACAAAGAGTGGATTGAGCACGTGCAGGAGGTTGCACCCAAGCCGCTGTTTATTGTGGCGGAATACTGGTCCCATGAAGTCGACAAGCTGCAAACCTACATTAATCAGGTGGAGGGGAAAACTATGCTGTTCGACGCCCCTTTGCAGATGAAATTCCACGAGGCCTCCCGTCAGGGCCGCGATTACGACATGAGCCAGATTTTCACCGACACTCTGGTGGAGGCCGATCCTTTTCATGCCGTCACGCTGGTCGCCAATCACGACACCCAACCCTTGCAGGCACTCGAAGCCCCCGTCGAGCCGTGGTTTAAGCCGCTGGCCTATGCGCTGATCCTGTTACGCGAAAACGGCGTGCCGTCGGTATTTTACCCTGACCTCTACGGAGCGCATTACGAAGACACCGGCGGCGATGGCGAAACCTATCCTATCGACATGCCGATCATTGAACAACTTGATGAACTGATCCTCGCACGCCAGCGCTTCGCGCATGGGGTACAGACGCTCTTTTTCGATCACCCTAACTGTATCGCTTTTAGCCGCAGCGGCACGGACGAAGATCCCGGCTGTGTGGTGGTGTTGTCTAACGGCGATGACGGAGAAAAGACCATCAATCTCGGCGCCAATTATGGCAATAAAACCTGGCGGGACTATCTGGGAAATCGTGAAGAAAGCGTGGTCACCGATGAAAACGGCGAAGCGACGTTTTTCTGTAACGGCGGGAGCGTCAGCGTGTGGGTGATTGAAGACGTGTTGTAAAGCTCAACCCCGGTGACCGATGGTTACCGGGGCGTACGGCTTATGGCAGCGGTGTTGCCAGCGGCGTTTTCTTTAACGCGTCAGCACATTCCTGCGTCGGGCGATCCACCCGCTGCAGCGTCATACCGTCATATTCCAGCGTATTGCCTTCGCGCTCGATCTCGTACAGCTCGCGTTTCACCGTCACGTTGGTGAGATCGCCAGAGAGCATCGTCAGTTTCCCCGGCAGCGCGATCACCCGCTGCCACTGGCGACAATCCAGTGTATCGCCCTCTTTCGTTATCACCAGGCTGGCAATCGCTTCCGGACTCACCAGGCTGCGTTGCGGACCTTTTGACTGCCAGTATCCTTCCAGACCGGCTGGCGCTGGCGTTTTCACCACGTCGTTATAATTTTCTACTTCGGCGCATCCGGTAAGCGCCAGAAATACACCAACGATTGCTAATTTTTTCATCATTCATCCTGCATGCGAAGAAAATGGGATTGTGGCATTAAAGGCCTGATGTCGCCAGCCTTTCGGCAGCGTTGAGAAAGATTGATCCAGACGGTATTACCTCTTATTACTCATAGTCAAAAATTCTGAACGGTGTAGTATCCACACTTCTTGTTACATACCTTCTGAGTTCAGAGGCACAACGCATGTCATGGCAACACTTCAAACAGGCCTGGTTAATTAAATTTTGGGCCCCCGCCCCTGCGGTCATCGCAGCGGGTATTCTCTCCACTTATTATTTCGGCATTACGGGAACCTTCTGGGCCGTTACCGGTGAATTTACCCGTTGGGGTGGTCAAATCCTGCAACTGTTTGGCGTGCACGCCGAAGAGTGGGGATACTACAAGCTGATCCATCTCGAAGGCTCACCCCTGACCCGCATCGACGGCATGATGATCCTCGGTATGTTCGGCGGCTGTTTTGCTGCCGCACTGTGGGCCAACAACGTCAAGTTACGCATGCCGCGCAGTCGGGTGCGCATTATGCAGGCGATAGTCGGCGGGGCAATCGCCGGATTCGGCGCACGGCTGGCAATGGGCTGTAACCTGGCCGCATTCTTCACCGGCATTCCGCAGTTCTCGCTACACGCCTGGTTTTTTGCGCTGGCCACAGCTATTGGCTCATGGTTTGGTGCACGCTTTACCCTGCTGCCGATGTTTCGTATTCCGGTCAAAATGCAGAAAGTCTCCGCCGCTTCGCCGTTAACGCAAAAGCCGGATCAGGCCCGTCGCCGTTTCCGCCTGGGCATGCTGGTGTTTATCGCCATGATCGGCTGGGCGCTACTCACCGCGATGGATAAACCCAAACTCGGTCTGGCGATGCTGTTCGGCGTTGGGTTCGGTCTGCTTATTGAACGGGCGCAAATCTGCTTCACCTCCGCCTTCCGCGACCTGTGGATTTCCGGTCGCACCCATATGGCAAAAGCGATTATCTTCGGGATGGCAGTCAGCGCCATCGGTATCTTTAGCTATGTGCAACTGGGCGTCGAGCCTAAAATCATGTGGGCGGGTCCAAATGCGGTGATCGGCGGCTTGCTGTTCGGGTTCGGTATTGTTTTAGCGGGCGGATGTGAAACCGGCTGGATGTACCGCGCCGTTGAAGGTCAGGTGCATTACTGGTGGGTTGGTCTGGGCAACGTTATTGGCTCAACCATTCTGGCCTACTACTGGGATGATTTTGCCCCAACGCTCGCCACCAACTGGGACAAAGTGAATCTGCTCAACACCTTCGGCCCGCTCGGCGGTCTGCTGGTGACCTATCTGCTGTTGTTTGCCGCGCTGATGCTGATTATCGGCTGGGAAAAACGTTTCTTCCGTCGCGCAGGGCTGACGCCTGCCAAGGAGTCTGTATGAAAAATATCGTGCCTGATTATCGCCTCGATATGGTCGGCGAACCGTGTCCATATCCGGCTGTAGCCACGCTGGAAGCGATGCCGCAATTGAAGAAAGGTGAAATTCTGGAAGTGGTGAGCGATTGCCCGCAGTCAATCAACAATATTCCACTGGATGCGCGTAATCACGGCTATACGGTGCTGGATATTCAGCAGGATGGTCCAACGATCCGCTATTTGATTCAGAAGTAACTGGTTGCCGGATGGCACTGCGCTTATCCGGCAAACATTCTCTGCACGTTGTCCCTACACCTGCATGGACATCACTTCCTGATACGCCGACACCAGTTTGTTACGCACCTGAATACCCATCTGCATCGATACCGACGCTTTTTGCATATCGGTCATCACATCATTTAACGCAATACCCGGCTCACCCAGGGTAAATTTCTCAGCCTGCGTACGGGACGCGGTTTGCACATCGCTGATCCTGTCTAACGCAGCATGCAGTTGTCCGGCAAAACTCACGGTCGGTTGTGGCTGCACATCCTGCATTTTTGCTGACATCGCCGTGGCCTGTAACTGGCTGATGACCCCTTCAATCCCCTGTATTGCCGACATTCTGATCCCCTGGATGATTTTTTACGTAGCTGAGATTACCAGTTAGTCAATAAGATAAAGGCGTTAAATAACGATAAAAAACCACGGTTTTTAACGCATAGAAAAATTCGAAACCGCAAATAATGAGACCGTCAATTTTTCGAGTTTGCTGACCCGGGAGTGAGTCTTGTTCCACTTTGCAAAAAACGCCGTCCACGATAAGCCACGAGGTGCGAGATGAGTGCGACAGCATCGACTGCAACCCAGCTTAAACCTCTCGAGTGGTTAAACCGCCTGCGCGCGAATCCCAGAATTCCTTTGATTGTGGCGGGAGCCGCTGCCGTCGCTATCATCGTGGCGATGGTCCTGTGGGCCAAAGCGCCTGACTATCGCACGCTGTTCAGCAATCTTTCCGATCAGGATGGTGGCGCGATTGTCACCCAACTGACGCAGATGAACGTTCCCTATCGTTTTACTGAGGGAAGCGGTGCTATAGAAGTTCCTGCCGATAAAGTCCACGAACTGCGCTTACGTCTGGCGCAGCAAGGCCTGCCGAAAGGCGGCGCCGTTGGTTTTGAACTGCTGGATCAGGAAAAGTTTGGTATCAGCCAGTTTAGCGAGCAGGTCAACTACCAGCGTGCGCTGGAAGGTGAATTAGCCCGGACCATTGAAACGCTGGGACCGGTAAAACGCGCCCGCGTGCATCTGGCAATGCCGAAACCGTCGCTGTTTGTGCGTGAGCAAAAAGCGCCTTCAGCCTCCGTGACCGTGAATCTTGAACCGGGTCGCGCACTGGATGAAGGTCAAATCAGTGCGGTCACGCATCTGGTTTCCAGCGCTGTCGCAGGGTTACCGCCGGGCAACGTTACGCTGGTCGACCAGGCAGGTCATCTGTTAACTCAGTCGAACACCAGCAGCCGCGATCTTAACGATGCGCAGTTGAAATACGCCAGCGATGTCGAAGGCCGCGTTCAACGTCGTATCGAATCGATCCTGTCGCCGATTGTCGGCAACGGTAACGTACATGCACAGGTCACCGCGCAGCTGGATTTTGCTAATAAAGAGCAAACCGAAGAACAGTACCGTCCAAACGGTGATGATTCCCAGGCCGTGCTGCGTTCACGCCAGTTAAACGTCAGCGAGCAGATCGGAAGCGGAGCGCCAGGCGGCGTACCGGGCGCATTGTCTAATCAGCCAGCACCGGCGAATACCGCGCCAATCGCCAACCCTCCGGCTAATCAGCAAAATGCGCAAACCACGCAGACGGCAAATAACAGCAATAATGCCGGTCCACGCAGTACGCAGCGCAATGAAACCAGCAACTATGAAGTCGACCGTACCATTCGCCACACCAAAATGAACGTCGGGGATGTGCAGCGTCTCTCGGTTGCAGTGGTGGTCAACTATAAAACGTTGCCGGACGGCAAACCGCTGCCGCTAACCGCCGATCAGATGAAACAGATTGAGGATCTGACCCGCGAAGCGATGGGCTTCTCCGACAAACGTGGCGATACCCTGAACGTGGTGAACTCTCCGTTCACGGCGACCGACGATTCCATGGGCGAGCTGCCGTTCTGGAAACAGCCGTTCTTTATTGATCAGTTGATGACCGCAGGCCGTTGGTTACTGGTTCTGCTTGTTGCCTGGATCCTGTGGCGCAAAGCTGTTCGCCCGCAGTTGGTTCGCCGCAGCGAAGAAGCAAAAGCGGTACAAGAACAAACGCGGATCCGTCAGGAAACCGAAGAAGCGGTAGAAGTTCGCCTCAGCAAAGACGAACAGACCCAGCAGCGTCGTACGAATCAGCGTCTGGGTGCAGAAGTGATGAGCCAGCGTATTCGTGAAATGTCAGATAACGATCCGCGCGTCGTGGCGCTGGTCATTCGCCAGTGGATGAGTAACGATCATGAGTAATGCCCTTACCGGTACCGATAAAAGCGTCATCCTGCTGATGACCATTGGCGAAGATCGCGCGGCAGAGGTGTTTAAACACCTTTCCACGCGCGAAGTTCAGGCGCTGAGTACAGCGATGGCGAACGTACGCCAGATCTCCAACAAACAGTTGACGGAAGTGCTGGCCGAGTTTGAGCAAGAAGCAGAACAGTTTGCCGCGCTGAATATCAACGCCAACGAATATCTGCGCTCCGTGCTGGTGAAAGCGCTGGGCGAGGAACGCGCCTCCAGCCTGCTGGAAGATATTCTGGAAACCCGCGATACCACCAGCGGCATTGAAACGCTCAACTTTATGGAGCCGCAAAGCGCCGCCGACCTTATCCGCGACGAGCATCCGCAGATTATCGCCACCATTCTGGTGCACCTCAAACGGGGCCAGGCCGCCGATATTCTGGCGCTGTTCGACGAGCGTTTACGTCACGACGTGATGCTGCGTATCGCCACCTTCGGCGGCGTGCAGCCTGCCGCGCTGGCAGAACTGACCGAGGTACTGAACGGTCTGCTCGATGGCCAGAACCTCAAGCGCAGCAAAATGGGCGGCGTGAGAACGGCGGCAGAAATTATCAACCTAATGAAAACCCAGCAGGAAGAAGCGGTTATCACCGCCGTACGCGAGTTCGACGGCGAACTGGCGCAGAAAATTATCGACGAGATGTTCCTGTTCGAAAACCTGGTGGACGTCGACGATCGCAGTATCCAGCGTCTGTTGCAGGAAGTGGATTCCGAATCGCTGCTGATTGCGCTGAAAGGTGCCGAACAGCCGCTACGCGAGAAGTTCCTGCGCAACATGTCGCAACGTGCTGCCGATATTCTGCGCGACGACCTTGCCAACCGCGGTCCGGTGCGCTTGTCGCAGGTGGAAAACGAACAGAAAGCGATTCTGCTTATTGTGCGTCGTCTGGCGGAAACCGGCGAGATGGTGATCGGCAGCGGCGAGGATACCTATGTCTAACGAACTGCCGTGGAAAGTCTGGACTCCGGACGACCTCGCCCCACCGATGGCAGAGTTCGTGCTGGCCGACCACAGCGAAACGCCGCTGTCCGAAGAGACGGAAGAACCCGAGCTTTCCGCAGAGCAACAGCTTGAACAACAGCTCGCACAGCTGCAAATGCAGGCCCATGAGCAAGGGTATAACGCGGGGCTGGCGGAAGGTCGACAAAAGGGTCATGAACAAGGCTATCAGGAAGGTCTGAGCCAGGGGCTGGAGCAGGGCCAGAACCAGGCGCGTGCGCAGCATGCGCCGATTCATGCCCGTATGCAGCAGCTGGTGAGCGAGTTTCAGAATACGCTGGACGCACTGGACAGCGTCATTGCCTCGCGCCTGATGCAAATGGCGCTGGAAGCTGCGCGTCAGGTGATTGGTCAGACGCCTATCGTGGATAACGCTGCGCTGATTAAGCAGATCCAACAGTTATTGCAACAGGAACCGCTGTTTAGCGGTAAACCGCAGCTGCGCGTACATCCGGACGATCTCCAGCGTGTTGAGGAGATGCTCGGTGCCACTCTCAGCCTGCACGGCTGGCGGCTGCGCGGTGATCCCACGCTGCATCACGGCGGTTGTAAAGTCTCAGCTGACGAAGGCGATCTGGATGCCAGCGTCGCCACACGCTGGCAAGAACTCTGCCGTCTGGCAGCGCCGGGAGTCGTGTAATGACCACTCGCCTGACTCGCTGGCTCAATACGCTGGACAACTTCGAAGAGAAAATGTCTCTGCTGCCTGCGGTGCGTCGTTACGGTCGTCTGACCCGCGCAACCGGGCTGGTGCTGGAAGCCACGGGGTTACAGCTGCCGCTGGGTGCCACCTGCGTCATTGAACGCCAGGATGGCAACGAAACCCAGGAAGTCGAAAGTGAAGTCGTGGGCTTTAACGGTCAACGTCTGTTTCTGATGCCGCTCGAAGAGGTCGAAGGCGTTCTGCCCGGCGCGCGCGTCTACGCGAAGAACATTGCCGGAGAAGGTCTGCAAAGCGGGAAGCAATTGCCGCTTGGCCCTGCTCTGCTGGGGCGTGTGCTGGACGGCAGCGGCAAACCGCTCGACGGACTGCCCGCCCCGGATACCACCGAAACCGGCGCGCTGATTACACCACCGTTTAACCCGCTGCAACGTACCGCAATTGAACACGTCCTGGATACCGGTGTACGCCCCATCAACGCGTTGTTAACCGTAGGTCGCGGCCAGCGTATGGGGCTTTTCGCAGGTTCCGGCGTCGGTAAAAGCGTCCTGCTCGGCATGATGGCGCGCTATACCCAGGCCGACGTCATCGTCGTGGGCCTGATTGGCGAGCGCGGCCGCGAAGTTAAAGATTTTATTGAAAATATTCTCGGCGCTGACGGTCGCGCACGCTCAGTAGTGATTGCCGCTCCGGCGGACGTCTCGCCGCTGTTGCGTATGCAAGGCGCGGCCTATGCCACGCGCATCGCCGAAGATTTCCGCGATCGCGGACAGCACGTATTGCTGATTATGGATTCCCTCACCCGCTATGCGATGGCGCAACGTGAGATAGCCTTGGCGATCGGCGAGCCACCGGCAACCAAAGGTTATCCGCCGTCAGTATTCGCCAAATTACCGGCGCTGGTTGAACGTGCCGGGAACGGTATTCACGGCGGCGGTTCAGTTACCGCGTTTTATACGGTACTGACCGAGGGTGACGACCAGCAGGACCCGATTGCCGATTCCGCGCGCGCGATACTGGACGGCCACATTGTGCTGTCTCGTCATCTGGCCGAGGCGGGTCACTATCCGGCCATCGATATTGAAGCCTCGATCAGCCGCGCCATGACCGCGCTCATTAGTGAAAAACACTACGCACGGGTGCGCAACTTTAAACAGTTGCTGTCCAGCTTCCAGCGTAACCGCGATCTGGTTAGCGTGGGGGCGTATGCCAAAGGCAGCGATCCAATGCTGGATAAAGCCATCGCCTTATGGCCACAGCTGGAAGCGTTCTTACAGCAAGGCATTTTTGAACGGGCTGACTGGGAAGATTCTCTACAAGCTTTAGAACTGATTTTCCCTGGTGTGTGATTAAGCAGGAGAGCATAGGTCATGGCACAACATGGTGCGTTAGCAACACTGAAAGACCTGGCTGAAAAAGAGGTAGATGACGCCGCTGTCTTATTAGGAGAGATGCGTCGTGGCTGTCAGCAGGCGGAAGAACAGTTAAAAATGCTGATCGATTATCAGCATGAGTATCGCAACAATCTGAATACCGATATGGGCCAGGGTATTACCAGCAATCGCTGGATTAACTATCAGCAATTCATTCAGACGCTGGAAAAAGCGATTGAGCAACACCGCCAACAGCTCAATCAATGGACGCAAAAAGTGGACATGGCTTTGAACAGTTGGCGCGACAAAAAACAACGATTACAGGCGTGGCAGACGTTGCAGGATAGACAAACCTCGGCGGCGTTACTGGCCGAAAACCGTCTGGATCAGAAAAAAATGGATGAATTTGCTCAGCGCGCAGCTATGAGGAAACCCGAATGATTACTTTACCCCAACTGATTACCACCGACACCGACGTAGCCGCAGGTCTTCAGTCAGGCAAAGCGGTAGATTCACCCGAGGATTTTTTAGCGCTGCTGGCTGGCGCATTAGGTGCGGGCGACGCGCAGGGTAAAGACGCTCCGCTGTCGCTTGCCGACTTACAGGCGGCCAGCAGTAAGCTGCAAAAAGGGTTACTGCAAAAAAATGGCGATGCCGCACAGTCGGTCAAATTAACCGATCTGTTGGCGCAACAGGAGCTACAAACCGAGGCTTCTCTTGCCGACATGACAGACGCTCAGCAACTGTTGTCTGCTCTCACACCTTCACTGAAAGCTAATGCCCTGACGACGCTGGGCAAAGTTGCTCAGCAGGACGAAAAAAGCACTACGCTGAGTGATGACGATCTCGCCAACCTGAGCGCACTGTTCGCCATGCTGCCAGGACAACCACTGGCTACGCCTGCCGTCGACAGCGCACCAGCCCCTGTTGATGCCACTCTTTCGGTGTTGTCACGTGGCGCGGTACACGGCGCGACGACTGATAACGCAGACGAATTGCTGCCGGGTGATGCCAAAAAAGGCAAAGCGGATGTCACAATTGCTGGCGGTGGTGCTAATCAGGCAAACAATCCAGCACTAACCCCGCTGACGGCGGCGGCGAACGCCAGAGCTGAAATCGACAGCACCCCGTCACCGACCAGCATTGGCATGACTGCGGCCCCGCTAAGTGGTCCACAAACACACGCACAACCGTTACCGACGGCCGCGCCGGTGTTAAGCGCTCCGTTAGGTAGCCATGAATGGCAGCAATCGCTGAGCCAGCACGTCACATTGTTCACGCGCCAGGGCCAGCAAAGCGCAGAGCTGCGTCTGCATCCGCAAGACCTGGGTCAGGTACATATTTCCCTCAAACTGGACGACAACCTCGCACAGTTACAAATGGTTTCACCGCACAGTCACGTGCGCGCCGCACTGGAAGCCGCATTACCGATGCTGCGTACGCAGTTGGCTGAAAGCGGCATTCAACTGGGGCAAAGCAACATCAGCAGTGAAAGCTTCGCTGGCCATCAGCAGTCTTCCGGGCAGCAACAGCAGGCTGGTCGCGCTCAAGGACAAGACATTTTTGCCGCTGAAGATGACGCAATACTGGCAACCCCAGCCTCGCTGCAAGCCGCTGCCCGCGGCGATGGCGCAGTAGACATCTTCGCCTAACGCCAGAGGTAGCATGATTATCCGCGTCTTTTCCACGCTTTGTCGTGGACAGGACACGGGATAATCAGCCCATAAGCTGTACCGAAACAGGAAGCCCGTATCTGATGACTGACTCCGCGATTAACAAAAAAAGTAAACGCGCTATTTGGATCCCTCTGCTGGTATTAATTACCCTCGCCGCCTGCGCAACTGCGGGTTATAGCTACTGGCGCATGCAGCAGCAGCCGTCCGCCAGCGTCAAAGCGGAACCGCCTCCACCGCCAGCCCCGGTGTTCTTTGCGCTGGATACCTTTACCGTCAATCTGGGTGATGCAGACCGTGTGCTGTATATCGGTATCACGCTGCGCATGAAAGATGAGGCGACACGTTCACGTCTTAACGAATATCTGCCGGAAGTGCGCAGCCGCTTGCTGCTGCTGTTCTCTCGTCAGAATGCAGCCACACTCGCCACCGAGGAAGGTAAGCAACAGCTGATTACCGCCATCAAAGAGACGCTGGCGACTCCGCTCGTTGTCGGGCAGCCGAAACAGGTTGTCACCGACGTTCTTTATACAGCTTTTATTCTGCGGTAAAGACATGGGCGACAGTATTCTTTCTCAGGCTGAAATCGACGCATTGCTCAACGGCGATAGCGAAACCAAAGACGAACCCATTTCAGGTATCGCAAAAGAAAGCGATATTCGTCCTTATGATCCCAACACTCAGCGTCGCGTGGTACGTGAGCGTTTACAGGCGCTGGAGATCATTAACGAACGCTTTGCGCGCCAGTTCCGTATGGGGTTATTTAACCTGTTGCGCCGTAGCCCGGATATTACCGTGGGTGCGATCCGTATCCAGCCATACCATGAATTTGCGCGCAACTTACCGGTTCCGACCAACCTGAACTTAATCCACCTGAAGCCGCTGCGCGGTACGGGTCTGGTGGTGTTCTCACCGAGTCTGGTATTTATCGCCGTAGACAACCTGTTTGGCGGTGACGGTCGTTTCCCGACGAAAGTCGAAGGCCGCGAATTTACGCACACGGAACAGCGCGTTATCAACCGCATGCTGAAGCTGGCGCTGGAAAGCTACAGCGACGCGTGGAAGGCCATCAACCCGCTGGAAGTGGAATACGTCCGTTCGGAGATGCAGGTGAAATTTACCAATATCACTACTTCTCCGAACGACATTGTGGTGAACACCCCGTTCCACGTTGAAATTGGCAACCTGACCGGTGAATTTAACATTTGTCTGCCCTTCAGCATGATTGAACCGTTGCGTGAGCTGCTGGTGAATCCGCCGCTGGAAAATTCACGTAATGAAGATCAGAACTGGCGCAATAATCTGGTGCGTCAGGTTCAGCATTCTGAGCTGGAGCTGGTGGCAAACTTTGCCGATATCCCGCTGCGGCTATCCCAGATTTTAAAACTGAAACCCGGCGATGTACTGCCGATTGAAAAACCCGACCGCATTATTGCTCATGTGGACGGCGTGCCTGTGCTGACCAGCCAGTATGGCACCGTAAACGGTCAGTATGCGTTACGCGTAGAACATCTGATAAACCCGATTTTGAATTCGCTGAATGAGGAACAGCCCAAATGAGTGATATGAATAATCCGTCCGATGAGAACACTGGCGCATTGGACGATCTGTGGGCTGACGCGTTAAACGAGCAAAAAACCACGCCCACCAAAAGTGCGGCCGATGCGGTATTCCAGCAGTTAGGTGGCGGCGACGTCAGCGGTGCTTTGCAGGATATCGACCTGATCATGGACATTCCGGTCAAGCTGACCGTCGAACTGGGCCGTACCCGCATGACCATCAAAGAGCTGCTGCGTCTGACGCAGGGTTCGGTTGTCGCACTGGATGGTCTGGCAGGCGAACCGCTGGATATTCTGATCAACGGTTATCTGATTGCCCAGGGCGAAGTCGTCGTAGTTGCGGACAAATACGGTGTGCGTATCACTGACATTATCACCCCGTCTGAACGTATGCGCCGTCTGAGCCGTTAATCATGAATACCCAGGCTACCGTTTCTCAACCCGCCGCCGTTCCCGGCTCACCGCTGGTGCAGGTAAGCGGCGCGCTGCTCGGGATCATCGTCTTGATCCTGGCGGCGGCCTGGGTCATTAAACGTCTGGGGTTTGCCCCCAAAAGTGCCGGTACGCGCGGGCTGAAAGTCACGGCCAGTACCTCACTGGGTCCACGTGAGCGCGTGGTGATTGTCGAGGTCGAAGATGCCCGTTTGGTACTGGGCGTCACAGCCTCGCAGATTAACGTCCTGCACACCCTGCCCCCGGCACCTGCCGATGCAGAAGAAAAAACGGCCTCCCCTGCGGATTTCCAGGCCATGATGAAGAGTTTGCTGAAGCGTCCTGGGAGATCCTGATGCGCCGTTTGTTATCCCTTACGCTGGCAAGCTTGTGGCTTTTCAGCCCCGTTGCCCTCGCCCAACTCCCGGGTCTGGTCAGTCAGCCTTTGCCGGGCGGCGGACAAAACTGGACGTTACCCGTGCAGACGCTGGTGTTCATCACCTCGCTGACGTTCCTGCCTGCAATTTTGCTGATGATGACCAGCTTCACCCGCATCATCATCGTTTTTGGTCTACTGCGAAATGCGCTGGGTACCCCCTCAGCACCACCTAACCAGGTGCTCCTGGGCCTGGCGCTCTTTTTGACCTTTTTCATCATGTCGCCGGTGATCGATAAAATCTACGTTGACGCATACCAACCGTTCAGCGAAGAGAAGATCTCCATGCAGGAAGCCATGGAGAAAGGCGCCCAGCCGCTGCGTGAGTTTATGTTGCGCCAGACCCGTGAAGCCGATCTGGCACTCTTCGCGCGCTTAGCAAACAGCGGTCCGTTACAGGGACCAGAAGCCGTGCCGATGCGAATTTTGCTGCCCGCTTATGTCACCAGTGAGCTGAAAACAGCATTCCAGATAGGCTTTACCATTTTTATTCCGTTTCTGATTATCGACCTGGTGATCGCCAGCGTGTTGATGGCGCTCGGGATGATGATGGTCCCGCCCGCCACAATCGCGTTGCCGTTCAAGCTGATGCTGTTTGTGTTGGTAGACGGTTGGCAGCTACTTGTCGGCTCGCTGGCACAAAGCTTTTACAGTTAGAGGCGCGAAATGACTCCTGAATCGGTCATGATGATGGGCACAGAGGCGATGAAAGTCGCCCTGGCCCTTGCCGCGCCTTTGCTGTTGGTCGCTCTCATCACGGGTCTTATCATCAGTATTCTGCAGGCGGCGACCCAGATTAACGAAATGACGCTGTCCTTCATCCCCAAAATTGTCGCGGTGTTTATTGCCATCATTGTTGCTGGCCCGTGGATGCTTAACCTGCTGCTCGACTACGTGCGTACGCTGTTCAGCAATATCCCCTATATCATCGGGTAGACAACGTTATGTTGCAGGTGTCCAGCGTTGAGTGGCTCCACTGGCTGAATTTATACTTCTGGCCTTTGTTGCGCATACTGGCGCTCATCTCAACGGCCCCCATCCTCAGTGAACGAGCCATCCCCAAACGGGTAAAGCTGGGGCTGGGGTTGATGATTACCGTCGTTATCGCCCCATCGATTCCCGCCGTTGACGTCCCCATCTTTTCTGTTGGCGCGCTTTGGCAGGCAATGCAACAAATCCTGATCGGTATCGCATTAGGCTTCACCATGCAGTTTGCGTTTGCCGCAGTACGTACCGCCGGGGAATTAATTGGCCTGCAAATGGGCCTTTCCTTCGCGACGTTCTTCGATCCCGGTAGCCGTCTGAATATGCCGGTTCTGGCACGACTGATCGACATGCTCGCCATGCTTCTGTTCCTGACCTTTAACGGCCATTTATGGCTGATTTCGCTGCTGGTAGATACTTTTCATACTCTGCCCATCGGCGGCAATCCGGTGAACAGCAATGCGTTTCTCGCGCTGGCACGGGCGGGTAGCCTGATTTTCCTCAACGGGCTAATGCTGGCCCTGCCGGTAATGACGCTGCTGCTCACGCTGAACCTTGCACTTGGTTTGTTAAATCGCATGGCACCACAGCTGTCGGTTTTCGTCATCGGCTTTCCTCTCACTCTGACCGTAGGTATTTCACTAATGGCGGCGCTAATGCCATTAATTGCGCCATTCTGCGAACGATTATTCAGTGAAATTTTTAATTTACTGGCCGATATCGTCAGCGAAATGCCTGGAAAATAATAACCCTTATTTTTTATCCTGTTTTACTAAGGATTGTCCTAAATTTAAAAAGTGACAACATCCACCAGGATATCTCTGTCGCGGCTTATTTGTTTTTGCCTCACTCACATAACGCAACATTCACTTTACTTTAAGATGTTTCCTGGCAAATTATACGCAACTTTACGGGATAGTAAATTCGCCTGAAAAACAGCGAAAGCGTCATCTTGGGTCGTTATTATTCCGTTTAGTTGTGATGAAATAATCAGGTAAGGGGAATTATCGTTACGCATTGAGTGAGGGTATGCCATGTCAACGATTATTATGGATTTATGCAGTTACACCCGACTAGGATTAACCGGATATCTGGTAAGTCGGGGAGTGAAAAAAAGGGAAATCAACAACATTTCCAACGTTGATGAACTCAGTCTCGCCTGTGTCTCTCAACAACCCGCTGTGGTGTTTATTAATGAGGACTGCTTTATCCACGATCCTGCTAATAGCCAGCAAATAAAGCAAATCATTAATCAGCATCCCAGCACATTATTTATTGTGTTTATGGCAATTGCCAACGTGCATTTTGATGAATATCTACTCGTCAGAAAAAATTTATTGATTAGTTCTAAATCGATTAAACCTGACTCACTGGATAAACTACTTGGCGATATTCTGAAAAAGGAAGTAGATATTGCTATTGATGTGAATCTGCCGACATTATCATTAAGTCGAACCGAATCCAGCATGCTGCGTATGTGGATGGAGGGTCAAGGAACAATACAGATATCAGATCAAATGAATATCAAAGCCAAGACGGTGTCATCCCATAAGGGGAATATAAAACGAAAGATTAAAACGCATAATAAGCAAGTTATCTATCACGTTGTAAGGCTTACGGATAACGTCACCAATGGTATCTTTGTGAATATGCGCTAAGACGTTCTGACTGGTGGCGACTCCACCAGTCAGAATCAAACAGCGGAACTCATGTCACTCCACTTTTTCCACAAAGATACCATCCTGATGACCTGATTCATTAAAGAACCAGATACCGAGCGGGTAGTCTTCCAGCGAAACCAGGTACATGGTGCCTTCACTAAATTCTTCGATTGCCAGTACCACGCCCGGTCGACGAGGACCGCCGTCCGTTTTGACTGTGACCCGATCATTCACCTTCATAGTTTTCCTCCTGTGGCTTTGTGCCAGTGTAGAACAAATTCCTTTTTCTGGCAGCGCTGTACACGCGCGATTGCGGGTTTTATCGACGGTCTATACTTAAGTTGTGCGTATCTGATGTTTGGGTACGCTCCCCCGGTATCCTTAACGGTTGAGAGGTATGAGGATGAAAACCGCGAAAGAGTACAGCGATACGGCCAAACGTGAAGTCAGCGTCGATGTCGACGCGCTGCTAAAGGCAATCAACGAAATCTGCGAGAGTGAAATTCATCGCAGCCAGGATGACCCGGAGCGCGTCAGCGTTGACGGGCGTGATTACCATACATGGCATGAACTGGCCGATGCGTTCGAGCTTGATATCCATGATTTTAGCGTGTCGGAAATCAATCGCTGACTGAGGGCGAAAAAAATCCCGGCCCTTATCGGGTCGGGATCAAGCTTGCTTATGCAAGAAGCACTTGTAAATTCGTTACACCAGAAAATCTGATGTGAACCAAACCTTATCTGCAATTTTTTTGCCTGACAAGTAAATAATTCTCACCGGAATGATAAATATAACTAATGGGTGAGAGATCACCAGGTTACGGTCGAGCCAAATGTTCAGGCATCCTGGGAGAGCTGTCTTCGCTCTCCAGGCACCACCAGTTCATCTTCACGGAATGCTTCCCGTTTAACGCCAAAGCCGTCGTACCAGCGACATTCCACCATTCCGCTGGCATACCCGGTAACGATCATACGTGGGCCACCCTCTTTGGAGGTGACTTCCTCACTGACAGAAAAGACCATACCTGCCTCCTGTATCAAGAGAAACCTTTACACCTTAGATGACAAGGAGGCGTTTTGCGTAATCAGTCCTGTAACAATTAGTGCGAAATCCCGCGCACTCTGGCGACAGCTTTTACCAGCAAAACGACAATCCCACCGATGATAAAGCCGAGCACCAGGTTAAGCAGGGTCGGAAGCATTAGCGAAATCAATGTACTTTGCTGCTGAGCAAAATGTTCAATCGCATGATGCAGCGGCGATATTCCGTGTACCACAATGCCGCCTCCCACTAAAAACATCGCCAGTGTGCCGACCACAGAAAGTGTTTTCATAAGCCAGGGGGCAACCACCAGTAACCCTTTGCCCAACGACTGGGCAAGCAGGCTGCGCTTTTCTGCCAACCAGTACCCAATGTCGTCAAGCTTAACGATAATCCCGACCAGGCCATACACGCCCACGGTCACCACTAACGCGATACCTGATAGCACCAACACCTGATTCAGCAAGGGTGCGTCCGCTACAATACCCAGCGTAATTGCGACAATCTCGGCAGACAAAATGAAGTCGGTACGTATTGCCCCTTTGATTTTATCTTTCTCAAAGGTGAGCGGATCCTGCGCCGCCAAAGATGTCAGACGCTGCTGACGTTCTTCCGGAGTTTCTTTGTGCTTCCGCGCCTCCAGGGTATGCAGAACCTTTTCCACCCCTTCAAAACAGAGAAACGCCCCGCCTACCATTAATAAGGGGGTGATCGCCCAGGGAATAAATGCGCTTATCAATAGCGCCAACGGCACCAGAATAACTTTGTTAACAAACGATCCTTTCGCCACACTCCAGACCACCGGGAGTTCGCGGTTCGCCCGCACGCCCGACACCTGCTGCGCATTAAGCGACAGATCATCCCCCAGCACGCCCGCGGTTTTTTTCGCGGCCAGTTTTCCCATCACTGAGATATCATCCAGCAGCGTGGCGATATCATCGAGTAAGGTCAGTAAGCTACTTCCTGCCAAAATTTTCACCCTCAATATTATTTTTTTGCAGTCATAAGTATGAAGTAAAACACGCCATGCTGAAACTGACCTTTCTGGTCAACAAGTTTTTAACATCAACACGTAATTATAAATCTCGCCAGTAAGATAGTTTTGACGTTTACTATGTTGCACCTTTTTATTTCCACCGTGAGGGATTATGCGTTTCAGGCAATTGTTACCGCTTTTCAGTGCGCTATTCGCGCTGTACATCATTTGGGGTTCCACGTACTTCGTTATTCGCATTGGCGTTGAAAGCTGGCCGCCGTTAATGATGGCAGCCGTACGTTTTCTCTCCGCGGGAATTTTATTAACAAGTTTCTTACTTATTCGTGGGCATAAGCTGCCCCCCTTACGCCTAATCCTGAACGCCGCGTTAATTGGTATCCTGCTGCTGGCTGTGGGTAATGGGCTGGTCACCGTCGCAGAACACCAAAATGTCCCTTCCGGTATTGCCGCCGTGGTGGTCGCCACCGTCCCGTTATTTACGCTGTGTTTTAGCCACTTTTTTGGCATCAAAACGCGCAAGCTGGAATGGTTGGGGATAGCGATTGGGCTAGCAGGGATCATCATGCTGAACAGCGGGGGCAATTTAAGTGGCAATCCGTGGGGCGCTATTTTGATCCTGATCGGTTCAATAAGCTGGGCGTTTGGCTCGGTGTACGGTTCACGCATTACCCTACCCGTTGGCATGATGGCCGGAGCCATTGAAATGTTAGCCGCCGGTATTGTGCTGATGTGCGCATCGCTACTCTCCGGGGAAAAACTGACCACCATGCCAACATTTTCAGGCTTTATGGCGGTGGCTTACCTGGCCCTGTTTGGCTCCATTATTGCCATTAATGCGTATATGTTCCTGATCCGCAATGTCAGCCCGGCGCTAGCCACCAGCTATGCCTACGTCAATCCGGTTGTTGCCGTGCTGTTAGGTACCGGTCTGGGGGGAGAAAGACTGGCCCCTATCGAATGGCTGGCGCTCGGCGTGATCGTGTTTGCTGTGGTGTTGGTAACGTTGGGGAAATACCTGTTCCCTGTTAAAGCGGATGCCGTTGCTACCCCGTCGGAAAAAACGTTACAGTAAATGAATACCGAGAGTGTCGATCTGCGCGGTGTCACCACCGCCGCAGATCCACTCGATGACACGTTCAGATAACGCTTCATCGTCCAGCTTTTCGCGACCACGCAGGGCGCACTCCCAGACAATCAGTACGCGCCAGCCCAGAACCTGCAACTTTTCACAATCCCGCGCATCGCGCTGGACATTTTTGCCTATTTTTTCCAGCCAGAATTCCGTTCGTGTCGCGGGGACTTTAAACAAATAGCAATCGTGGTGGTGCCAGAAACAGCCATGAGTAAAAATCACACAATGATAATCATCCACCACAAAATCAGGGCGACCGGGTAACGTCGCATCCTGCACGCGAAACGTTACCCCCTGCTCTGTCAGCACGCTGGCAAGGCGTTTTTCAATTGCGGTATCGCGGGTAGCTATCGCCCGCATATTTTTACTGCGTGTTGCTTTATCGTGAACGTCTGCCACGCTGATTCTCTTTCTCGCGAATAGCAACTGCCTGCCTGATTTTCGGCTCCAGCAACCTGGCCACCGCCGCAAATGCCGGAACGACTACCGAATTACCAAACTGGCGATAAGCCTGGGTATCTGACACAGGGATCCTGAACTGATAGCCCTGCGGAGATTCAAACCCCATCAGACGCGCGCACTCTCTGGGCGTAAGTCTGCGTGGGCGGTGGCGCTGATTCTGCGGATCGTCAAAATCTTTCTCACCCAGCGCCATATCCCAACCACGGTCAATCAGGATCTCCGCCCCATCCTTATAATAACGCGCAGATAACGTGCGCGTTACGCAATCAGGGTTACCGGGATACACCATGCCATAGCCAAATCCATTGCCCCGCGCCTGATGCTTTTTCGCATAGCGATAGAGGTATTTCCACAACACCGGCGTCAGTACATATTTCGCATCGACGGTCGGCTCAAGCAGTTCCGCCAGCGTGGTACGCCGCGGCGGATAACGCGTGACAATATCCCGCAGCGTAAAGTCTGATTTCAAATTCAGATCGCGTCGGAAGCCGACAAGCACGATACGTTCTCGATGCTGAGGCAAAAAATGTTGCCCATCGATAATTTTCGGATCGTCCGGGCCGTTATCCGCCGCATCCGCTACGTCATAACCCAGCTCGTCCAGCGTTTGCATAATGATGCGAAACGTTTTGCCCTGATCGTGACTCTTCAGGTTTTTGACGTTTTCGAGCACAAATATGGCGGGCCGACGCGCATCGATAATGCGCACCACGTCAAAAAATAGCGTGCCTTGCGTATCACAGGCGAAACCATGTGCCCGCCCTAACGCATTTTTCTTTGATACACCAGCCAGAGAAAATGGCTGACAAGGGAATCCGGCTAACAGCACGTCATGTTCAGGAACATGCTGGCGAATATGTTCTGCCGCCTGCTGGTCACTCACCCCATCGTGATGGCTGAGTGTGATATCACGAATATCTTCATTAAAGTTGTGCTGGAGCGGATCGCAGTAGTTGTTCGCTTTATAGGTGCGCACCGCATGCTTGTTCCACTCACTGGTAAACACGCACTGCCCGCCAATAGCTTCAAAGCCGCGACGAATGCCGCCAATACCGGCAAAAAGATCGATAAAGCGAAAGGCATAATGCGGATGATGCGCAGGTGGTTTCGGCAACAAAGTATTCAGATGAATGAGCTCGCGGTCGCTGAGGCGATGCCATGTTTCATTAGCAACCACTCGTTTAAAAATGGCCGGGCTCCAGCGGTTCTCGCCAACGCCATTCAGATGAGCAACCAGCGTTTTCACGTCATATATTTCAAGCAACTTGGCCAACATCACCTGCACGTCGGTCTCGTTTTCATCTGTCATCGGGTTCATGGAGCCTGCTACTGAAAAATTATCCTGCATACATTTAACCGGCAGAAATGGATAACCGACAGATTAACATAAATTAGCACGGTTGACGTTTCAGCCGTATTGACGACTAGCGCGCTTTAAAGGGTTGAATCGCGTCAAGATCCAGCATTTCGTATTCTCCTTTTAACTCCGCACTCAGCTTCGCCATATACGTCAGTAAAAAATCCGCATTATGTTGTGCCAAATGCCTCCCTTGTTCGGTTTGCATCGTCAACGGCAACGTCAATAACTTGGTCTGGAAGTGATCGAGCGCGTACTGTTTATCGTCAAGGCTACGCTTTCGGGCAAACGGATCTTCCGCATCAAACAGCGCAACCCCTAACGCCCCTGAAACGGCAAATACGCGCGCTAAACCAATTGCACCCAGCGCCTCAAGCCGGTCTGCATCCTGCACGATTTTCGCTTCAAGGGTTTCTGGCGCGATTTTTGCGCTAAAACTGTGCGCCTCAATGGCATGACACACTGCCGATAACCGCTGTTGTGGAAAATCCGGAAAATCGCGCATCAAAACACGACATGTTTCCTTGGCTGCCAGTACCGACGAACAATGACGCTCAGGATGGTTCTTTGGCAGACTGACGAGATCGTGGAAGTAGCACGCGGTCAACACCACCAGCCAGTCTACGGTTGCATCTGTACTCAGCTTTTGCGCCGTTATCCACACACGTCGAAAGTGAAAGATGTCATGTGCAGCATCTTGTCCAGAATGGTTATCAGCTAACCAGGCTTCAAATCGCGACTGCCAGTCGTGCAGTTTCATGCTATCTCCCTTTGTAGAAAGAAAATCACCTTAGCAACAATTTTCATTGCAGACCACTGCCCGCCCCATTACATAATCATCTTTTATTATTGCACTAAAAATAAAATCCACATGAATTTATAAAGCCCACCACGCCAATATCGAAAAATAATTTATATGAATATTAAAAACAAACATCTAAAACAAATAAAATACACATAACAAATAAATAGATAAACACATATAACTAACTGATTAAAAACAATTCACATGGCGAATACCAATGTAATTAACACACACGCATAATTATATAAAGATGCAAAAGAAATATTTTGAAATATTTTAAATACATTTGTTACATGTTATATTTTAAATTAAATGAACTTCATAGATAGTATCCAAATGTAGTCACTCGGATAGTACTACATATTCATTTTAATTATCATGCAAAGGGAATACATAATGAAAAGAAAAGTATTGGCACTGCTTCTCCCTGCTTTATTAGCTGCAGGCGCAGCAAATGCGGCTGAAATCTATAATAAGAACGGCAATAAACTGGATCTGTACGGTAAAGTCGATGGTCTGCGTTATTTCTCTGATAACCCTGGCGACGATGGCGATCAGACCTATGCCCGTCTGGGTTTTAAGGGCGAAACACAAATTAACGATATGCTGACCGGTTATGGTCAGTGGGAATACAACATTAAAGCCAATACTGCTGAAGGTGAAGGCGCAAACTCTGCAACTCGTCTGGCCTTTGCTGGTTTAGGTTTTGGCCAGAACGGTACCTTCGACTACGGTCGTAACTACGGCGTAGTCTACGATGTAGAAGCCTGGACAGATATGCTGCCAGAATTTGGCGGTGACTCCTACACCCAAACCGACGTGTATATGACAGGTCGTACCAACGGCGTAGCCACCTATCGCAATAAAGGCTTCTTTGGGCAGGCTGATGGCCTGAACTTTGCTTTGCAGTATCAGGGCAATAATGAAGACGGTGGTTCAGGCGAAGGTACCGGTAATGGTAAAGGTCGGGACCTGACACGTGAGAACGGCGACGGTTTCGGTATGTCCACCTCTTATGACTTCGACTTCGGTTTAAGTCTTGGCGCTGCATACTCCAGTTCTGACCGTTCTAACAATCAGGTTGCTGCTGGCCGTGGCGATAGTAGCCATGCCAACAGCTATGCAGGCGGTGACACAGCGGATGCCTGGACCGTGGGTGCCAAATATGATGCCAATGATATTTACTTGGCTGCCATGTACGCAGAAACTCGCAATATGACCGCTTACGGTGATTACGGTATCGCCAACAAAACCCAGAACTTTGAAGTAGTTGCGCAGTACCAGTTCGACTTCGGTCTACGCCCTTCCATCGCTTACCTGCAGTCTAAAGGCAAGGATTTAGGTGGTCAGGAAGTGAGTCGTGGTAACTGGCGTTATGTCGACAAAGACCTGGTCAAATATGTTGATCTGGGTGTGACTTACTACTTCAATAAAAACATGTCCACCTATGTCGATTATAAAATCAACCTGCTGGATGAAGACGACAGCTTCTATGAAAGCAATGGTATCGCAACTGACGACATCGTTGCCGTTGGTTTAGTCTACCAATTCTAATTGACGCAAAAACAAGCAAGCCCGCTTCATATGAAGCGGGCTTTTTATTTATCCGAAACGTATTTTTTTTATCACACAGGCATTACAACGATAAACTTGTGAGGATACTCAAAGAAAAAAACATCCATGAGAACTGTCGTTGAAAGCGAGGCGTGCAAGTGCTTGAATAGTGGCGGAGAGAGGGGGATTTGAACCCCCGGTAGAGTTGCCCCTACTCCGGTTTTCGAGACCGATTTCATTGGTAATATTTTCAATAACTTAACTTTTCTTGCTGGTATATCCACAATATTTCCACTTCATAAAATTCAACTAGTTACGCGTTTATCCATACTTAATATACCAACACTTTCTGAGCTAAAACCTATAGTTCAAAGTACAACCTAGAGGTGAGACTGTGTGGAAGATATTCCCAGTAAATGACGCGTGAAGCCTAACTCGGCCAGCTCTCTGATGAAGCCGAACATGACATTACATACAATTTTGAACCAACTCGCAGATTGAATGCGGCAAGATATCAAAATCCTTCTGCAGTTAAATTTATATAGCTCGCGGTTACACGTGTTATATAGAATGCGAAAACAATGAAAATAAAGTGTTAAATGTTAAGGCAAATTGGCATCCTCGACTAATTTTGTCAATTTATCTATAGATAGTGGCTTTGAGTAATACCACCCTTGGACACCGCACTCAGGGAACATTTCAGTTAAATATTTCACCTGAGTTGATGTTTCTACACCTTCGAAAACGACTTTGTGAGTTATATCTTTAAAAATCTCCACCAACCCTGACAATACATTATTATTTATAGAGCATTCATCGATAGAATCTGTAATTGATTTATCAATTTTAATTTCATCTATTTGTAAATTTGATAGCCAGTTTAAATTTGAATGACCAGTCCCGAAATCATCAATAGCTATTGATATACCTTTATTATTAAATAAAGAAATAACCTTTTGGAGGGAATTTATTTCCGCGCTCTGCCTTTCTGTTAACTCCATCATTATCATACCAGGTTTTATATTTGTTTCATCAATCATCTGAAACACTTTTTCTTGAAATGATTCCGACAGAAGGTCTTGAGAACTAACATTAATGCTTATAAAAATATCAAATTCCTCAGAAAGAGACATGGTTTGCTTTACTGCCATTCGAAATACAAAATCACTTATTCCCTGGATTAAACCATGCTTCTCTGCAATAGGGATAAAAATATCAGGAGGAATGCTACCAATATCATGATCATCCCATCTAATTAGTGCTTCCACACCAATAATTTTTCCGGTTTTTATTTTATAAATAGGTTGATACACAAGATATAATGATTCGCTTCTTATCGCATTATTTAATCTTGAAACTAATGATTGCTTACGTGCAACTCTTTGATTATAAAAACCACCCAGAAGAACACCGGTCACAATAGATGTAAAGGAAATCAACAACATCGTTAACCAACTATCGAAACTCATCCACGGAAATTTAACTCCCCCCATGACACAGATATTATTATTTTTATTACAGCTTTGCGTGGTAATAAGTCCTAGTTGGTAGGATTTATCATGCTGAGCCTCTTCAAGAAGATCGACCTGCTCACCAAGTTTGAACAAATGAAGCGAATGATCTCTGTCACCTACAATTGCAGAAAACCCCTTCTCTTCATGGTCTGTAACAAATCTATTAAATGCAAATGGTGAAATCGTTATGGCTAATTTTTGATTGCTTAGCAAATCAGCTTTTACATTATTTTCCAGTAACACACCAAAAAACCAAGTTACATTGTCCTTTTCAACTTTTCTATCATAGATATTGAGAAGCAATGGTGCTGGCAACACTCCCCATAAAGCACTACATATGACTGCACCATTTGAAATAAATGATATATCTTTTATAAGAGCATAGGGCCATAAGGCCACTCTTAGAGCATGAAGTTGTAGTTCACTACAAGGACTATAAGCATTAAATATTTCATAACTATCATTTATTTTATCAATCTGTTGAATGAGACTAACGCTTCTATTCAAAACTCGTTCTGTATATGATGCAATCCTCTCCTTGTATATATAATACATTGAAATCTCAGACAATGAGAAAAAAAATAAAAAATGAAAACGTGATTGATATCACATAAGGCTTAATTCGTTTTAAATTGTGGTTATTCTTCACACCGACCTCTTTATATGCCTGACCCTATGTAACAACATACATTCTACTATCTGTCGTGAATCAAATACATACAGTTAAAACAGATTATCGGCTAAAACAAATATTTCTTTATGTTTTTTATTAGAAAAGAACGTTATAAAATAACGCAAAACCACATCCAAGTTAGATTTGTGTTTGCATTTTAGCCAAATAAGTGGCACTTCATCTTGTATTCATAGGTCTAATGTAAAGGATGTAATTCTAAGGGAAATAAGTGTGAAACCGCGCCTTTTCCCGATACTGGTACTTGGGTAAAACCGATGATGACGCTGCCGGCGATCAACACTGACGCCAGCAAGCATGAGAAGGAACAGATAAGCCGTACTGTTCAGGAAATGTTTGAAGAGGCTGATATGTGGCTGGTTTCAGATTAAACACCTTGAACCGTCATATTGCTTAAGTAC
>NZ_JAOWHD010000060.1:316340-322327 GCF_030332785.1 Citrobacter sp. Cpo069
AATCATTCAATACTCGCACTATCGAACGTTCGCCAGTCGGCCGCAATCATGTTCTTGCATACGGCGTGGTTGCGGCAACCATCAATTTTGCTGGCTACCTTTCAGCGTCTCAATGACATTCTTCAGAGAATTGAGCTCTGACATTTGTTCCTTCATAGCTCTGCCCATATAAACCAAAGCGCAGGCCATATCGGCCATAATGACATTGTTATCAAGGGCAAGGGTATCGTCTTTGAGACCAACCTCAATTTGATGGTCAACATATTCGTTACCGGACTCATCCCCCCCAATAACGTCCTCAAAAACAGGTCCACCAGGCACTATCTTTACGTACTGCGGATCCACTTTAGTCAGATCCTGGGCAATAAGGCCAAAGCGCTGCGTATCCGATCCCTTATACTTAAACATCGTCGGTAACCACTGCATTACACGGTCGAAACTGTCTTTCCCGTCCCGGTATTGAATATCTTCTTTGAGATCACGGTCTGACGTCGCATTCTTGGCGAACACGTACGATCCCTGCCAGTTTGACCCGGATTCGTTCCATACGTCAGTAGTAATGTCTCCAGACTGAGGATTAAATCTGAACATCCTGTGAAATCTGGCATCGCCCATAAAATGTAAGACTCCGTGGGGCCAAGAGTTGGCCCCTGTGGCAATGATACCAAGCGACAATCGGGTGCTATATCCTCCTGTTGATGAAGACCCCCCAGAAACAATTGGAGCCCAACCCCCATCGTTTCCACCAATAATGGACGACCAGTAAGGTGTGGTCCAGGGGCCGTCAACATCCCCCCAGCCACCCTGTTTGCACGCCCCCCAAAAACCACGTGGTGATTGCATAACTCCACTATAGTTGGACAGGAAGTTGAAGCGGTATGTGGCAGCACCTGAGCCGAAACTACTTGTAATCAAAGCAACAGCATCCAGATAATTTCCCGCGCCTCGTATCCCGCCAAACTGGTAGAACGAATTCCCCATCCAGCCCTGCAACTGGTTCATCATCCAGCCCTGTTCACCATCAACGTTATTCGACGTCAGTAAAATATCCTTCTTGACGCCAGCAGTGCTTTTGACGCCTGTACCCGACCCACCCGCCACCGAATTGACGCCACGGGAGCCAAGAACACTACCGAACGTAACATCCTGAGAGTTTCCCAAAGTGAGATTATCGCGGGCTGCATTTTTATCAGGCAGATCGGCCAGGGCCTGGCTTTTCAACAACGCATTATTGACCTGCTCAATAATGCTTTTCCATGATGGTCCGGTAAACTCCGAAGTGTCAGGAAGCCTGACCGTAATATTGCCGTTGGCAGAGAATAAAAGTTGCCAGTTCTGTTTGTCGTAGTTCAGGCCTCGTAGGGCTTCCGCACTTTGTGCCACCAGCGCTGCGGTAACCATATTCAGCGCCACACGGGGAACAGCTGACCAGGCCGCGCCAGATTGTGTTGGCCCGGTAAAATTGCTGACCAGCGTCAACGCTGTACCGCTTTCCACTGATTTAACCGGGAGCGTATAGGGAACGCCTCCGACAGTGGCAACAATAAAATCTCCTGCCGCCACCTCGGTAGTAAACGCGGTCCCGCTGCCAGCGACCGCAGCAGAATTATTCGTCAGGGTTAATGTTCCTGCTGACATGGATATCTCCTGAATTCAGATAATAAAAAAACCCCGCCGAAGCGAGGTTAGTGATTTGGATAGAAAGCAGCTTCTACGAATAAAGTCGCGTATCGATGTAGATATACTGTTTTTTAAATCGTGGTGTGGGGGCCAGCCCGTTAATCTGTTCGCTATAAATGGAATACCCACCAACGATGTTGTCATACGCGCGAGCCGTCAGCGTCCCATAAATATAAATCCCAGCAGCTGGATCTAACGGGACCAGGTAATTTGAGCTCATACCGGATACCACTGCCGCCGGAAGACCGACATTAACGTCGTAGTTTGCACCATTGCCATTTCCTGAGCCGTTCCACGGATTATCTACAAAATGAAGCTCAAGCGGCAAACAGTCAGTGTTCCAGACCATATCGCCGTTGGAGTTGTACACTGCCATTCCCACACCATGCGCAATCGGAACAACGTTTGCGAACACATAGACATGACCGCCTACCCCATTGCAATTTAAATTCAGGTTCCATTTCCCATTTGAAGCAACCGGAATAACATAAGCGGCCCCGGTTGCCGAATCGTTACGAATAAAGGAAATCACGTTTGCCGTAGCTGGAATGTCTGTGGGGATCGTCATATTTCCAGTGAAGCGATATACACCGATAAAGTTCATCGGTGTGACTTCAGGACTAATAAACAGGCTCCCATCTTCGCGGAAAATTTTTAAACCATAACTCATTTGTACATCACCAATATTGGCTGATTTACTGACGCGTTAGACCAGGTAACCGTGCCATTGGCAACGGTCGCCGTTGCCGGAGTCTGGCCTTTTGAACCGCTTGGGGTGAATATGTTTTGCGGGTCCGCGACCAGAGTTTTTCCCTCAACAACCGGATAAGCCTTTGTGCCTGACGCTGGAGAAGTGATAACTGCGGCAACGAAGGTGGGATTGAACCGCCCCACCAGCTCATTCCCCTTAGCGTCGAACAACTGCACTCCGTAAGCCATAATCATCCCCTTTACATTGGTAGTTTGTCAGGTGTTCAGTAGACTTCCAGCCAGGAAAGAATCGAACATAAAGACTATTAACCGGCCTGACCCAATACGTCCCATTTTTATCAATGCGGATCTGTTTGATAGAAACTGTCGCAATATGAAGTTCAGCACCGGCACCTAAATGCGAAGAATATGCAGCCGTACAATCAACACTTTTAACTCCACTATTTAACGCCCCAGAAATAGAGGCGCAACCGCTAATACTTGCCAACAACAACCCGAAGAGTATTATTTTTGTCATATACCTTCTGTCCATAGTTATCAATTGTGGTCCTGCCATCACCAGCATTAGAACCATTAATTTCAAACGTTCCGTCCGATTTCATGATGGTGCCCGTTTGTCCCTGAACATAATTTGCGGAGCGCAGTTCGCCAATTTTTGCCAGCGTGATTTGGCCATACTGGATAAACGCATCGCTGATAAAGACCTGACCATTGACCACCGCAAACGGCGAATATTGCGTATCACTGCTGCCACTCATCAGGGCGAACTGATTGGCGTTAAATCCGACACGAGTGACTACCGGCTTACCCGCTTCCGCCAGCACCGCAATCGACATTCCGGCGTTATACATCACGCCGTTAATCCGGACTCCGGTTTTGAGGGTGTAAATTGCAGAGGCTCCGGTAGCATCAACCACGGCGGTGAGCTTATCTTCCAGCGCGGCAGTCACATCATTGAACTGCGCCTGCACCTGAGTGGACATTTCAGCCATCGCCTTATCAACATCTGCAATAGTCGTTTTGACCACCAGAATATCCGCGCGTACTTCACCATACTGCGCCCACTGGTGTTCCACGGTTGCATGGTTGGCCAGCGCGTTCTGCAGAATACCTTCAAGGTTGGTATCAATATCGCCCGTCAGACGATCACCATCAGCAGAGGTGAGAAAGTCATCCGCAATATCCCCCAGGTAATCATCTGCGTTCGCGTTGGATTCGCCACGAACCCAGTCGGTCCAGCCTGATTCATTACCCGTTCTGTCAACCAGCTGCGCGCGGTACCAGAACTCCTGCCCCGCCTTCAGTCCCAGTTGGGTGTATTCGGCTGACGGATAAGGCACATCCGACAGCAATAGAGGATTAGAGAAATCACTGTTCGCGGTGTACTGAATTTCCGTTTTCAGCGTATCCCCGGTGTTAGCCGGGAATCCCCAGTTCAGACGAATCCCCCAGTTGATCGGCGTTGTCGCAAAGCCGACAGGTTTCGGTGGATTTCCCACCTTGCCCGTCAGCGTTTTCTCTTCGGAGTAGCCCCAGCCAGAGGAAATTTCAGCGGCATTAATGGCACGCACACGCACGAGGTAGCGCCCTGCATAAATACCCGATACATCAAATGAGGTGGTGGAGCTGCGCGGCACGTTTACCCAGTTACCATCATTGCGGCGCCACTGTGCCTCGTAGGCGATAGCATTCTGCGCCTGGTCCCAGCTCACACGCATGGTTTCGACGCTGATATTCTGCTGCACCACTGAAAACGAGCTGATCACAATGTTAGCCGGCGGCGACTGGTTACCAGGCGGGATTACACTAACGGGCCGCTGGTCAATGATGGCTCCGGTATCGATACGGGCATATTTATCCGGGTCATGCCATGCGCCGGTAATAGAGAAAGTGCCATCATCATTATCGGAGACGCTGACAACTCGATACTGCTGGGCGTAGAGTTCATCTGACTCAACCACCCATACAGCTTCGGCCTGTGGTGTCTCACTGTATGCCGTGGTGACTGTGACTGATTCCCCGTTAACCGCCTGAATAGTCCTGCTCTGTGACGCACCGGAGGGAAGATTGAGAATAAGGCGATCGCCTGCTGCTGCATCAGCTACGTGGTCAAGTTTAATCACGCGACCGTTAACAGCACTGATGCGGCCGCCCATAACTTTGCCGGACAGAAGCTCGTCTGACACGGCGATGATGTATCCCGGCTGCGGAATGTTTCCGTCCAGGCCAACATCAAACGAAACAACGCGATCCTTATTGTTGGTGAGAATACCCCAGCGCCCCTTTCGGTTAGCTTCTGACTGCCGGGTGCAGCCGATGGCTGTCATTTCCAGCTGATTAAATCCGTACCGGGCCACCAGAGGCTGCTCAAATACCGGCTCCATCGCATCCGCATAAGCGTTACCCGGATCAGACCAGGAAACCAGCGCGGTGGTATACCGCGTTTTTGTCGTGCTGCTGGAATAGGTAAAGCGTCCGTCGATAACGTTAGCGCGGGTGTAAGCGTAATCCACATCTCTCGGCATATCGGCAAGCGCAACAATCTGATCACCGCCCCAGTACGTCATACCCCGGAATATAGCCGCGAAGTCACGCAGCACAGTGTAAGCGTCATTCCTGTCCTGAACATAGACGTTACAGGTATAGCGTGGCTCTGTCCCGCTTCCACCCTTTCCATCCGGTACCGGCTGATCGCAATACTGCGATACCTGGTACAACGTCCATTTATCGATGTTGGCTGCACTCAGGCGATTACCCAGACCAAAGCGATCGGTAATAACCAGATCGTAAAATATCCACGCCGGGTTATCGGTCCAGGCCCACTTAAACGCACCCTGCCATGTACCACTATAAGTCCGCGTATCGGGGTCATAGTTATCAGGCACGCGGATCACCCGGCCACGTGGTTCACAGGATATCTGTGGAATCGAACCGTTGAACTGACTTGAATCGAATTCTATGTACAGCAGCGCGGTGTTCGGATAGCGCAGCTTGGCATCAATCACTTCCGTGAAGCTTTGCAGCGTCATCGTGTCGCCGATCTTGGCGCTGTTTGCGTCAGCGGTAATCTTACGCAGTCGGATTGTCCAGGTGCTGCCAGCCTGCGGTAAATCAATACGGTGGCTGCGCTCATAACCAGACGTCGTTTTGCCGGTTGCGCTGGTATTAAGCATGGTTTGCCAGGTCCCACCATCAGTTTGCAGGTCTATTGCATAATTGATGGAATACCCAACCAGATCGCCGTTGTCCTCCTGCTTAAACAGTGAAGGCCATTTCAGCCGCAGGCGAACGGCTGATAGTTGGGTGTTGGTAAATGTACGCGTCCAGGTTGTTGCGCTTGATACTTCAGTTCCAACGTTGATTTCGTTTTCGGTACCGGGAATGCCCTGAATGTAATTTTGTGCCTGAGTTCCCGCGCGAAACTCCCACGTCACGCCGCTAAAGTTTTGGGAGCCATCGGCGTTTTCCAGCGCCGTGCCGTCCAGGTAGATATTTTTTCCGGTTAATTGCCCTGCAAATTCCCCTTCCCCAAGCGCAACGAGGATTTTGGCCTTCGCTACAGATTGCAGATCATCAGGCTGTTCGGTAGGGGTTCG
>NZ_JAOWHD010000061.1:0-176402 GCF_030332785.1 Citrobacter sp. Cpo069
GGTTCCGGAAAGCTTTCAGCTTTGGGCCAGTTATTAAAACCCCTTTTGATTTGTTAAAACACCTTGCGGTCTGGCAACTGCAAGGGTTAAACAAGAAATCAAAAGGGGGTCCCAATGGGGGACGAAAAGAGCTTAGCGCACACCCGATGGAACTGTAAATATCACATAGTTTTTGCGCCCAAATACCGAAGACAAGCATTCTACGGGGAGAAACGTAGGGCGATAGGCAGCATCTTAAGAAAGCTGTGTGAGTGGAAAAACGTGCGGATCCTGGAAGCGGAATGCTGTGCAGATCATATCCATATGCTTGTGGAAATCCCGCCCAAAATGAGCGTATCCGGTTTTATGGGTTATCTGAAAGGTAAAAGCAGTCTGATGTTGTATGAGCAGTTTGGTGATATGAAGTTTAAATACAGGAACAGGGAGTTCTGGTGTCGTGGGTATTACGTAGATACGGTGGGTAAGAACACAGCAAGGATACAGGAATACATAAAGCACCAGCTTGCAGAGGATAAAATGGGCGAGCAGTTATCGATCCCTTATCCGGGTAGCCCGTTTACGGGCCGTAAGTAACGAAGTCTGATGCAAATGTCAGATCGTATGCGCCTGTTAGGGCGCGGCTGGTAACAGAGCCTTATAGGCGCATCAGAAAAACCTCCGGCTATGCCGGAGGATATTTATTTTGTCACAAATCGCGTTCTTCGGCGTGGATTCCTGAAATATTGCAACGGCCTGTAACGCGCTAAATATTCCCCATAGCTCGCCGTAGAAACCGAATTTCCCGCTCGTTATTCATTTTCCTCACGCCATACTGGCGATATGAAAAAACAACAAGGTTACACGCTTCTCGAAACCCTGATTGCGATGCTGATTGTCGCGGCGCTTGGTGCATCTGGGCTGTATGGTTGGCAGCGCTGG
Source organism: Citrobacter sp. Cpo069 (assembly GCF_030332785.1). Classification (NCBI taxonomy): domain Bacteria; kingdom Pseudomonadati; phylum Pseudomonadota; class Gammaproteobacteria; order Enterobacterales; family Enterobacteriaceae; genus Citrobacter; species Citrobacter sp. Cpo069. The sequence goes on from NZ_JAOWHD010000061.1 coordinate 919, forward strand.
CAGCAGCAACAGCGGCTGTGGCAGACCGCCTGCCAGGTGCGGGACTACCTGCTGCAACTGCGTGAAGATGCTAACTGGCGTAACCGCGATCACGTGATAAGCGTGATTCGGGATGGCACATCATGGTGTTTTGTCAGCTCTGCGGCTTCGCAAACCACGTGTCGACCCGCTTCGTCTTTGGTTTTTACACCGCTCTGGGACGACGTCGAAATGGCAGAGATAACACCTTCACTGGCCTTTTTTGGACTGCGCAATACGGCATGGGCCGGACATATACGCCTGAAAAATGCGACTGGGGAATGGCGCGTGGTGGTGTCTGGCTGGGGGCGAATCAGGCTTTGCGAGCGCGATGAGGCCAGATTATGTCAGTAAACGAACGGGGATTTTCACTGCTGGAGATGCTCATTGCCATGGCGATTAGCAGTATTTTATTGCTTAGCTCAGCACGATTTTTACCGGCGCTACAGCGAGAGATTCTGCGTAACACGCGCCAGTTAATACTGGAAGATGAAATATGGCAGCGGGGCTACACCGTGGCGAAGCATCTTCAGCGGGCGGGGTATTGCCGGGGAAACTGTGTCGGAGAGGGGCTGGTGATATCGGCTAAGGGAGACTGTGTCATTGCCCGATGGGATGCCAACAGCAATGGCGTTTGGGAAAGCGGTCCCGTGAAAGAGGCTGATTCTATTGGGTTTCGTTTACAGGACAAGGTGTTGGAAACCGTGCGTGGAGCCACCGGCTGCACTGGCAAAGGATGGGACAAAATGACCGATCCGGCCACGATGCAGATTGAGGCATTCCAGGTTGAAAGGCTGAATTTCAGCGGATATTCCCCGCTTCTTACGCTGCGTTTGCGTGGAGTGAGCAATGACCAACCACAAAAAGTTGTTGAAGCGGTCTACAGCGTTACGGGATTCAACCTGTGAACCGTGAGCGAGGCGTATCTTCTCTGGCAATGGTCCTGTTGCTGCTGGTGCTCGGTAGTCTGCTGCTGCAAGGCGTTAGCAGACAGGAGGCCAGTTTTGCTGCGCGTGTGGCCACACAAAGTCAGGCGCTGCAGCGTCAGGCGGTAGTGCAATCCGCGATGGAATGGGGGCGTACGCAGCCCTGGCGCTTACAACCCCCCGTACAGTGTCGGCGCGATCCCACGCAGGATGCCGCGGTTTGTCTGCGTCGGCTTACCAATAATTTTGTTCTGCTTATTGCCCACTATGAAGGGATATCGTTATGGCGTCAGGGGGCGGTTATTGATGGCAACATAGAATTTTCGGCGCGTGGCTGGAGCGATTTTTGTCCGCTAAAGGAGCAGACGTTATGCCAGATCCCCTGAACAGACAGCGTGGCTTTAGTCTGCCGGAAGTGATGCTGGCAATGGTACTGATGATCATGATTGTGACCGCGTTGTCAGGATACCAGCGGGTACTAATGAACAGCTTTATCATCAGAAACCAATATCAGCAACTCTGGCGCCACGCCTGGCAGCAAACCCAGCTGTACCCGTTTTCATCGCCTGTGAACTGGCAGGTTAACCGAATGCAGACAACGAGAGCGGGATGTGTCAGCATCAACGTTATAATTTCTTCACCCCTCGGCAGGCAGGGTCAGATGACGCGTCTGCATTGCCCGAATCGTCAGTAGTCAGGAGTCGCTATGTTAAGGGTCTACCACTCCAACCGTCTGGATGTTCTGGAAGCGTTAATGGAATTTATCGTTGAGCGCGAGCGGCTGGACGACCCCTTTGAACCTGAGATGATCCTGGTTCAAAGTACCGGTATGGCGCAGTGGCTACAAATGACTCTTGCACAGAAGTTTAGTATTGCCGCCAATATCGACTTTCCGCTGCCCGCGAGTTTTATCTGGGATATGTTTGTGCGCGTGCTGCCGGATATCCCGAAAGAGAGTGCGTTCAGCAAACAGAGCATGAGCTGGAAGTTGATGACGCTGTTGCCACAATTGCTGGATAGCGATGACTTCGCATTGCTACGCCACTATCTGACGGATGACACTGATAAACGTAAGCTTTTTCAGCTTTCCTCGCGCGCGGCTGACCTTTTCGACCAGTATTTAGTCTACCGCCCTGACTGGTTGACCCAGTGGGAAGCGGGGCGTCTGGTTGAGGGACTCGGCGAGTCTCAGGCCTGGCAGGCACCGTTGTGGAAAGCGCTGGTGGAATACACCGCGGAATTGGGTCTGCCGCGCTGGCATCGTGCCAATTTATACCAACGATTTATTCAGACCCTGGAAAATGCGTCTGAATGTCCGCAGGGGCTGCCTTCTCGCGTCTTTATTTGCGGAATTTCGGCGCTACCGCCGGTTTACCTGCAGGCCTTGCAGGCGTTGGGTAAGCACATTGATATTCATCTGCTGTTTACCAACCCTTGTCGCTACTATTGGGGCGACATTAAAGATCCTGCCTGGCTGGCGAAGCTGATGGCTCGTCAGCGTCGGCACAGCTTTGAAGAACGGCATCTGCCGCTGTTTCGTGATAACCAGAAAGCCGAAGGATTATTTAACAGCGATGGCGAACAGGATGTGGGCAACCCGATGCTGGCCTCGTGGGGCAAGCTGGGGCGTGATTACATTTATTTGCTTTCGGAGCTGGAAAACAGTCAGGAACTGGATGCGTTTGTCGATATTACGCCTGACAACCTTTTGCATAATATTCAATCAGATATTCTGGAACTCGAAAGTCATGCCGTGGCGGGCGTTACGCTGGAAGAATACTCCCGTAGCGACAATAAACGCCGGCTTGAGCTGAACGACACCAGCGTGACTTTCCATGTCTGCCATAGCCCACAGCGCGAGGTGGAAATTCTTCATGACCGGCTTTTGGCCATGCTGGAAGCGGACCCAACGCTGACACCGCGCGATATTATCGTGATGGTGGCGGACATCGACAGCTACAGCCCATTCATTCAGTCGGTCTTTGGTAGCGCGCCAGCCGAGCGTTACTTACCTTATGCGATATCTGACCGTCGGGCACGCCAGTCTCATCCCGTCTTACAGGCCTTTATCAGCCTGCTGTCGCTGCCGGATAGCCGTTTTGTCTCAGAGGATGTCCTGGCGTTACTGGATGTTCCCGTGCTGGCGGCGCGTTTCAACATTGATGAAGAAGGGTTGCGCTATCTTCGTTTATGGGTCAATGAATCCGGGATTCGTTGGGGAATTGACGACGATAACGTGCGTGAACTGGAACTTCCACCTACAGGTCAGCATACCTGGCAATTTGGTTTAACGCGTATGCTGCTCGGCTACGCGATGGAAAGCTCGCAGGGCGAGTGGCAATCGGTATTGCCTTACGATGAGTCCAGCGGCCTGATTGCCGAGCTGGTAGGGCATCTGGCCTCGTTGCTGATGCAGCTTAATCTCTGGCGTAGAGGGTTAGCACAGGAACGACCGCTGGAAGAGTGGCTACCCGTTTGTCGGGAAATGCTTAATGATTTCTTCCTACCGGACGCGGACACCGAAGCGGCAATGACGCTGATTGAACAGCAGTGGCAGGCCATTATTACCGAAGGTTTAGGGGCCGAGTACGGCGATGCTATACCGCTCTCTCTGTTGCGTGATGAGCTAGCCCAGCGCCTTGACCAGGAACGCATCAGCCAGCGCTTCCTGGCGGGGCCCGTTAACATTTGTACGCTGATGCCGATGCGCTCCATTCCGTTCAAAGTGGTGTGCCTGCTGGGTATGAACGATGGGGTTTATCCGCGTCAGCTTGCGCCGCTGGGCTTTGATTTAATGAGCCAAAAACCGATGCGGGGTGACCGCAGTCGTCGCGATGATGACCGCTATCTGTTCCTCGAAGCATTAATCTCGGCACAGCAGACGCTCTACATCAGCTACATTGGCCGCTCTATTCAGGATAACAGCGAGCGCTTCCCGTCGGTGCTGGTGCAAGAACTGATGGACTACATTGGACAAAGCCATTATCTGCCGGGCGATGAATCGTTGACCTGTGATCAAAGCGAGGCAAGGGTAAAAGCGCATATAACCCGTTTGCATACCCGTATGCCCTTTGATGCACAAAACTATTTGCCGGGCGAACAGCAAAGCTATGCCCGGGAATGGCTGCCTGCGGCGAGTCTGTCAGGAAAAGCGCACACGGATTTTGTGCAGCCTCTGCCCTTTGAAATGCCAGAAACGCTAACGCTGGAAACGCTGCAGCGATTTTGGGCACATCCGGTACGCGCCTTTTTCCAGATGCGTTTAAGGGTCAACTTCCGCTCTGAAGAGAGTGAGATCCCGGATACGGAACCTTTCACTCTTGAAGGGTTGACCCGCTACCAGCTTAATCAGCAATTGCTTAATACGCTGGTTGAAGAGAACGATGCTGAACGACTGTTCCGCCGTTTTCGTGCGGCGGGCGCGCTACCCTATGGGCCGTTTGGCGAAATTCTGTGGGATACGCAGCGTCAGGAAATGCAGTCGCTGGCTGAACGCATTATCGCCTGTCGTCAGCCCTGTCAGAGCATGGAAATCGATCTTAACTGTCACGGCGTGCAAATCACCGGTTGGCTGCCGCAGGTGCAAGAGGATGGTTTGTTGCGCTGGCGCCCATCTTTGATAAGCATTGCGCAGGGTGTGCAACTTTGGCTGGAACATCTTGTCTATTGTGCCAGTGGCGGTAGGGGAGAGAGCCGATTGTTCCTGCGTAAAGACGGAGAATGGCGTTTTCCGCCGCTGGATGCAGAACAGGCGTTGCTGTACCTGTCGCAACTCATTGAGGGGTATCGGGAAGGCATGTCGTCACCGTTGCTGGTATTGCCCGAAAGCGGTGGTGCATGGATAAAAACCTGTTATGACGCCGCAAATGATGCCATGTTAGATGACGATGCAACGTTGCAAAAAGCGCGCAGTAAGTTTCTGCAAGCCTATGAAGGCAACATGATGGTACGTGGCGAAGGTGATGATATCTGGTATCAGCGTCTTTGGCGTCAACTGGATGCTGATACGCAGGAGGCTATTGTTTTACAGTCTCAGCGCTACCTGTTACCGATTTTTCGCTTTAATCAGTCATGATGATTGTATAAAAATTGCGCAATTCGATGGCTTCCACTATGATGCGCATTCTGTCACGGACTGATTCTTACAAAGAGAAGATGCTGGCTCGTTCAGCACATAGTCTTGCCCTGTTCAGATCACGTATTTATGCGTGGTTTGTAGTGAACAGGTGAATTCGTTAATGATGAGGTTTGTGAATGCCCCGCAGCACCTGGTTCAGCGCATTACTGTTGTTCGTCGCCCTTTGGGTTCCCGTAAGTCAGGCAGATACCGGTTGGCAGCCTTTAGCTGAAACCATCCGTAAAAGCGATAAAGACACCCGTCAGTATCAGGCCGTGCGCCTTGATAACGGCATGGTTGTGCTGCTGGTATCCGATCCTCAGGCCGTGAAATCCCTTTCTGCACTGGTAGTCCCCGTGGGCTCGCTGGAAGATCCGGACGATCATCAGGGGCTGGCGCACTATCTCGAACACATGTGTCTGATGGGCTCGAAAAAATACCCGCAGCCTGACAGCCTGGCTGAGTTCCTGAAAATGCATGGCGGCAGCCACAACGCCAGCACAGCGCCTTACCGGACCGCTTTTTATCTTGAAGTCGAAAACGACGCGCTGGTGGGGGCGGTGGATCGCCTGGCGGATGCTATTGCCGATCCATTGCTGGATAAAAAATATGCCGACCGCGAGCGTAACGCGGTTAACTCCGAGCTGACACTGGCGCGTACCCGAGACGGGATGCGTATGGCGCAGGTGAGCGCTGAGACGATCAACCCGGCGCACCCAGGTTCGCGTTTCTCTGGCGGGAATCTTGAGACATTAAGCGATAAACCGGGCAACCCGGTGCTGCAAGCATTACAAAAATTTCATGAAAAGTACTACTCTGCGAACCTGATGAAGGCGGTGATTTATAGCAATAAACCGCTGCCAGAGCTGGCGCGGATAGCGGCTGACACCTTTGGGCGCGTACCGAACAGGAATATCGCAAAGCCTGAGATTACCGTCCCGGTCGTCACTGATGCGCAAAAGGGCATCATCATCCACTATGTTCCGGCAATGCCGCGTAAAGTATTGCGCGTCGAGTTTCGTATCGATAACAACAGCGCGCAGTTCCGCAGTAAAACCGATGAACTGGTGACCTACCTGATTGGCAATCGTAGCCCGGGCACGTTGTCTGACTGGCTGCAAAAGCAGGGCCTGGTTGAAGGTATTCGCGCAGACTCCGATCCGGTGGTCAACGGGAACAGCGGCGTGTTAGCCATTTCCGCGACGTTAACCGACAAAGGGTTGGCGAACCGCGATGAAGTTGTTGCGGCCATCTTTAGCTATCTCAATCTGTTACGTGAGAAAGGCGTCGATAAACGCTACTTTAACGAACTGGCGCACGTGCTGGATCTCGATTTCCGTTATCCTTCAATCACTCGTGATATGGACTACGTGGAATGGCTGGCTGATACCATGATCCGCGTTCCCGTCGAGCATACGTTGGATGCGGTGAATATTGCCGACCAATATGATGCGCAAGCCGTTGAGCAACGTCTGGCAATGATGACGCCGCAGAATGCGCGTATCTGGTATATCAGCGCGAAAGAACCGCATAATAAAACCGCTTATTTTGTCGATGCGCCTTATCAGGTGGACAAGATCAGCGACACAACCTTTGCTGACTGGCAGCAAAAAGCGCAGGGAATTGCGCTGTCTTTGCCAGAGCTGAACCCCTACATTCCGGATGATTTCACGCTGATTAAGACGGATAAAAAATACGCTCACCCAGAGCTGATCGTTGATGAGCCGGATTTACGTGTGGTGTATGCCCCGAGCCAGTATTTTGCCAGCGAGCCGAAGGCTGACGTCAGCGTGATCCTGCGTAACCCGAAAGCCATGGACAGCGCCCGCAACCAGGTCTTATTCGCACTTAACGATTACCTGGCAGGGATTGCGCTCGATCAGTTAAGTAACCAGGCATCGGTAGGTGGAATTGGTTTCTCTACCAACGCTAACAATGGGTTGATGCTTAACGCCAACGGCTACACCCAACGTTTGCCGCAGCTTTTTCAGGCGCTGCTGAGTGGCTATTTCAGCTATACCTCAACGGACGAACAGCTGGAACAGGCGAAATCCTGGTATGCCCAGATGATGGATTCCGCAGAAAAGGGTAAAGCTTACGATCAGGCTATTATGCCGGTGCAGATGCTTTCTCAGGTGCCATACTTCTCCCGCGACGAGCGCCGTAAGCTGCTGCCTTCCATCACCCTGAAAGAGGTGATGACCTACCGCGACGCCTTAAAAACCGGTGCGCGACCTGAATTCCTGGTCATTGGCAATATGAGCGAAGCTCAGACGACGAGCATGGCGCGGGATATCCAAAAACAGCTTGGTGCGAACGGGTCACAGTGGTGTCGCAACAAAGATGTGGTTGTGGACAAGAAGCAGTCCGTCATCTTCGAAAAAGCAGGCAGCAGCACGGATTCAGCGCTGGCCGCGGTATTTGTGCCAACCGGATACGATGAATACGCCAGTTCAGCCTACAGCGCTATGTTAGGTCAGATTGTTCAGCCGTGGTTCTACAATCAGCTGCGTACTGAAGAACAGTTAGGCTACGCCGTATTTGCTTTCCCGATGAGCGTTGGCCGTCAGTGGGGAATGGGGTTCCTGCTGCAAAGCAGTGATAAGCAGCCGTCTTACCTCTGGGAGCGTTATAAAGCGTTCTTCCCGACGGCGGAAGCGAAGCTGCGGGCGATGAAACCTGAAGAGTTCGCGCAAATTCAGCAGGCGATTATTGCGCAAATGCTGCAGGCGCCGCAAACGCTGGGGGCAGAAGCCTCACAGTTAAGCAAAGATTTTGATCGCGGCAATATGCGCTTCGATTCACGTGATAAAATAGTGGCTCAGATTAAACTGCTGACGCCGCAAAAACTTGCCGACTTCTTCCATCAGGCGGTGGTTGAGCCGCAAGGCATGGCGATATTGTCACAGGTTTCCGGCAGTCAGAATGGGAAAGCAGAATATGTGCACCCGGAAGGCTGGAAAGTGTGGCAGACCGTCAGCGCGTTGCAGCAAACCTTACCCCTGATGAGTGATAAGAATGAATGATGCCGCTGAGTCCCTTGATCCACTGCGCTTGCCCCTGACGGGCGAGCGCCTGATTGAAGCCTCTGCGGGCACCGGTAAAACCTTTACCATCGCCGCCCTGTATTTACGTTTACTGCTTGGACTGGGCGGCTCTGCCGCCTTTCCTCGTCCTCTGACCGTCGAAGAACTACTGGTGGTCACCTTCACCGAGGCGGCTACCGAAGAGTTGCGTGGTCGAATTCGTAGCAATATTCATGAACTGCGAATTGCCTGCCTGCGTGAAACCACCGACAACCCGCTATATGTCCGTTTGTTAGATGAAATTGCCGATAAAAAACAGGCCGCGCAGTGGCTGCTATTGGCTGAAAGACAGATGGATGAAGCGGCGGTGTTTACCATCCACGGCTTTTGTCAGCGTATGCTCAGTCTCAATGCCTTTGAGTCAGGCATGCTGTTCGAACAGCAACTGATAGAAGATGAATCGCTGCTGCGCTATCAGGCCTGCGCGGACTTCTGGCGTCGGCACTGCTACCCGCTGCCCCGCGACATTGCGCAGGTGGTTTTTGAAACGTGGAAAGGACCGCAAGCGCTGCTGAGAGATATCGATCGCTATCTGCAGGGGGAAGCGCCGGTTATCAAGGCGCCACCGTCTGATGACGAAACGCTGGCCTCCCGGCATGAACAAATTCTCGCGCGCATTAACCAGATCAAGCAGCAATGGCGTGATTCTGTTGATGAGCTGGATGGCCTGATGGAAGCCTCCGGAATTGACCGGCGTAAATTTAATCGCGGTAATCAGGGCAAGTGGATCGAAAAGATCAGCGCGTGGGCGCAGGAAGAAACACAAAGTTACCAGCTTCCTGACGCGCTGGAGAAATTCTCACAGCGTTTTCTGGAAGAGCGAACCAAAGCGGGCGGGATAACCCCTCAGCACCCGCTGTTTGTCGCTATTGATGAACTGCTTAGCGAACCGTTAACTCTCCGCGATCTGGTGATCACCCGGGCGCTGGCGGAGATCCGCTCGGCAGTTGCCGAGGAAAAACGTCGCCGCGGCGAGCTGGGTTTTGACGATATGCTCAGCCGTCTGGATGCGGCGTTGCGCAGTGAAAGCGGCGATGCGCTGGCGACGGCTATTCGTACTCGTTTTCCGGTCGCCATGATCGATGAATTCCAGGATACCGATCCGCAGCAGTACCGTATTTTTCGTCGGATCTGGCAGCATCAGCCGGATACCGCACTGCTGCTAATTGGTGATCCGAAACAGGCAATTTACGCGTTTCGCGGCGCGGATATCTTCACCTATATGAAGGCGCGCAGCGAAGTCAGCGCACACTATACGCTTGATACCAACTGGCGTTCGGCCCCCGGCATGGTCAATAGCGTGAATACGCTTTTCAGCCAGATGGACGACGCCTTTATGTTCCGCGAAATCCCTTTCAGCCCGGTAAAATCCGCAGAAAAAAACCAGGCGTTACGGTTTGTTTTGCACGGCGAAACGCAGCCAGCTATGAGTATGTGGCTGATGGAAGGAGAAAGTTGCGGCGTAGGCGATTATCAGAGCTACATGGCCCAGGTGTGCGCCACACAAATTCGCGACTGGCTTAAAGCCGGGCATTCTGGCGCAGCGCAACTGGTCAGTGGCAAAGCATCCAGCCCGGTACGCGCGTCAGATATCAGCGTACTGGTGCGTAGCCGCCAGGAAGCGGCGCTGGTCCGTGATGCGCTGACGCAACTGGCCATTCCCTCTGTCTACCTCTCCAACCGTGACAGTGTATTTGAAACACTGGAAGCGCAGGAGTTGCTATGGGTGCTGCAGGCGGTGATGACGCCGGAACGTGAGAACACGTTGCGTAGCGCGCTGGCGACCTCAATGATGGGGCTGAATGCGCAGGATATTGAAGCGTTAAATACCGACGAGAATGCCTGGGATGCGGTGGTCGAAGAATTCGACGGCTATCGTCAGATCTGGCATAAACGCGGCGTGATGCCGATGCTACGTGCGCTGATGACGGCTCGACAGATTGCAGAGAACCTGCTGGCGACGGCGGGAGGCGAACGTCGACTGACCGACATTTTACATATCAGCGAACTGTTGCAGGAAGCGGGCTCGCAGCTGGAAAGCGAGCATGCGCTGGTGCGCTGGTTGTCCCAGCATATTCTTGAACCCGACAGCAACGCGTCCAGCCAGCAGCTCAGGCTGGAAAGCGACAAGCATCTGGTCAAAATCGTCACCATCCATAAATCGAAAGGGCTGGAGTATCCGCTGGTCTGGCTGCCGTTTATCACCAATTTCCGCGTTCAGGATCAGGCTTTCTACCACGATCGTAGCTCTTTTGAAGCCGTGCTGGATCTCAGCGATGCTGAGGAGAGCGTTGAGCTAGCCGAAGCAGAGCGTCTGGCGGAAGATCTGCGTTTGCTGTATGTCGCGCTAACCCGTTCGGTATGGCATTGCAGCCTTGGCGTTGCGCCGTTGGTACGACGTCGGGGCGATAAAAAAGGGGATACCGATGTGCATCAGAGTGCACTTGGTCGCCTGTTGCAAAAAGGTGAGCCGATGGATGCTGTGGGTCTGCGTAGCGCGATTGAAGCGCTTTGTAGCAACGATATTGCTTGCCAGACTCCCGCGCAGCCTGACGGTGAACCCTGGCAGGTTGCGCAGGCCGTTAGCAGCGAACTGAGTGCTAAAATACTGCAGCGTAAGCCCGGCGATAGCTGGCGCGTGACCAGTTATTCCGGTCTGCAACAGCGTGGACAGGGTATCGCGCAGGATCTGATCCCACGACTGGATATCGATGCCACAGGCGTCGGCGAGGTTATTGAAGAGTCAGGACTTACACCGCATCAGTTCCCGCGCGGCGCTTCGCCGGGTACGTTCTTGCATAGCCTGTTTGAAGACCTCGATTTTACGCAACCGGTGGATCCGCATTGGGTCGAGGAGCAACTGGCGTTGGGCGGTTATGACGCACACTGGACGCCGATTTTGACCGAATGGCTGGACGCCATTTTGCAGGCGCCTCTCAACGAGACGGGTGTGAGTTTGAACCAGCTATCCGCGCGTGAAAAACAGGTGGAGATGGAGTTTTATCTGCCGATTTCGCAGCCGTTGATGGCCAACCAGCTTGATGCGTTAATTCGCCAATACGATCCGCTCTCGGCGGGGTGCCCTGCGTTGGACTTTATGCAGGTTCGCGGCATGCTGAAAGGCTTTATTGACCTGGTATTTCGCCACCAGGGGCGTTATTACCTGCTCGATTACAAATCGAACTGGCTGGGTGAAGACAGCTCCGCCTATACGCAGCAGGCAATGGCCTCTGCCATGCAGGCGCATCGCTACGACCTTCAATACCAACTTTATACCCTCGCGCTGCATCGCTACTTACGCCATCGCATTGCTGATTACGATTATGAACGCCATTTTGGCGGCGTTATCTATCTCTTCCTGCGCGGCGTTGACAGTGAAAATCCGCAGCAGGGAATTTACGCGACCCGACCTGACGGAGAGTTGATTGCGTTGATGGACGAGATGTTTGCCGGTGCGGTGCAGGAGACGATGCTATGACAATCCAGAAACGATTTCTGGAGGCTGTTGAGCAAAAACAGCTCCGGCCTCTGGATGCTCAGTTCGCGCTGGCGGTTGCCGGAAGTGACAACCCTGCCGTTGCGCTGGCTGCGGCGTTGCTCAGTCGTGAAGCGGGAGAAGGGCACGTCTGCTTACCGCTTTCACGGTTATCTCTGAGCGAGGACGCGCATCCTCTGTTAAGCGCCTGGCTCGCTGAAACGGGCGAGCCAGAAGACTGGGCGGAATGTCTGCTGGCTTCCAGTGCGGTAAGCCGTGGCGAGCAACCCACGCCGCTGGTGCTGTACGGCGATCGCTTGTATCTGAACCGGATGTGGCACAACGAACGTACGGTGGCTCGCTTTTTCAGTGAAGTGAACCACGCCATTGAAGTGGATGAACAACGGCTGACCCACACGCTGGCGGCGCTGTTTCCGCCATCGGAGGGGGTTAACTGGCAAAAAGTAGCCGCTGCTGTTGCGCTCACCCGCCGGATATCGGTGATCTCAGGCGGACCGGGGACGGGAAAAACGACAACGGTCGCAAGGCTGCTGGCGGCGTTGATTCAAATGGCGGACGGTGAGCGCTGTCGTATTCGACTGGCGGCGCCAACGGGAAAAGCGGCTGCGCGCCTGACCGCCTCACTGGGAGCGGCGCTACGAGAGCTACCGCTAACCGATGAGCAAAAGAAACGCATCCCCGATGACGCCAGTACGCTGCATCGATTATTAGGCGCTCAGCCTGGCAGTCAGCGCCTGCGTCATCATGCGGGAAACCCGCTGCATTTGGATGTGCTGGTGGTGGATGAAGCCTCGATGATTGATTTACCGATGATGTCGCGCCTTATCGATGCGCTGCCGCCGCACGGACGGGTGATTTTTCTGGGCGATCGCGACCAGCTCGCTTCCGTCGAAGCGGGGGCCGTGCTGGGGGATATCTGTGCTTTCGTCGGTGACGGGTTTACCCCGGAACGCGCCCGCCAGCTCAGTCGCCTGACCGGGAGCGCTATTCCTGCCGGTTCGGGAATTCAGGCAGCAGCGTTGCGCGACAGTCTGTGCCTGCTGCAAAAGAGCTACCGTTTCGGCAGCGATTCCGGAATCGGTCAGTTGGCCGCGGCGATTAATCGCGGCGACAAAACTGCGATAAAAACGGTGTTCCAGCAGGGATTTAGCGACATCGAAAAAAGCACGCTACAAAGCAGCGAGGATTATGCCGCGATGCTGGATGAGGCGCTGTCGGGATATGGGCACTACCTGGATTTGTTGCACGAGGGTGCGGAGCCGGGGGCTGTCATTCAGGCCTTCAATGAGTATCAACTGCTATGCGCCCTGCGGGAAGGTCCGTTTGGCGTTAGTGGTTTGAATGAACGCATTGAGCAGGTGATGGCGCAAAAACGTAAAATTCATCGTTTGACCCATAGCCGCTGGTATGAGGGAAGGCCGGTGATGATCGCGCGCAATGACAGTTCGCTGGGATTATTTAACGGTGATATCGGCATTGCACTCGACCGTGGACAGGGCCTGAGGGTGTGGTTTGCGCTGCCGGATGGTTCTATCAAATCGGTGCAGCCCAGCCGCTTGCCTGAACATGAAACCACCTGGGCGATGACGGTGCACAAATCGCAGGGATCTGAGTTTGACCACGCGGCGTTGATTTTACCCAGCCAGCATTCACCCGTGGTTACCCGCGAGCTGGTCTATACCGCCGTTACCCGCGCGCGCCGCCGCCTGTCGCTGTATGCCGATGAGCGGATATTGAGCCGCGCCATTGCCACCCGCACTGAACGCCGCAGCGGACTGTCAGCATTATTTAATGACGGCATGATGTAGATGTAGGCCGGATAAGCGTCAGCGCCATCCGGCCTAAAAAGATGTGCCAGCGATGTAGGCCGGATAAGGCAGTTATGCCGCATCCGGCAACCACTCCTATGCCAAATCCGCCATCAGCACTTTTGACCGCCGCTGATAGTTGTACATCTCTTTCTTGCTTTCCGGCAGCAGGTCGATATCCACCGGCGTGAAGCCGCGCTCCTGGAACCAGTGGATGCTGCGTGTGGTTAACACAAACAGCTTGCTCAACCCCATTTGCCGGGCCTGCGCGGCGATTCGTTCCAGCAACACTTCCCCGCGTGACGAGCTACGGTAGTCCGGATGCACTGCTACACACGCCATTTCGCCAATTCTCTCTTCCGGGAAAGGGTACAGAGCGGCACAGGCGATGGTCAGGTTATCACGCTGAATAATCGTGAATTTGTCGATCTCCATTTCCAACTGCTCGCGCGAGCGGCGCACCAGAATACCTTGCTGCTCCAGCGGGCGGATAAGCTCCAGAATCCCGCCGATATCGTTAATGGTAGCGCGACGGATCTGCTCGGCGCTTTCCATTACGATCTGCGTACCGATCCCGTCGCGGGAGAACAGTTCCTGCAGCAATGCACCATCTTCCTGATAGCTGATCAGATGGCAACGGCGTACGCCACTGCGACAGGCCTTCACTGCCCCACGCAGGAAGCGCACCGTGCCGGAGCTGTAATCGCCTTTCTCTTCCTGCAACTCAACGCGAGCCTGAGCTTCGTTAGGAAACAGCTCGGAAATAATATCGCCGTCATCGTTGGTGACACCCTGAGAGGAGCAAAAGCCGATCATTTTCTCGGCCTTCAGTTTGATAGCCAACTGCGTGGCGACCTCTTCTGACGTCAGGTTAAAGCTCTCACCGGTGACGGAAACGGCGACCGGGCCCATCAGCACAATTGCGCCGCTGTCTAACTGGCGGTGAATGGCATCTTCATCAATACGACGAATACGCCCGCTATGGCAGTAATCTACGCCGTCATCAACGCCCAGCGGCTGAGAGATAATAAAATTACCGCTAACCACATTGATGTGAGCACCCTGCAATGGCGTATTATTCAGGCTCATCGACAGGCGGGCGGTAATATCAAGCTGAAGTAATCCCGCAGCCTGCTTGACCAGCTCCAGCGTTTTAGCGTCGGTAACGCGCGTATTTTTGTGGTACACCGGCTCATGATGATGCGCCGCAAGGTTGGCATCAATCTGCGGTCGTGCGCCATAGACCACGACCAGGCGGATGCCGAGGCTATGAAGAAGACCAATGTCATTGACGATACTGGAAAAGTTTTCATGCTCGATGGCTTCGCCGCCCAGCATAATGACAAACGTTTTTCCCCGATGGGTATTGATATAGGGAACAGAATGGCGGAATCCCTGTACCAGTTCGGTTCTACGCTCCTTCACCACGGCACACCCTCATTGCATGATTATTCGTAATTTGTGTATTTTTATTCTGTTTTTGCGCTGTGCGCAAGCGTAATTTTTACCCATGCCGAAGATTTTTCTCAGTAATGCCGTGAATATAAAAAGAATGTTTACCCTTTTATAGATGACAGATTATGCGTCATTCGCTAAAGTTTCCGGTCAATTCGGACGTTTTACGTATTACCTCTAAAAAAGATTTCTTTGCTCGGGAGAAGCATGTCGGGATCCAATTCAGCAATCAGTCGCCGCCGTTTATTGAAAGGTGCGGGTGCTATGTGGCTTTTGAGCGTCAGCCAGGTGGGTCTGGCGGCCGTGAGTCAGGTCGTTGCCGTACGTATCTGGCCTGCGTCCAGCTACACTCGCGTTACGGTAGAATCTAACCGTCTGCTGAAATACAAACAGTTTGCCCTGAGTAATCCTGAGCGTGTGGTTGTGGATATTGAAGATGTTAATTTGAACTCGGTGCTCAAGGGCATTGGGACGCAGATTCGTCCTGACGATCCGTATATTAAGTCGGCGCGCGTTGGCCAGTTTGATCCTAAGACCGTGCGGATGGTGTTCGAGCTGAAACAGAATGTGAAGCCGCAACTTTTTGCGCTGGCTCCGGTGGCAGGCTTTAAAGAACGTCTGGTAATGGATCTCTATCCCGCGAATGCCCAGGACGTTCAGGATCCGCTGCTGGCATTGCTGGAAGATTACAACAAGGGCGATCTGGATAAACAGGTGCCACCTGCACAAAGTGGCCCGCAGCCGGGTAAAGCGGGGCGCGATCGTCCCATTGTCATTATGCTGGATCCAGGCCACGGCGGAGAAGACTCCGGTGCGGTGGGGAAATACAAGACGCGTGAAAAGGATGTGGTGCTGCAGATTGCCCGCCGCCTGCGAGCCCTCATAGAGAAAGAGGGCAACATGAAGGTCTTTATGACACGAAATGAAGATATCTTCATTCCGCTTAAAGTCCGCGTGGCGAAAGCGCAGAAGCAGCGTGCTGACCTGTTTGTCTCTATTCACGCCGATGCCTTTACCAGTCGACAACCCAGCGGTTCGTCGGTGTTTGCGCTCTCGACCAAAGGTGCGACCAGTACCGCCGCGAAATATCTGGCGCAGACCCAGAACGCCTCGGATCTCATTGGTGGTGTCAGTAAGAGCGGTGACCGCTACGTCGACCACACCATGTTCGACATGGTGCAGTCGCTGACCATCGCCGACAGCCTGAAGTTTGGTAAAGCGGTATTGAGTAAGCTTGGCAAAATCAACAATCTGCACAAGAACCAGGTTGAACAGGCCGGGTTTGCGGTACTAAAAGCGCCGGATATCCCGTCTATTCTGGTCGAAACGGCATTTATCAGTAACGTTGAGGAAGAGCGCAAACTCAAAACGGCGACCTTCCAGCAGGAAGTTGCAGAGTCTATTCTGGCAGGGATTAAAGCCTACTTCGCCGATGGGGCGACGCTGGCGAGAAGGGGATAACAAAAAAGCGCTGAAAAGCGCTTTTTTATGGGCGGCAGAAACAAAAAAACACCCGTTAAGGTGTTTAATGTGTTGGTTGCGGGGGCCGGATTTGAACCGACGACCTTCGGGTTATGAGCCCGACGAGCTACCAGGCTGCTCCACCCCGCGTCACCGTACTGCTTATATTTTATCAAATTTGATTGGTTGCGGGGG
Source organism: Citrobacter sp. Cpo069 (assembly GCF_030332785.1). NCBI lineage: Bacteria > Pseudomonadati > Pseudomonadota > Gammaproteobacteria > Enterobacterales > Enterobacteriaceae > Citrobacter > Citrobacter sp. Cpo069. Next base: position 17,481 of record NZ_JAOWHD010000061.1, read on the forward strand.
CCGGATTTGAACCGACGACCTTCGGGTTATGAGCCCGACGAGCTACCAGGCTGCTCCACCCCGCGTCCGTCTTTTTGCTTCGTATTTCAAACCACATCAGCGTTGGCTTTCCTCGTTCACCTCAGTCACTTACTGGAGTAAGCTCCTAAGGATTCACTGCGTCGCCGCCTTGCTGTGATCCGAACTACTTTGCAAAAATCTTATATCAAATTTTAATTGGTTGCGGGGGCCAGATTTGAACTGACGACCTTCGGGTTATGAGCCCGACGAGCTACCAGGCTGCTCCACCCCGCGTCCGTGGATGCGCACTATACTCTGCTCGCATTTTCATGCAACCCTTTTTTCACCTTGATCACGTTTTTAGGGTGAAAATGAACAAAAACAACGCATTCTGGATTATTTTTTGCTCAAAATTTGCGTTCGGGTATGTATACGCATTTCATTAGGTTCGGGGGTTTGTTATCTTCGTCTCGCATTCAGGCAACATAAGACGAGAACAATGAAAGGACGTTGGGCAAAATATCTTCTGGCGGGAGCTGTAGTCGCGATGCTCGCCGCGTGTTCCTCAAAACCTACCGATCGTGGGCAGCAGTATAAAGACGGGAAATTTACCCAGCCTTTCTCACTGGTGAACCAGCCTGATGCGGTTGGCGCGCCAATCAATGCCGGTGATTTCGCCGAGCAGGTTAATCAAATTCGCAGCGCTTCGCCACGTTTGTACGGCAACCAGAGCGACGTCTACAACGCTATCCAGCAATGGTTACGTGCGGGCGGTGATACGCGCAGTATGCGCCAGTTTGGTATTGATGCCTGGCAAATGGAAGGGGCGGACAACTACGGTAACGTCCAGTTTACCGGTTACTACACACCGGTTATCCAGGCGCGCCATACGCGCCAGGGCGAGTTTCAGTATCCTATCTATCGCATGCCACCAAAACGTGGGCGCTTACCCTCTCGTGCCGAGATCTACGCGGGCGCGCTAAGCGACAATTATATTCTGGCATACAGCAACTCCCTGATGGATAACTTCATTATGGATGTTCAGGGCAGTGGTTACATCGATTTTGGCGATGGCAGCCCGCTCAACTTCTTTAGCTATGCCGGGAAAAACGGCCACGCCTATCGCAGTATCGGTAAAGTGCTTATCGACCGTGGCGAAGTGAAAAAAGAAGATATGTCGATGCAGGCTATTCGCCACTGGGGTGAAACGCACAGCGAAGCCGAAGTGCGTGAGCTGCTGGAGCAGAACCCATCGTTTGTCTTCTTTAAACCGCAATCTTTTGCTCCGGTAAAAGGGGCCAGCGCGGTGCCGCTGATTGGCCGCGCGTCCGTAGCTTCTGACCGTAGTATCATTCCTGCGGGCACAACGTTACTGGCGGAAGTCCCGTTACTGGACAATAACGGCAAGTTTACTGGCCAGTACGAACTGCGCCTGATGGTGGCGTTAGATGTGGGTGGGGCTATTAAAGGGCAACACTTCGATATCTATCAGGGTATTGGCGCTGACGCCGGACACCGTGCCGGGTGGTATAATCACTACGGTCGCGTATGGGTACTAAAAACGGCGCCGGGTGCGGGTAACGTGTTCAGCGGTTAATTGCCGGATGGCGCTTCGCTTATCAAGCCTACATTATTGAGTAGGCCTGATAAGGCGTAGCCGACATCAGGCAGTCAGACTGCTCGGTATTAATGAATTTGAGGTTCTATGTCTGTGGTTATTAGCGATGCCTGGCGCCAACGTTTTGGCGGTACGGCACGTCTGTATGGCGAAAATGCGTTGCAGCTGTTTGCCCAATCGCACGTTTGCGTGGTTGGGATTGGCGGAGTAGGGTCATGGGCGGCGGAAGCGCTGGCGCGAACCGGTATTGGCGCTATCACACTCATTGATATGGATGATGTGTGCGTCACCAATACAAACCGCCAGATCCATGCGCTGCGTGATAACGTCGGTCTGGCAAAAGCTGAAGTGATGGCGGAGCGTATCCGACAGATTAACCCGGATTGCCGGGTGAACGTGGTCGATGATTTTGTTACGCCAGATAACGTTGCTGAATATATGAATGCGGGATTTTCGTACGTCATCGATGCGATTGATAGCGTGCGCCCAAAAGCGGCACTGATCGCGTACTGTCGACGTAATAAAATTCCGCTGGTGACCACCGGTGGTGCGGGCGGACAGATCGATCCTACCCAGATTCAGGTCGTTGATTTGGCAAAAACCATCCAGGATCCGCTGGCGGCCAAGCTACGTGAGCGGCTGAAAAGCGATTTTGGCGTGGTGAAAAACAGCAAAGGCAAGCTGGGCGTGGACTGTGTGTTCTCGACCGAAGCGCTGGTTTACCCGCAGGCGGATGGCTCGGTATGTGCGATGAAAGCGACGGCGGAAGGGCCGAAGCGTATGGATTGCGCGTCCGGGTTTGGCGCGGCCACCATGGTGACAGCCACCTTTGGCTTTGTTGCTGTCTCCCATGCGCTGAAGAAGATGATGGCGAAGGCCGCGCGTCAGGCCTGATTGTGTCGGATGTCGCTACGCTTATCCGACCTACGGTTCGTGCAGTGTTGTAGGCCGGATAAGACGTATCTGCGTCGTCATCCGGCTTTCTGGGCCGCCTCGAGAATCGCTTCGTTCAGAGCATGTAGTCCCTGGCTACGCGAGGCGCTGAGCTGCGCGCGTAAACCCAGTTCGTCAAATAACGCCATCGGCGAACGCGCCAGTAACTCGGCTGCCGTTTTACCTTCGACCGCGGTGAGTAATACCGCCAACAGCCCACGTACTATTCGACCTTCGCTGTCGCCGAAGAAATGCAGAGTGCCATTCTCATGAAGAGTATGCCCCAGCCAGACGCGGTTTTCGCAGCCCGCAATTTCTTTGGCCTGCGCCTTTAGCGCATCCGGGAGCGCCGGCAACTGCTTACCCAGCAGAATCAGCTGGCGATATTTATCTTCCCACTGAGTAAGCGGGATAAAGGTATTGCGTAACGTCTCTTCGGTTACGGTTGTGCCAAACGGGTGTCCGGCGAACAGAGGGCTTGTCATTAATCCACCAATATTTCCAGCGCGCGGTCGACGGCTGCGACCAACGCTTCCACATCGCTTTGGGTATTATAAGGGGCAAATGAGGCGCGTAGTGTTCCGGATACGCCAAGTTCCGCCAGCAGCGGCTGTGCGCAGTGTTGCCCCGCGCGCAGCGCAATGCCATATTCGGCCAGCAGAGTGACCATATCGCTGTGATGAACACCCGCGAAATCAAAGGCTAACAGACTGGAGTCCTGGCAGCGGAAGGAACGAAAGCCAGGGCGTTTCGCAAGGGCATCTTCTGCCAGCGTCGCCAGACCCCGGCTCCAGTTTTCGGCCTGCGCAACGTCGACGTCCGCCAGCCATTCGAGCGCCGCGCTTAGCCCGATAACGCCTGCAACGTTAGGCGTACCGGCTTCCAGCTTCCATGGTGCGGGCTGAGTGGTGAAACCGTCAAAACTGACTTCGCTAATCATCTTACCGCCCCCAAGCCAGGGAGACATGGCTTCCAACAGTTCCGGCTTACCGTACAGCACGCCAATACCGGTGGGGCCATATAGCTTGTGGCCTGAAAACGCATAGAAATCAATATCCAACTGCTGTACATCGGCAGGGTAATGCACAATCCCCTGGGCACCATCAACCATCACCACCATGCCAGCCGCATGGGCGAGCGTAATGGCGCGGGCCAGATCCGGGCAGCCACCGGTGACGTTCGACATTTGCCCGAGCGCCAGAATGCGGCTGTGCGGGGTAATGAGCTGCGTGAGGCGCTCAACGTCTGGCAATAAATGGGGGGTGAGTGGGAGTTTGACGACCTTAGCCCCCGTTTGCTCCGCGACCATCAGCCAGGGAACGAGGTTGGCGTGATGTTCCGCTGCGCTAACGATAATCTCATCACCCGGTTGAAGGCGTGGACGCGCATAGCTTTGGGCAACCATGTTGATCGCTTCCGTTGTGCCGCGGGTCCAGACGATGGTTTTGTCATCCGACGCATTAATCAGGTGTGCGACTTTTTCCCGCGCGGCTTCATAGCGTGCGGTCAGGCGCTGGGCTTCAGCAAACTGGCTGCGATGGACGTTCCCGGCACTCAGGCTATAAAACTGATGGGTAGCCTCAATGACCGCCTGCGGCTTTAGCGCCGTAGCAGCGCTGTCGAGATAGACGCCAGCATCGTTGAGTGCGGGAAATTGTGCGCGAAAGTGCGCGGGGTTAAAAGCGTTCATGGTATTCCTCAGTTCAGTAAACCGATCGTGGCGCAAAAAGGGCATTGATACAAGGGTTGTGCTAACCATCGGAATACTCTGGATATCCTGGCAAAGCCCGTTCAGTGTCTTATGCTAAATAGCGTTAGGCGAACAATTTTGCCTGTTACGGAGTATGTTTTTAATAGCATAAATCGCTTTAAGGAGAAGAAGATGAAAAAGACTGCCGCCATTATTTCTGCCTGTATGCTGACTTTTGCCCTGAGCGCCTGTTCTGGTTCGAATTACGTGATGCACACCAATGATGGCCGCTCAATCGTAGCTGATGGTAAACCACAGACCGATAATGAGACGGGGATGATTTCGTATAAAGACGCTAACGGCAACAAACAGCAGATTAACCGCACTGACGTGAAAGAGATGGTAGAACTGGAGCAATAACAGCCGGTCGGCCATCGACGAAATGTGGACAAAAAAAAGCACCGCAATTTGGCGGTGCTACATTAATCACTATGGACAGACAGGGTAAATGTACAGGAAGTGAAAAAGGGTAGCTTTGCTACCATGGTCTGAATCGCAGACCAATTGCAAACACAACAACACAACATCACAACCGTAAGCCAAAAGCCCACCAGAACACGCATTCCGATAAAACTTTTCGTTCCGGCTTCAGGAAGTGCCGCCACTATAGGTATTTGCTGGTAGAACCTCAACGGACAATTTATAATGGCTCAGATAAAAAAAACTAATAGGTTACAGCCTGTTAGCTAATTGTTAAATTCATTTAACATCAAAGCCTAAAAGTCATGTCAAAACGATTACCACCCTTAAATGCGTTACGTGTTTTTGATGCTGCAGCGCGTCATTTAAGCTTTACTCGCGCAGCAGAAGAGCTTTTTGTGACGCAGGCCGCAGTAAGTCACCAAATCAAGTCACTTGAGGATTTTTTGGGGCTAAAACTGTTTCGTCGACGCAATCGATCTTTGCTGTTAACGGAAGAAGGTCAAAGCTACTTTCTCGACATTAAAGAGATTTTTTCGCAATTAACCGACGCGACGCGTAAACTTCAGGCACGCAGTGCAAAAGGTGCGCTTACCGTTAGTTTATTGCCCAGTTTTGCGATCCAATGGCTGGTGCCCAGACTCTCTAGCTTTAACTCAGCTTATCCGGGAATCGATGTCAGGATCCAGGCGGTGGACCGTCAGGAAGACAAACTGGCTGATGATGTTGATGTGGCGATTTTCTACGGACGCGGCAACTGGCCGGGTCTGCGCGTTGAAAAATTGTACGCAGAATATTTATTGCCGGTCTGCTCTCCGCTGTTGCTTACCGGTGATAAACCGCTAAAGACACCGGACGACCTGGCAAAACACACGTTATTGCATGATGCGTCGCGACGAGACTGGCAAGCCTATACGCGCCAGCTTGGCCTGAATCATATCAACGTACAGCAGGGACCTATCTTCAGCCATAGCGCCATGGTGCTACAGGCTGCAATCCATGGACAGGGGATCGCGCTGGCTAACAACGTCATGGCGCAGTCCGAAATTGAAGCCGGACGTCTGGTCTGTCCGTTTAACGATGTTCTGGTCAGCAAAAACGCATTTTATCTGGTTTGTCATGACAGTCAGGCAGAACTGGGTAAAATAGCCGCCTTCCGTCAGTGGATTCTGGCGAAAGCGGCCACGGAACAAGAAAAATTCCGCTTTCGTTATGAACAATAATTTACGTAGGGTATTCAAATGACCAGCCGTTTTATGCTGATTTTTGCCGCCGTAAGTGGCTTTATTTTTGTGGCGTTGGGCGCCTTTGGGGCACATGTTCTGAGCAAAACCCTCGGTGTTGTTGAAATGGGGTGGATTCAGACCGGCCTTGAGTATCAGGCGTTTCATACGCTGGCTATCTTTGGCCTGGCCGTCGCCATGCAACGGCGCATTAGTATTTGGTTTTACTGGAGTAGCGTGTTTCTGGCATTAGGTACAGTGCTGTTTAGCGGCAGCCTGTATTGTCTCGCGCTCTCTCATTTACGCCTGTGGGCGTTTGTTACCCCTGTCGGCGGCTTCAGCTTCCTCGTAGGCTGGGCGCTGATGTTAGTGGGCGCTATTCGATTGAAACGTAAGGGCGTTAGCCATGAATAAGGTTGTATTGTTGTGTCGCCCAGGTTTTGAAAAAGAGTGCGCCGCAGAAATTACGGATAAAGCAGGACGCCGGGAAATCTTCGGTTTTGCCCGCGTGAAAGACAATGCGGGTTACGTCATCTTCGAATGCTATCAGCAGGACGATGCTGAAAAGTTAGTGAAAGAGCTGCCGTTTAGTTCGCTGATTTTTGCTCGTCAAATGTTTGTGGTGGGCGAGCTTCTGCAATACTTACCGCCGGAAGATCGTATTACACCGATCGTTGGCATGTTGCAGGGTGTGGTGGAAAAGGGTGGCGATCTGCGAGTAGAAGTTGCCGACACCAATGAAAGCAAAGAGCTGGTTAAATTTTGCCGTAAATTTACCGTACCGTTGCGTGCAGCGCTGCGCGAAGCAGGCGTACTGGCAAAGTATGAAACGCCAAAACGTCCGGTGGTTCACGTCTTCTTTATCGCCCCTGGCTGTTGTTATACAGGCTATTCCTGGCCTGACAATAACTCACCGTTTTACATGGGGATTCCGCGTCTGAAGTTTCCAGCCGATGCGCCGAGCCGTTCAACGCTCAAGCTGGAAGAAGCGCTGCACGTGTTTATCCCTGCCGATGAATGGGATGAGCGTCTGGCGAACGGAATGTATGCGGTGGATTTAGGCGCCTGCCCGGGCGGATGGACCTATCAGCTGGTTAAACGCAATATGTGGGTTTACTCCGTGGATAACGGTCCGATGGCGCAAAGCCTGATGGATACCGGACAGGTCACCTGGCTACGTGAAGACGGATTTAAGTACCGTCCGAATCGCAATAACATTTCGTGGATGGTCTGTGACATGGTGGAGAAGCCGGCGAAGGTTGCCGCGCTGATGGCACAATGGCTGGTCAACGGCTGGTGTCGTGAGACGATCTTCAACCTCAAGCTGCCGATGAAAAAACGCTACGAAGAGGTATCACAGAACCTGGCTTACATTCAGGCCCAGCTTGATGAACATGGTGTAAATGCCCAGATTCAGGCGCGTCAGCTGTATCATGACCGTGAAGAAGTAACCGTTCACGTACGTCGTCTGTGGGCTGCCGTTGGCGGTCGTCGCGACGAGCGATAAGGCTACAATCCTGGCCGGATGGCGGCGTAATCGCCCTATTCGGCCTGGATTGCTTCAATCAGCTGTGTATCTGAAACAATATGCGTCACATCATCCAGATGCCCAATTCTGGCCTCTCCCGAACGATTAAATTTACTTTTATCGATCAGTAATAAAGACTGCGATGCACGCTTAAGCAGAATGGATTTGAAGTCTGCGTTGGTTGCATTTGAGTCCCAGAGCGCACCGTCGCTGTCGATCCCTTCGCAGGAAAAAATAAACAGGTCAATCTCGAGTGGTTTTAGCTGCGAGATAAGCGAGGGATTAACGTAGCAACCGTATTTGCGCTCAAGGCGACCGCCGGAGCTGATAAGCTGAATGTGTTCACGTTTAGCCAATTCCTGGCAGATGGGCTGACTGTTGGTAAAAACGTGAATGTTGATGTCCGGTAACTGTCGCGCCAGATACCAGCAGGTAGAGCTGGCGTCTAAGGCAATCACCATACCTTCTTCGATCCATGCCAACGCTTCACGGGCGATATCCGCTTTGTGCGCATAGTGGCTTTTGAGTCGAATATGAAATGGGTCACCGCTGTCCTGATTTTCCCGGTGAATAACTTTGGCCCGACCGTGGTTGCGTAACACTTTTCCCTGGGTCTGTAACTCGCTGAGATCGCGGCGGATGGTCTCTTTGCTGACGTTAAGCTGCAAAGCCAGGGCTTCGGTTGTCAGGCTTTTGTGGTTAGTAAGCAGATCTACGATTGCCTGCTGGCGCGCCGCTTTCATGTTCTGATCCTCATCTTATGATGAATGCCCGTACCTGACGGGCATTCTGACCAGAGATTACGGCGTTACCCCTTTTTTTAAAAGAATATTCCCGTACTTTGCCCGCTCTCCTGTGATAACGATCGCAAACGCCTTTTGTGCTCGTTCGTAAAAGGCATAGCGGTCAATACGCGTGATGTCCGGGCAGGGGGTCTGTAATGAAAGTGCCTGACGATAGCGAGTCTCAACGTCAGGATCGAGAGTGTCGCCTTCAACCGCAGCCATCATCACCAGCGGTGGGGCGTAGCTGTCCAGTTCAAATAGTGGAATAAGCGCCCGCAGCAGATCGCTGACCAGCAGACCGTCAGCGCGGATGACCTGTGGCCCCATGCTGTTGGCCGGGAAGTGGGCATCGGAAAAGATAATCTCATCGCCGTGTCCCATTTCGGCCAGCACTTTCAGTAAGTCGGGGGAAATTAAGGGAGATATCGTTTTAAGCATGTTACTCGACTCCTGTGAGTTCGGATTCGGTTTGCGGATAGAAGTAACGGTACTGATAGCGCACCTGTTCGCGCGCCTGCTCCGGGGAGGTAAATTCCCCGATGCCTGACCAGGAAAACATTGCGGCGCCTGCCACGGTGGTTTCGGCATCATCCAGCACTTTGACAGGGATCCCGAGAACGTTCGCTTTGATTTGGTTCCACAAGATGTTGCGGCTGCCCCCGCCAACTAATAGCAGTTCAGTGGCCTGGAAATGGCCGATTTTTTCCAGCGTTTGCAGATTCCGCTGCAGCTGTTCTGTCAGTCCTTCCAGCGCGGCGCGATAAAAGTGTCCACGGGTAGTATTGAGGGTAACCCCTTGCCAGCCCGCATTCTGACAGGCCAGCAGGTCGCAGTGCATCTTCACCCCTTCGGCACCAGCGGGAATATCCCGAGCTTCATCAATCAACGTTTGCCAGGGCGTGTCCGCGGTCCATAACAGCTTACGAACCCATTCAAGCACACCGGAGGCCAGCCACTGCATACCGGGATTGTTAAGCCCAGCCTGACTATCCAGCTCACAGGTGGAGCCCGCATAATGACTGAGCAGGGAGGTATTTACCTGCGCACTGCGTACCATCAGAATTTCCCATGTGCCGGAAGAGAGTACCGGTTCATCCTGTTGGGCTCCTGCGCCAAATAGCGCAAACTGTGTGTCGTGTCCGGCAGAGATGACTGGAATACCCTCTGGAAGTCCGAGCTGGCTGGCGGCCTCGCGTTGCAGTACCCCAATTTGTTCGCCTGCTTCAACCAGGCGCGGAAACAGGCGACGCGGTATGCCTGTTGCCTGCAAAATGTCCTGGCTGAAATCACGTTGCTGGATATCCAGCATCTGGCTGGTTCCCGCCATGGTGATGTCAGTTGTGAACTCGCCGGTTAAACGTTGGTTGATAAGCGACGAGATAAACAGCCAGGCGTGCGCCTGTTCCAGTAATTGCGGGTGGTTCTCTTTCAGCCACACCAGTTTGTACAGCGTATTGAAGCTAAACGCCCCAACGCCGGAGATTTCCTGCAGTTGCTGCGGTGACATGTAGCGATGGATATTCTCCATTACCGCTGCGGTACGTGGGCATTTCCAGCTGATCACCGGGTACAGTTGTTTGCCGTTCTTATCCACCAGCGCGCCATCCACGCCGAAGGTGGTGACGGCGATCCCGCGAATTTGGCAGGCGGCCAATTGTGAGGAAAGCCGCTGACAGCAGTCGGCAAAGCGCTGCAGAATGGCCTCCAGCGACCATTGGTGCCAGGCACTGTTTTCTGCGGCGATGTCACTGGCGTTCGGGGTCGCTGCGCGGGCGACAATCTTTCCCTGTCGGTCAACGGCAATGGCCCGTACGTTGGTCGCGCCACAGTCGAGAACCAGAATAACCTCTTGTTTCATAATTGCTCCTGGGAGATTACCTATTGCCGGATGGCGGCTTCGCCTTATCCGGCCTACAAAACCGTGTGCTTCGTAGGCCGCGCCGCCATCAGGCAATCGCTCGATGTTTAACGCTTATACAGCGGACCGTAGTTCTGACAAGCGCGGTAATCCTGACCTTCCGTATCCATACCGTGGGCGGCCCAGGAGGAAGGACGATAAATTTTCTCGTCTTCCACGTTGTGCATGCACACCGGGATACGCAGCATGGCAGCCAGAGTGATAAAGTCCGCACCTACGTGACCAATCGTCAGCACCCCGTGGTTAGCGCCCCAGTTAGCCATGACGGAATAGACGTCGCTGAACGGGCCCTTGCCGGTTAAGCGCGGAGCAAACCAGGTGGTTGGCCATGTGGAGTTGGTACGCGCATCAAGCTGGTCGTGCATATCTTTCGGCAACTCCACGCTCCAGCCTTCCGCGATTTGTAGCACCGGCCCCAACCCTTTGATGATGTTGATACGGCTCATGGTGAACGGCACACCGCCTTCAGTCAGGAAGCGAGATGAGTAACCGCCCCCGCGGAAGTATTCGTGAATAGCCGGGCACCATTCGGTTGCCGCCAGGCATTCATCCGCCTCTTTCTGCGAGATTTCCCAGTGTGGTTTCATGGTCGGTTTACCTTCGCTGTCGCGCTGTTTGCAGGAACCGTCCAGTGCCGCAGAACCGGAGTTAATCAAGTGAATGATGCCGTGCTCAGCAAGGCCGGTCAGCGGTTTACCCGTCACGCGTTCAACCGCCTCTGGCGACCAGTAGGTGCGCACATCGGCAAAGACCTGGGCCGTGCCGGTGAGTTGATGGCCGAACAGCATCGCTACGCCGTTCAGGCTGTCGTTTTCGGTTGCGACAACGAACGGTTCACGAACGCCATTCCAGTCAAAGGAGCTGTTGAGCAACGCTTCGGCGGTATCGCCATTTGGGTATTGATCGGTCCAGTGACGTTGCCCCTGGAAGCCCGCGGCGATCGCGTTATAGCCCAGGGATTCTTCGACCAGACCTTTGTCTGCCAGCTTTTTGTTACCCTGCATCATGTCGCGAATGCACATAGCCATCAGCAGGCTTTCTTTCAGCACTGCGCGGCTTTGTTCAGCGTTACGCTTATATTGCTGCGCGTTCTGATCTTCGCCGTAGCGGAAGTTTTTGTCCGCCCACGCCAGCGCCATTTCCAGCTCGGTTTCATCATAGATTTTCTGGTCAATGCGACGACGCAGCTCGGTCATATCAACCGCCTGCACTTTCATACCCAGCCAGGATTCAAAGAAGTTATGGTCGACGATAGAACCGGCGATGCCCATTGATACACCACCGACAGACAGGTAGCTTTTCCCTTTCATACTGGCGACCGCTAAGCCGGCACGGGCAAAGCGCAGCAGTTTTTCTTCAACATCGGCAGGGATAGATGTGTCGTCTGCATCCTGTACGTCATGACCATAGATGGAGAAGGCAGGAAGTCCTTTTTGGCTGTGAGCTGCCAGTGCGGCGGCCAGGTAAACCGCCCCCGGACGTTCCGTGCCGTTGAAGCCCCAGATCGCTTTCGGGCGCATCGGATCCATGTCGATGGTTTCACTGCCGTAGCACCAACATGGGGTAACGGTAATCGTCACGCCAACATTCTGGCTGCTGAATTTTTCTTCACAGGCTGCGGATTCCGCCATGCCGGCGATACAGGTATCGGCAATCACACATTCAATTTGTGCGCCGCAGGCATGACGAAGTTTTTCAGTGATAAGCGCTGCGGTAGCTTTAGCCATATTCATGGTTTGCTCTTCGAGCGACTCACGTACACCCATACGACGTCCGTCAATAACCGGGCGAATACCAATTTTTGGTAAGCTGATTTTTTTCATCACAGATTCCTCACGTTATTCGGATAAATATTCAGTTGGCTGCCGTTTGTGAACGGAAGCGGGCAAAAATAAAGATGATGGCGAAGCAAAGCGCCGGGACCAGTTCAGCGGTCGGGATATTGCCAGCGGCATCGCTGACAAAGCCCATCACCGGGGTCACAATGCCGCCGCCAATGATGGTCATGACGATAAAAGACGAGCCGTATTTGGTGTCTTGTCCCAGATTTTTGATCCCCAGAGAAAAAATGGTTGGGTACTGAATCGACATAAATGCGCTGCACAACGTCAGGGCCAGCAGGCCGATCTGGCCACCGGTGAAGGCGGAAATCAGGCACAGAATCATGGCAAGAAGGGCATATGCGGCCAGCACTTTATGCGGCGCAAAGCGACTGATAAGCCAGGTGCCGGAGAAACGACCGATAAAGAAGCACACCATGGTGCCGGTCAGGTAGTTGGCGGCGAAACCTGGCGTCATGCCTGGGATCTCTTCGATTGCGTAGCGAATCAGGTAGCTCCAGCAGGCAGTTTGTGCACCGACGTAGCAGAACTGCGCCAGTACCGCCCAACGCCAGTGGCGAATGCGCACCAGGCGGGAAAGGGACGCGGAGAATGAACTCTGAGCGTTGTCACTGTGATCGTCACTTTGCAGGGTCGGAAACTTGGTAAACATGATCAGCAGGGCGACCAGCAAAACGACCGCAACGATGATCATATAAGGGGTTTGAACCGATAACACCAGGCTGTGCTTGTAGGCGCTTAGCTGTTCTGGCGCCATCTTATCGAGTACGTCTTGAGATTGATGTGGCACATTAGACAAAATAAGACTTTGCCCAAAAACAACCGCAATAATGGCACCAAATGAGTTAAAAGTTTGCGCGAGATTTAATCGGAAGTGACCGCCGCTTTCCGGGCCCAGTACGGTTACAAAGGGGTTGGCAGCCGTTTCCAGACAACCTAAGCCCGCTGCAATAATAAATAGGCCAATCAGGAATAAGGTGTAATTCATTACCTCAGCCGCTGGCCAGAATAATGCTGCACCGATGGCATATAAGAATAATCCGGTAATGATGCCTGCTTTATAACTTAGTTTTTTCATCAGGATCCCGGCTGGGATTGGAATGACGAAATAACCAAAATAAAAAGCAGATTGAATCAGACCAGCCTGAAAGTTTGTTAATGTAAAAGCTTGCTGAAATTGTGGTAATAAAATGTCATTAAGATTATTGGCAACCGCCCAAAGAAAAAACAGTGAACAGAGTAACGCGAAGGGAATGACATAATTTTTTGTCTGCCCCCGCTCTACCGCATGAAAACTTTGTGTTTGTATTGATGTGTTTCCCATAGCATCCTCATCAGTTCATAAGCATGTTCAACAGCTTAAGAGTACGATTGGTGATTTTTACCAACCTGCTAATCCAGGTGAGTTCCGGTAACCTGCCAGATAAAATTGGCCTTCATGAATGAACTCATGAATTCATTTTCAAATAAAAACCGGCTATTAATATGATGGTGGTCACATTTATGCTCAGGGTGTGGGTTTATGTGATTATCATCACTTTAATTTCTTTAAAACAATGACCGTTTGAGAAAAATAAATTAAAAAGCCACAGGGATAATGCCCGAATTAATTAGTTAAGTGGAAAACGGGCAATGGTAACAATTTATTCGCAAATGACCGTTTTACAATGGTTTTATTAAGAACGGACATTTTGTAATTGTAATATTATGCCTGCATGTTTTTATTCAGCGTTATTAGTTGATGAACATCACAAAATCCAGTGCTAAAAATTCCCTTCTCTTTATTCAGCATGATGATAGTTAGCAAATACCCGCTTAAATCAACAGAGCGTCGAGGTATTAGCAATGTTCTGTTGTCGCATTTTGACTCACTGAGAGAGGTAAGTAATGGAACGAAATACGCTGGCACGGCAGATTATCAATACCTGCCTGGAAATGACCCGTCTGGGGTTGAATCAGGGGACTGCGGGTAATGTAAGTGTGCGTTACCAGGACGGGATGTTAATTACCCCGACGGGTATTCCGTATGACAAACTCACCGAATCCCACATTGTGTACATCAACGCTGAGGGGCAGCACGAAGAAGGGAAATTACCTTCCAGCGAGTGGCGGTTCCATATGGCCGCTTATCAGACGCGTCCCGATGCTCAGGCGGTGGTCCATAATCATGCCGTGCATTGTACTGCTGTTTCTATTCTCAATCGGCCAATCCCGGCAATCCATTACATGATTGCGGCGGCTGGCGGTAACTCAATTCCCTGTGCGCCATATGCGACGTTTGGTACGCGTGAGCTTTCCGAGCACGTTGCGGTAGCGCTGAAAAACCGAAAAGCAACGCTGTTGCAGCATCATGGGCTGATCGCCTGCGAGGAAAATCTGGAAAAAGCCCTGTGGTTAGCGCATGAAGTGGAAGTGCTGGCGCAGCTTTATCTCAGCACGCTGGCGATTACCGATCCGGTTCCGGTACTGGACGATGAGGCTATCGCTATTGTGCTGGAAAAATTCAAAACATATGGATTGCGTATTGAGGAATAGGAGATAAAACGATGGCGAACAGAATGATTCTGAACGAAACGGCATGGTTTGGCCGGGGAGCTGTTGGCGCATTAACCGATGAAGTTATTCGTCGTGGTTATCGCAAAGCGTTGATTGTGACTGATAAAAATCTGGTGCAGTGCGGCATTGTTGAAAAGGTGACTTCCCGAATGGATGCTGCAGGTCTGGCATGGGAAATCTATTCAGGCGTTATTCCTAATCCAACCATTGCGGTAGTGCAGGAAGGATTGAGTGTCTTTCAGCAAAGCAGCGCAGACTATCTGGTCGCCATTGGCGGTGGCTCCCCGCAGGATACCTGTAAAGCGATTGGCATTATTAACAATAACCCGGAGTTTGCGGATGTACGCAGCCTTGAAGGGTTATCGCCGACACGCTTCCCGAGCGTGCCAGTTATGGCTATACCAACCACTGCGGGAACGGCGGCGGAAGTGACCATTAACTACGTGATCACTGACGAAGAGAATCGGCGTAAGTTTGTTTGTGTCGATCCACATGACATCCCGCAGGTGGCGTTCATTGATGCTGACATGATGGACGGCATGCCTGCTGCATTAAAAGCGGCTACTGGCGTAGATGCACTGACTCATGCCATTGAAGGCTACATCACGCGGGCTGCGTGGGCGCTTACCGATGCGCTGCACATTAAAGCCATCGAAATTATTGCCGGGTCATTACGCGGTTCCGTTGTGGGCGACAGCCAGGCGGGGGAAGCGATGGCTCTGGGCCAGTACGTTGCCGGGATGGGTTTCTCCAACGTAGGTCTGGGATTAGTGCATGGCATGGCACACCCGTTAGGCGCGTTCTACAACACGCCGCACGGCGTCGCGAATGCCATTTTGCTGCCACACGTGATGCACTATAACGCCGAATTCACCGGGGAAAAATTCCGCGATATCGCCCGGGTAATGGGGGTTAAGGTTGAAGGACTGACGCTGGCAGAGGCACGCAAAGCGGCGGTGGATGCCGTCTTCGCCCTTAATCGCGATGTAGGTATCCCACTGCATCTACGCGATGTTGGCGTCCGTAAAGAGGATATTCCTGCGCTGGCGCAAGCCGCATTTGACGATGTTTGTACCGGGGGAAATCCGCGTGAAGCGAGCCTTGGGGATATCGTTGAGCTGTACCATACCGCCTGGTAATCACCTGGCGCTTATCCGGCCTACAGGGTTGTACAATAAGTAGGCCGGATAAGCGCAGTGCCATCAGGAAATAAGGCTACCGCGCCAGTCGTAGCTGCTGTAGGTTTCCGTCGATATGTAAGTCTGTTTGCAGCCGCGCGATATCGCGGCACAAAAATGCCATCTCCCGATGTTCTTCGAGTTTCTTGCGCCATTTCTCCGGTACGTCATCCAGGTGTTCATACAGCGCTTCCAGCGTTGGAAACTGTGCCAGCAGTTGTGTGGCACTTTTAGGACCAATACCGGCAACCCCCGGTATTTTAGAACTGCTGATCCCGGCCAGTCCCCAGTAATCTGGCAGCTGTTGCGGCAGCACGCCAAACTCTTTCTCGATAAACGGCGCATCCAGCCAGCGTTTCTGGAAATAATCGCGAATCCGCAGCGTTGGGGAGAGTAGCTGACAGTAGCCTTTATCGGTTGAGACGATAGTCGCCTGGTGTCCCGCCTGGCTAACTTTCACCGCCAGAGTGGCGGCTAAATCATCGGCTTCATTCCCGCTGGATACCCAGCAGCAGACGCCGCGCTGTTCAAAAGCGGCGCGTAAGGCGGGCATTTCCTGGTGTAAATCGTCAGGCATCGGCGGGCGACCGGCTTTGTAGTCAGGTAACCGTTGGTGACGCCAGCCGCTGTTACGCGCTTCGTCATCAAATACCGCCACGGCGTGCGTGGGCTGACTGTGCACAATCAGCTGATCGAGCGCGTGCTGGCATGTCTCCACGCAGGGGGAGCCCTGTACGGCGTGAATACGGCGGATGAGATTCAGTGCATCAACAATGAGCAGGTGGACGGCCACGGTGTTCTCCCTAACAAATTAGTCTGTAGGGTAACATTCACGACGAGTGGAGACGAGCATTGCGAAAGAGCGCTATCCGTAAGCCTGACAAGCGAAGCGCCATCAGGCAATAAAAGCCGGATGCGGCGAGCGCCTTATCCGGCCTACAGATACGAAAATGTGCTGAGAATTAATCGCAGGTGACAATCTTCATCGCCAGACCACCACGAGAGGTTTCGCGGTATTTGGCGTTCATGTCTTTACCGGTTTCGTACATGGTCTCGATAACTTTATCGAGGCACACGCGTGGTTCACTGGTACGGCGCAGCGCCATACGTGCAGCGTTCACCGCTTTAACCGAAGCAATGGCATTACGCTCAATGCACGGTACCTGAACCTGGCCGGCAACCGGGTCGCAGGTCAGACCCAGGTTGTGTTCCATACCGATTTCTGCCGCGATGCACACCTGCATTGGGCTACCACCCAGCAGTTCAGCCAGACCAGCCGCTGCCATGGAGCAGGCGACGCCAACTTCACCCTGACAGCCGACTTCGGCACCAGAGATAGAGGCGTTCATCTTGTACAGTGAACCAATGGCGCTCGCGACCAGCATGTAGCGTGCCAGCGAGTTAGCGTTCACTTCACGGATAAACTTGTCGTAATACGCCAGTACGGCAGGAACAATCCCGCATGCACCGTTGGTTGGTGCAGTCACCACGCGTCCACCGGCTGCGTTTTCTTCGTTCACGGCCAGCGCAAACATGTTAATCCAGTCAACAACCGCCATCGGGTCGGTGGTGGTTTTGTCGCTGCTGACCAGCATGCGACGCAGCGCAGCAGCACGACGCGGAACGCGCAGTTTGCCCGGCAATACACCTTCGGTGGTGATGCCGCGTTCAATCCCGCTACGCATCACTTCCCAGACGTTAGCAAAGTGCTGTTCCAGCTCTTCTTTGCTGTGCAGCGCCAGTTCGTTTTGCATCATCAGACCGGAAAGTGACAGGCCGGTTTCCTGGCAATGACGTTGCAAATCAGCTGCGGATTTATACGGATATGGCACGTTTACCGGAGAGTTGTTCGGTAAACCAAAATGTTCTTCATCAACGATGAACCCACCGCCAATGGAATAGTAAGTCTGGCTGTAAATAGCCTTTTCGCCCGCCAGTGCGGTAATGCGCATCCCGTTTTCGTGCAGGGACAGATTGTCCGCATGGAAATTCATGCACTTGTCGACCGGGAACTCGACCTCATGTTGACCATCTGCCAGCAGCAAACGCCCATGAGTATTCACATCCTGGATAAAGGACGGAATGGCATCAATGTCTACGGTATCCGGCAGATTACCCGCCAGGCCCATAATAATCGCGATGTCGGTATGGTGACCTTTCCCCGTCAGAGATAAAGAGCCATAGACATCAACCACTACGCGGGTTACGTCAGTGAGAATTCCGCGTGCAATCAGGTCATCCGTGAATTGTTTGCCTGCTTTCATCGGGCCAACAGTGTGGGAGCTGGAAGGGCCAATGCCGATTTTGAAAATATCGAATACGCTAATCATGAGGCGTCCATTGTGTATCGAGGTGCGCCGCCCCGAGGAGCGGCGCAGGGGAATTAACTGAACAGAGAGTAGAAAATAGCGGAGATAGCGATCAGGCCCATAATCACAACGAAGACGTTGCTGATATGGCCGCTGTACTTACGCATTGCCGGTACTTTCTGAATGGCATACATCGGCATCAGGAACAGAATCATCGCGATGATTGGGCCACCCAGGGTCTCAATCATGCCGAGGATGCTTGGGTTCAGCGTCGCCACAATCCAGGTGGTTACCAGCATGAACAGCGCAGTGATTTTGTTCAGTTTGTTGATTTCGATGGATTTGCCTTTGCCACGCAGAGACTTAATCACCA
Source organism: Citrobacter sp. Cpo069 (assembly GCF_030332785.1). Taxonomy (NCBI): domain Bacteria; kingdom Pseudomonadati; phylum Pseudomonadota; class Gammaproteobacteria; order Enterobacterales; family Enterobacteriaceae; genus Citrobacter; species Citrobacter sp. Cpo069. Next base: position 35,913 of record NZ_JAOWHD010000061.1, read on the forward strand.
TACCATTGAAGCCTTCACGTGCGCCCAGGTAGTGGCCCAGGAAGGATTTGGTGATAGCGATAATCGCGATGATCGGTGCCATCCAGGCAATAATCGGCGCGTTAAAGTGGTTCGCCAGGTAAGACAGAATCGAGATGTTCTGCTCTTTCGCTGCTGCCAGGTCTGCCGGAGTCAGGCTGAACACGCAGCTGAAGACGAAGAACATAACGGTCAGTACCATCATGATGTGAGCGAATGCCAGAATCTTGGAGCATTTTTTCTCTGCTTCATCACCGTACTCTTCACGCTTCGCCACGGCGAAGGAGGAGATGATCGGGGAGTGGTTGAAGGAGAACACCATTACCGGAATTGCCAGCCACAGGGTCAACAGCAGGCCGTTGCCGGTGGTTGCCGCAGAGTCAAAAGACATGGTTTCCAGAATCGCACCGCTCCACTGAGGGATCAGGTACAGCGCCAGTAGCATCAGAGCCGCAACGAACGGGAATACCAGGATGCTCATCGCCTTAACGATCATCTGCTCACCGAAGCGCACGATGGTCATCATGCCGACAATCAGGATCAGTGACAGGATTGCGCGCGGCGGCGGCGTAATCGCCAGCTGGTGGGTCAGGAAGCTTTCAACCGTGTTGGTGATTGCTACGCTGTAAACCAACAGAATCGGGTAGATAGCGAAGAAGTAGAGCAGGGTAATCAGTTTACCTGCACCAACACCAAAGTGTTCTTCTACAACTTCGGTGATGTCTTCACCCGGATTTTTACCGGACAGCACAAAGCGAGTCAGGCCGCGGTGTGCAAAGAAGGTCATTGGGAAGGCAAGGATCGCCATGATGATCAGCGGGATCATACCGCCTACGCCTGCGTTAATCGGCAGGAACAATACACCCGCCCCAATCGCCGTGCCGTAAAGGCCCAGCATCCACATGGTGTCTGTTTTGCGCCATGCGCTGCGGGTCTGGCCCGTAACGATAGTGCTGGTTTGAGTGTTTTCCATCTATTTCTCCTGGAGGAAGCTTAAAAAGTCGGGTTTGGGGTCAATCCAATGAGAAAGTACCCGACTGTAAATCGAAATTCGTTGAGCGATTTTTATATAATTTTTCGCCGTAATAATTTTCGGGCGGAAAGATACATTTTAGTAATGAATGTATCAGTGATCGGGATCCCAAATGCAATAATCCACCTTTTATGTGGATAAATTTGGGCCATTAATCTGTTAAAAAATAGTCAAAGCGAATTTACGGGCGCGAAGGCTAACATTAACGACATATCTCATGAAAGCGAAGGCGCGAAGATAGGCGTGTTCAGCTGTAAAAACTGTTGTTTTTAGATGATTTCGGCGACTAATAATAATTTTCTAAGATAAATCACGGTTGGTTTTTCAAGGTAATCGTTTGCGTAGCGCGCTGTTTTTTATGAATCATCACTGGTATTTATATGATTGTCGGAGCTATGTGACTGGTATCACTAAAAAAAGCCGGGAGGCAAGTGCGCCAAACCCGGCTTTGATATGGACAAAACTGTCACCGCTATAGCGCTGCTAGCGGGTGTTGAAGGTTAGGCGCAGATCTCGTAACAAGGGATATACGCAGTGCCCGGTAACTTCATACGATGTTGTGCAACAAAGCCCTGCAGGAGATCGTCCATGCGGCGCATCATTTCGCGGTCACCGTGGATTTTGTACGGGCCAAACTCTTCAATAGCGCGGATCCCGACTTCCTTCACGTTACCTGCCACAATACCGGAGAATGCACGCCGTAAATCGGCGGCCAATACTTCAACGGGTTGATCCGGGTACAGCTTCAGGTTGGCCATGTTTTCATGGGACGGCTCGAACGGCATCTGCAGATCGGGCGCGATACGAATCGACCAGTTAAAACTGTAAGCATCTCCTGTGTCGCGACGGTTTTCTTTCACCAGCGGCATCGCTTTTTTCATCAGACGCGCCACTTCGGCCGCATCGTCAATGATAATGCGATAGTGGCGACGCGCATCTTCCCCTAGCGTGTGCACGATAAATTCGTCCAGCACGCGGAAGTAATCCGCACTCTCTTTTGGTCCGGTCAGGATCAGCGGTAGAACCTGATCTTTGTTGGCCGGATTCATCAGGATCCCCAGCAGATACAGCAGCTCTTCTGCTGTCCCTACGCCACCCGGGAAGATGATAATACCGTGGGCGATACGCACGAACGCTTCCAGACGTTTTTCAATGTCCGGCATGATGATCAGTTCGTTTACCAGCGGGTTAGGCGGTTCAGCGGCGATGATTGACGGTTCGGTCATGCCAATAAAGCGGCTGTCTTTGTATCGCTGCTGGGCGTGGCCGACCGCAGCGCCTTTCATTGGCGCTTCCATCGCCCCCGGACCGCAGCCGGTACAGATGTTCAGTTCGCGCAGGCCCAGTTGGGTGCCGACGCGACGGGCATACAGGTACTCATTTTCGTTGATTGAGTGACCGCCCCAGCAGACGACCATGTTCGGCGCTTCACCGACGTGCAGCGCCCGGGCATTACGCAGGATCGAGAATACGAGGTTGGTAATATGCACCGAGCTTTCGAGATCCAGATGCTGAAAACGACCGGCGTTATGGATCTGGCCATTGACGAACAGAATGTCGCGCAGTACGGCAAACAGGTTAGCCTGTAGCGCACGAATAATGCGTCCATCAACAAACGCATCTTCAGGTGGATTGATCAGTTCCAGCTTCACGCCCCGTTCGCGGCGCAGTACGTTAATATCGAAACTTTCAAAGCGGGACAGCAGTTCTTTACTGTTGTCGGTCAAACTGCCGGAGTTCAGAACGGCAAGCGAACAGTTACGAAACAGTTGATACAGGTCGCTGCTGGCCGTGCGTTTAAGCATATCGACTTCCAGCTGCGACAACATGTCCATTGAGCCAAGCGGGCTAATATGTGTAATCAAGTAAACTCCTTATGGGACGCAACACGTCATTCCCTATTGATTACAATAGCCCTGGCTTATGACCTTTCACAACCTTGTGCGCGGAATCCGGCACGCAAAATTGAGAAAAAAGATTACTGACGTACCAGACGACCGGTTGCCGGAGTGAAATCGGTGTTGGTGCGCCATGGGTTAATGTCCAGGCCGCCACGTCGCGTGTAGCGTGCATAGACGCTCAGTTTCTCTGGCTGGCAGAAGCGCAGAATGTCATTGAAAATACGTTCCACGCACTGCTCATGAAATTCATTATGGTGGCGGAAGGAGACCAGATAACGCAGCAGCTTCTCTCTGTCGATTTTGCGTCCGCGATACTGAATTTGTATGGAGCCCCAGTCGGGCTGGTGGGTGATCAGACAGTTGGATTTCAGTAGATGGCTGACCAGCGTCTCTTCGACTGCCTTTTCACCGCTCACGGCATTTTCCAGATACGCAGTGCTGAACTGATAGTTGTCGATGACGATATCCTGATTGTCGATACAGGTCCCATTAAAGTGGGCTATCGGCTGCCCTTCCAGTTCGTCAAGGCGGTACAGCGCCACGCTGACATCGCCCTGAGCGCAGGCGCGCAGATCGTTTTCCAGCGTCTGGCGTACCGCGTCCCAGGAATCAAAACGCGTCTGGTTAAAACTGTTCAGGTACAGCTTAAAGCTTTTCGATTCAATCAGATTTACGCTGGTGTAATCCAGCTCCACATGACCGACCGCAACCTGCGGTAAGCCGTTGGCATTCAGCCACGACAGTTCATATAGCGTCCAGATATCCGCACCGTGAAAAGGCAAGTTATCGGCCTTTAAATCCAGCGGGTCGCGATTCAGGCTGCGCGGAACGCCCTGCAACAGACTTGCATCGTAATTGTCTCGGTAATCCGTTGATTTACCGAGTGTCAGGCCGTTAAGCGCCTGATGATTTTCATAAGAGGACATGTTTCACCGTCATAAACCAGATACACTATGCGACAAGTGTATCCTGGCTTTTGTGAAGAGAGAAATCAGTGGACGAATTGACAGCGCAGGCGTTGATAGCCTTTACGACGCGTTATTGCGACGCATGGCATGAAAAAAACAACAGTTGGCCGCTCAGCGAAGAGCTGTATGGCGTACCTTCTCCGTGTATCATTTCTTCCACAGACGATGCAGTATTTTGGCAGCCTCAACCTTTTGTCGGCGAAAATAACCTCAATGCGGTTGAACGGGCCTTTGATATTGTGGTACAACCTGCCGTTCACGCTTTTTACACCACCCAGTTTGCTGGTGATATGCACGCGCAGTTTGCGGATGAAAAGCTCACGCTGCTGCAAACCTGGAGTGAAGATGACTTCAGGCGCGTTCAGGAAAACCTGATTGGTCATCTGGTAACGCAAAAGCGCCTCAAGCTATCACCTACGCTTTTTATTGCCACACAAGATAATGAGCTTGACGTCATTTCGGTGTGCAATCTGTCCGGTGAAGTGTGCAAAGAAACGCTGGGAACCCGTAAACGAACGGTGCTGGCGGCCTCACTTGCGGAATTCCTCACTCAACTTAAGCCAGTTCTGTAATCCAGTTTGCCCTGAATCTTGTGAGAGATCTCTTACAAACCCTGTAGGACATTGCCAGGTGATAAGTAAAGACTTAATGAATTGATAAAATAATAATTTATTATTATTCAATTGGTTAGTGTTTTATTGTCAACTTTCATACGAAAATAATCGTAAGGGTAAGCCTGTAAGCATCTTGTAAGACAAAGCGAAACAGGCGATTCTATATCTGTCGACAAGGAGTCGCGCAACGAAGAGAACATCAGGATGATGGCTCTTCGCCAGGACACACCAGGACGGTGTTGCAAGGACAGGCTTCAGGACGAAGCAAAGAGGAAGACGCTGGATGCGTTAAAGGACACCTCCAGGATGGAGAATGAGAGCCGGTCAGGATGTTCGGCGGGTCTGGATGGCCAGGATACTTCAGGATGAAGTTTTCACATCGGGGTGATGTGAGCAGGATGCAAAAGTTCAGGATGAACACGGTCGCAAGACCACAGGAAAAGTTGTCAAGGATGAGCAGGGAGCACTAAAAGTAGCTGGAATGCTGCGAAACGAACCGGGAGCACTGTTTTTACAGTGCTCCCTTTTTTTATTTCCCTTCACTAGTGCTATTCTTCGCGCCAGATTTTTTCATCATTGAGGTTAATTTCATGACGACTCATGACCGTGTGCGCCAGCAGTTACACGCACTTGAAGCGCTACTGCGTGAACATCATCACTGGCGGATGGATGAGCCAGCAGAGCATCTGTTTACCAGTACGCAGCCTTTTTGTATGGATACCATGGAACCGGTCGAGTGGCTGCAGTGGGTGTTGATTCCCCGTATGCATACGTTGATTGATAACGCGCAGCCGCTTCCGCAGGCTTTTGCCGTCGCACCGTATTACGAAATGGCGCTGGCAGCCGATCACCCGCAACGCGACATTCTTCTGGCGGCATTGCAGGAGCTGGATGCGCTGTTTACAAGTGATAACGCCTGATGCTGGAAATTCTTTATCAGGACGAATGGCTGGTCGCCGTCAATAAACCTTCGGGCTGGTTGGTTCACCGCAGTTGGCTCGACCGGGATGAGAAAGTGGTGGTGATGCAAACGGTGCGCGACCAAATTGGTCAGCACGTATTTACCGCCCATCGACTCGACAGACCAACCTCCGGCGTGCTGCTGATGGGACTGTCCAGCGAAGCCGGACGTTTGCTGTCCCAGCAGTTTGAACATCATCAAATTCAGAAACGCTATCATGCGATTGTGCGTGGCTGGCTGATGGATGATGCCGTGCTGGATTACCCGCTGGTCGAAGAGCTGGATAAGATTGCCGATAAGTTTGCCCGCGATGATAAAGGCCCGCAGCCTGCTGTCACTCATTATCGTGGCCTGGCAACGGTAGAAATGCCGGTAGCGACCGGGCGTTATCCGACTACCCGTTACGGGCTGGTGGAGCTGGACCCTAAAACCGGTCGCAAGCACCAGCTCAGACGCCATCTGGCGCACTTGCGCCATCCGATTATCGGCGACAGCAAGCACGGTGATTTGCGGCAAAATCGCAGCGCCGCAGAGCATTTCGGTTGCCAGCGATTGATGCTGCATGCCAGCCAGCTTGCGCTGACCCATCCTTTCACCGGTGAACCGTTGGTTATTCGCGCCGGACTGGATGACGTCTGGATGCAGGCGTTATCACAGTTTGGCTGGCGTGGACTTCTCCCTGAGAATGAAAGGGTTGAGTTCAGCGGGCTGTCAGGTCAGGATGAGCAGATAGATTCTTAAGTCCCAGGAGATTACGGTTATGGCGGAAATTGGAATTTTTGTCGGCACGATGTACGGAAACGCGCTGCTGGTTGCCGAAGAGGCCGAAGCTATTTTGACGGCGCAGGGTCATAAAGCCACGGTGTTCGAAGATCCGGAGCTTAGCGACTGGCAGGCATATCAGGATAAATATGTGCTGGTAGTGACCTCAACGACCGGGCAGGGCGATCTGCCGGATAGCATCGTACCGCTGTTTCAAGGGATCAAAGATAATCTCGGTTTCCAGCCAAATCTGCATTACGGAGTCATTGCGCTGGGCGACAGTAGCTACGTTAATTTCTGCAATGGCGGCAAACAGTTCGATGCTTTGTTGCAGGAACAAAGCGCCCACCGCGTAGGGGAAATGCTGCTGATTGATGCCAGCGAGCATCCTGAACCGGAAAGCGAATCCAATCCCTGGGTAGAAAACTGGGGAACCTTGCTTAAATAACTCCCTCGCTCGTACGGGCATGCAACCCTCCTTTGAACCGCAAGCCGGGCCAGGCAAAGCCGCCACCCGGCAATAAAACCCCAATTACGTGAACTAACTTCCACTACTTTGGGCTTATGCCCCAAACAACTTCTCACTGTCTCCCTAATGTTGTGTTCATGCACGGTGAGGGCAAGTGGCACTCCTTCATATACTTTTCCCGTCAGTTCCCGGAATGGCAGCGAGTCAGAATAAAACGGCCCTGAGCTGTACCAACACTGCCACACACTAACCTCTCATTCTGATCACCCTACAGGTGCTGTACAGAATGAACTGGCGAAAGCCAGGATTCAGGAGTGCAACAATGAGTTCATTAAGTCAGGCGGCGAGCAGCGCGGAAAAACGCACTAACGCTCGCTACTGGATAGTGGTGATGCTGTTTATCGTCACATCCTTCAACTACGGTGATCGCGCCACCTTATCCATTGCCGGTTCGGAGATGGCCAAAGACATTGGTCTGGATGCGGTAGGGATGGGGTATGTATTCTCCGCTTTCTCATGGGCCTATGTTATCGGCCAGATCCCCGGCGGCTGGTTGCTTGACCGCTTTGGTTCAAAACGCGTTTATTTCTGGTCCATCTTTATTTGGTCCATGTTTACCCTGCTGCAGGGTTTTGTCGATATCTTCAGTGGTTTCGGCATTATCGTTGCGCTGTTTACCCTGCGTTTCCTCGTCGGTTTAGCTGAAGCGCCCTCCTTCCCCGGCAACAGTCGTATTGTGGCGGCGTGGTTCCCGGCACAGGAAAGGGGCACGGCGGTCGCTATCTTTAACTCTGCGCAATACTTTGCCACCGTTATCTTCGCGCCAATCATGGGTTGGCTGACCCACGAAGTGGGTTGGTCGCACGTGTTCTTCTTTATGGGCGGTCTTGGGATTGTTATCAGCTTCGTCTGGCTGAAGGTGATTCATGAACCGAACCAGCACCCGGGCGTAAACCAAAAAGAGCTGGATTACATTGCCGAAGGTGGGGCGCTGATCAACATGGATCAGGCGGCAGCCAAAACCAAAGTGCCGTTTAGCGTGAAGTGGGGGCAAATCAAACAGCTGCTGGGTTCACGGATGATGATCGGGATTTACATCGGCCAATACTGCATTAACGCGCTGACCTACTTCTTTATCACCTGGTTCCCGGTTTATCTGGTGCAGGCTCGCGGTATGTCGATTTTGAAAGCTGGCTTTGTTGCTTCGGTTCCGGCCATTTGCGGATTCGCCGGCGGCGTGCTCGGCGGCATTATTTCCGACTGGCTGATGCGCCGTACCGGTTCGCTGAATATCGCCCGTAAAACGCCAATCGTACTCGGTATGCTGCTGTCGATGGTGATGGTGTTCTGTAACTACGTCAATGTGGAGTGGATGATCATCGGCTTTATGGCGCTGGCCTTCTTCGGCAAAGGTATCGGTGCGCTGGGATGGGCAGTGATGGCTGATACCGCACCTAAAGAGATCAGCGGTCTGAGCGGCGGTTTGTTCAACATGTTTGGCAACATCTCCGGCATCGTCACGCCAATTGCTATCGGCTACATCGTCGGGACTACCGGCTCGTTTAACGGCGCGTTGATTTACGTCGGGGTACATGCGCTGATTGCGGTGGTGAGCTATCTGGTGCTGGTGGGCGATATTAAACGTATCGAACTGAAACCTGTCGCAGGACAATGATGATGACAACACAATCGAGTCCCGTTATTACCGATATGAAGGTCATCCCGGTGGCCGGTCATGACAGCATGCTGCTCAATATTGGCGGCGCGCATAACGCATACTTTACTCGTAATATCGTGGTGCTCACCGATAATGCCGGAAACACCGGTATCGGTGAAGCGCCAGGTGGCGAAGTGATTTATCAGACGCTGGTGGATGCGATTCCGCAGGTGCTGGGCCAGGAAGTGGCGCGCCTGAATAAGGTGGTGCAGCAGGTGCATAAGGGCAACCAGGCCGCTGATTTTGACACCTTTGGCAAAGGCGCCTGGACCTTTGAACTACGGGTCAATGCGGTAGCGGCGCTGGAAGCCGCATTGCTCGACCTGCTGGGTAAGGCGCTGAACGTGCCGGTTTGTGAACTGTTAGGGCCGGGCAAGCAGCGCGATGCGGTCACCGTACTCGGTTATCTGTTCTACGTGGGCGATCGCACAAAGACCGATTTACCGTATCTGGAAAGTACGTCGGGAAACCATGAGTGGTATCACCTGCGTCATCAGCAAGCGATGAACAGTGAGGCAGTGGTACGTCTGGCTCAGGCTTCGCAGGATCGCTACGGCTTTAAAGATTTCAAACTCAAAGGCGGTGTACTGCCTGGCGAGCAGGAAATCGACACCGCTCGTGCGCTGAAAAAATGCTTCCCGGATGCGCGTATTACGGTTGATCCCAACGGTGCCTGGCTGCTGGATGAAGCCATCTCCCTGTGTAAAGGGCTGAACGATGTTCTGACCTACGCCGAAGATCCATGCGGCGCTGAACAGGGTTTTTCTGGCCGTGAAGTGATGGCCGAGTTCCGCCGTGCAACCGGTCTGCCGGTAGCAACGAACATGATAGCTACCAACTGGCGTGAAATGGGCCATGCGGTGATGCTGAATTCAGTAGATATTCCGCTGGCCGATCCGCACTTCTGGACCCTTTCTGGCGCGGTACGCGTGGCACAGTTATGCGACGACTGGGGCCTGACCTGGGGCTGCCATTCTAACAATCATTTTGATATTTCCCTGGCGATGTTCACCCACGTTGGTGCGGCAGCACCGGGTAATCCAACGGCTATTGATACCCACTGGATCTGGCAGGAGGGCGATTGCCGCCTGACCAAAAATCCGCTGGAGATTAAAAACGGAAAAATTGCGGTACCCGATGCGCCCGGTCTGGGCGTGGAACTGGACTGGGATCAGGTACAGAAAGCACATGAAGCCTATAAGGCGCTGCCCGGTGGCGCGCGTAATGACGCAGGCCCAATGCAGTATCTGATCCCCGGATGGACTTTTGACCGTAAACGTCCCGTTTTCGGCCGCCACTAATTTTGAATAAGGACTTAATTATGAGCGCACAATTTTCTACCCCATTGGTTACCTCTATGCAGGTTATTCCGGTTGCGGGTCATGACAGCATGTTGATGAACCTGAGCGGCGCACATGCTCCGTTCTTCACGCGCAATATTGTGATTATTAAAGATAACTCCGGTCATACCGGCGTGGGTGAAATTCCCGGCGGCGAAAAAATCCGCAAAACGCTGGAAGATGCGATCCCACTGGTGGTAGGCAAAACGTTAGGTGAATACAAAAATGTGCTGAATGCAGTACGCAATACTTTTGCCGATCGTGATGCGGGCGGTCGCGGTTTGCAGACCTTCGATTTACGTACCACTATTCATGTGGTTACAGGGATCGAAGCGGCCATGTTGGATCTGTTAGGTCAGCATCTGGGCGTAAACGTCGCCTCTTTGCTGGGGGATGGCCAGCAGCGTAGCGAAGTTGAAATGTTGGGTTATCTGTTCTTCGTGGGTAACCGTAAGGCAACGCCGCTGCCGTACCAGAGTCAGCCGGATGATAAATGCGACTGGTATCGTCTGCGTCATGAAGAAGCGATGACCCCGGATGCGGTAGTGCGCCTGGCGGAAGCCGCGTATGAGAAGTATGGTTTCAACGACTTTAAACTGAAAGGCGGCGTACTGGCCGGGGAAGAAGAAGCGGAATCTATTGTCGCGCTAGCGAAACGCTTTCCGCAGGCCCGCGTCACGCTGGATCCGAACGGCGCGTGGTCGCTAAATGAAGCGATTAAGATCGGCAAATATCTGAAGGGTTCTCTGGCCTATGCGGAAGATCCGTGCGGTGCCGAGCAGGGCTTCTCTGGTCGTGAAGTGATGGCGGAGTTCCGCCGCGCCACCGGTCTGCCGACCGCCACCAACATGATCGCCACCGACTGGCGTCAGATGGGGCATACACTGTCGTTGCAGTCTGTGGATATCCCACTGGCGGACCCGCACTTCTGGACTATGCAGGGTTCTGTCCGTGTGGCGCAGATGTGCCATGAGTTCGGGCTGACCTGGGGATCGCACTCTAACAACCACTTTGATATTTCGCTGGCGATGTTTACGCATGTTGCGGCGGCGGCTCCAGGAAAAATTACCGCTATCGACACCCACTGGATCTGGCAGGAAGGCAACCAGCGCTTGACCAAAGAGCCGTTTGAAATCAAAGGCGGCATGGTGCAGGTTCCGGCAAAACCGGGTCTGGGCGTGGAGCTGGATATGGATCAGGTCATGAAAGCGCATGAGCTGTACCAGCAACATGGACTGGGTGCGCGTGATGATGCGATGGGTATGCAGTATCTTATCCCGAACTGGACGTTTGATAATAAGCGTCCGTGCATGGTTCGCTAAGTGATCCAGGACCGCTCCTATAGAGTGAGCGGTTTTGCTCCTGGTGTATGCTTAACATAATCAACATGCGTAAGGATGCTTTATGAAAATAGTAATCGCACCCGATTCCTATAAGGAAAGTTTGAGTGCGCTTGAGGTGGCAACGGCTATAGAGCTGGGGTTTCGTGAGATCTGGCCCGATGCGGATTACGTGAAGATTCCGGTTGCAGATGGCGGTGAAGGAACGGTCGAAGCGATGGTTGCCGCAACGCAAGGTCACCTTGTGCATGTTGATGTTACCGGCCCTTTGGGCAACACAATTCAGGCATTTTATGGTTTATCTGGTGATGAGCGCTCGGCGTTTATCGAAATGGCGGCCGCCAGCGGACTGGAACAGGTTCCTGTGGGTTTACGCGATCCGCTGAAAACGACATCCTGGGGAACCGGGGAGTTAATCCGTCATGCGCTGGACGCTGGCGTTGAGCATATCATTATTGGGATTGGCGGTAGCGCCACCAATGATGGCGGTGCCGGGATGGTGCAAGCGCTGGGAGCAAAACTGCTGGATGCGCAAAATAACGAAATTGCGCAAGGCGGAATCGGTCTGGAATCTCTGTCCCGGATTGATATTTCTCAGTTAGACAGCCGTCTTACCGGGTGCCGTATAGAAGTTGCTTGCGATGTGACCAACCCGTTGACAGGAAAAGAGGGCGCATCTGCGGTTTTTGGTCCGCAAAAAGGGGCTACGCCGGAGATGATTACCCGCCTGGATCGGGCGCTCACGCACTATGCGCGACTTATTGCCCGCGATCTGGACGTCAACGTGCTGGATCTGGCCGGTGGTGGTGCGGCGGGTGGTATGGGGGCGGCGCTGTATGCGTTTTGCGGCGCACAGTTACGCTGCGGTATTGAGATAGTGACCGATGCGTTACACCTTGATGCCTGCGTTGCGGATGCGGATTTAGTGGTCACAGGTGAAGGGCGCATTGATAGTCAGACCATTCACGGTAAGGTTCCGGTTGGCGTGGCGAAGGTCGCAAAGCGTTACAACAAGCCGGTTATCGGTATCGCAGGTAGCCTGACGGCGGATGTCGGTGTGGTCCATGAGCATGGGCTGGATGCGGTTTTCAGCGTCATCTACTCCATTTGTACCCTGGATGAGGCGCTGAAGAACGCGAGCGACAACGTACGAATGACGGCGCGAAACGTAGCCGCAACGCTCAAAGCAGGGCAGCAATTACGCTGAATTGTTAGCCGCATTCGTCGATGTGCCCGATGCGCGACGCTTATCGGGCCTACGGCAAACAGCGAAACCTGTAGGCCGGATAAGGCGTTTACTGCCCGATGCGCGACGCTTATCGGGCCTACGGCAAACAGCGAAGCCTGTAGGCTGGATAAGGCGTTTACGCCGCATCCGGCGATGTGCCCGATGCACGACGCTTATCGGCTCTACGGTAAACAGCGAAACCTGTAGGCCGGATAAGGCGTTTACGCCGCATCCGGCGATGTGCCCGATGCGCGACGCTTATCGGCTCTACGGTAAACAGTGAAACCTGTAGGCCGGATAAGGCGTTTACGCCGCATCCGGCGAATATCACCCCAATATCCGTTTCGCTTCGCGCGCAACGTTGTCCATTTCATCCAGAAGCTCTAAAAATTCAGGTTCCAGCTCTTCTTCTTTGGTTCCACTGCGTAGCTGTTGTTCAATGAGCTGACACAGGTTTTTCATGCGGGGGACACCACTATAGCCGCAACTGCCGTGCAGCTTGTGAATCATATCCACCAGCCCTTCGGGGTTCTCTCCGACCAGTTGCTCTTCGATTTTGTTACGCACCTCAGGCAGAAAATCGATCAGCATTTGCAGCATATCCCGTGCCAAATCGTTCTTACCCGCGGCTTGCCTTAATGCCAGTTGCCAGTCGAGCGTCGTGTTCGGATTGACGACCGGCTCAAGAGGTTCTGCGGTGAGCGCCCGCATCGATGTGCTTGCGCCCGGTTTGTAACGTAACAGCAGATTATGCAGCTTATCTTCCTCGATAGGCTTCGCCAGGTAATCGTTCATCCCGGCGCTGAGCAGCTTCTCTTTCTGCCCGGCCATGGCGTGTGCGGTGACCGCAATGACCGGTGTCTGCTGTTGATGAGGAAGCTGGTGGATCAGTTCGCAGGCACGAATGCCGTCCATGTCTGGCATCTGAATATCCATCAGGATCAGGTCAAACGGCATTTGTCTGGCGCGATCCACCGCCTGATGCCCGCTGTCACAGAGCACGACGTGCTGGACCTTGTCTTCCAGCAGTGCGCCAATCAGCTTGAGGTTCGCCGGGTTGTCGTCTACCGCCATGACGGTCATTGCGATTTTGCTCTCGTCTAACAGCAGCGGATCCGCGCTGTGGTTTAGCTGACAATACTCTGTCAGCGCAGGCAGTAAGCGGGTTGAGGTGAGAGGTTTCAACAGACACGCCGCCGCGCCGCCCTGTTTCAATTTCTCAGCGTTAATTTGTGCATGACAAGGCAAGGCTAGCAACAGGAAGTCGGTCATCGCTGCTGCGCTTGCCAGCCGCTCATGCTGCATGGTGAGTGGTTCGCGCAAAGTGACCGGAATGCCCAGCAACAGAATGTCGTAGTGCTCCGCTGGCAACCCGGAGAACGAAGGGCTGTAAATCACCTCCAGCGGTGTTTCACTCAAGATATCTAACGTGCATTGCGCGGCGGTGGCGTTAGGTTCGACGTAGGCCAGTCGTTTACCGGCAAGGCATCGGGTTGTCGAACGATCAATAAGCACGTTAGGGTTGAGATCGAGGCTGATATGGAACCAGAACGTGGAACCCCGATTAGGTTGGCTGTGGAAGGAGATATCCCCACCCATTTCGTTGACCAGTTTTTGCGTAATGACCAGACCTAGCCCGGTTCCGCCATGACGCCGGGAAATACTGGCATCCGCCTGACGGAAAGCCTGGAACAGACGGGATTGATCGCGCTCAGGAATACCGATCCCGGTATCGCGGATTTGTACTTCAATTTGCACTTTCGTGTTACTAAGGGCTCGCTTCTCGACCAGAATGTCGATGTTACCGCCTTCGGTAAATTTGATGGCATTGCCGACCAGATTGGTGATCACCTGCTGTAAACGCAGCGGGTCACCGATGACGTTGTCCGGTACGTCATTCTTAATATTCAGCGTCAGCTCAAGCCCTTTATCATGGGATGAATGCGCTAACAGCGTAACAACGTCATCCAGCGTGCTGCGCAGCGGGAACGGAATGCTTTCCAGAATCAGCTTGCCCGCCTCAAGTTTGGAGAAGTCGAGTACATCATTGATGATGGCCAGCAGATTGTTAGCCGAGCGTTCAATGGTATTCAGGTGATCGCGCTGTGTGGTGTTGAGCTCGGTTTTTAGCGTCAGACGGGTGAAGCCAATCACGCCATTCAGCGGTGTTCGCAGCTCGTGGGACATGTTTGCCAGAAACTCAGACTTAATACGTGCCGCTTCCTGGGCGCGTTTCTTCGCCAGATCCAGCTCGACGTTCTGGATTTCCATCTGCTCCAGCGTTTCGCGCAGGTCAGAGGTGGCCTGATCGATGTTGTGCTGCATCTCTTCATGGTAGGCCGCGAGAGACATCGCCATCGAGTTGATACCATTTTTGAGCATATCCAGCTCGCCCAGCATGAAACCTTCCACGCGGCTGTCGAGCTGTCCCCTACGTATTCGGTCAACGGTATTCACCATATTGCGAATCGGGCCGGTCACGTCGCGCATCAGACGCCAGCCGAAAATTAACGCAATACCAATACAAAACAGCATCATTACGCTGGAGATAAAGATCTCTTTGTACTGCTGCAATCGTACGGACTTAAGGTCCAGCTCAAGCGCCACATACCCCAGCATATTTTTGGTGTTTTTGGCGTCGCTTACGGCGGATTCATCCGGTGAATAGCTTTCCGATATAATAGGGGTTCGTAGGATCATGATATCCCCGTGCCGGGTGACGCTCAGCTTCCGGGGAAACGGTGAACCTGTCGCCAACTGCATTTCAGACGGATCGAGATGAAAATTAGAGGTGACGAATAGTCGGTTATTTTCGTCATAAACAGAAATTGCCCGCACGATATCGGAATGGCGACGATGCAGTACGCTGATAAGCTGGCCGATGGATTCCCTGTTTTGCAGGTTCATGCCATATTCGCTGGAGACCGCGAGTGGTTCAATGATGCTGGCACCAGCATCTTCCAGTTGACGCTGCAAGTCGTTATAGCGATGCACAACAAAAAAGATACTGAGCAACAAACCTATCAGGACGGTCGGGGCCAGGATCAGAATCATCATGCGTGCGCGCAGGCTGTAGTTGGTCATGGAGTTCCGTTATGGGACAATTAAGGTCACACTGTTAAATAGAGAAATATCTCGTCGATGGCGCAATTCTACTCTGCAAAACGACGCGTGACGACGCGTCAGATCATAACCGTTACCGTCAATGACCTTGATCCTTTTGGTCAGGGCGTCGCTCGCCATAACGGAAAGGCGTTGTTTATACCGGAATTGCTACCCCAGGAAAGCGCCGAGGTGGTGATTACCGAAGATAAAAAACAGTTTGCCCGCGCGCAAGTAAAACGACGTTTAAACGACAGCCCACAGCGTGAAGTGCCACGTTGCCCGCATTTTGGCGTGTGCGGCGGTTGCCAGCAGCAGCATGCCAGCATCTCATTGCAGCAGCGTAGCAAAAGCGCGGCGTTGTCGCGTTTAATGAAATGTGAGGTGTCGGATGTTATAGCTGATGCCCCGTGGGGCTATCGTCGTCGCGCACGTTTGAGTCTGAACTATCGGCCAAAAGAACAAAAATTGCAGATGGGGTTTCGCAAATCCGGTTCCAGCGACATTATCGATGTCAAACAATGCCCTATTTTGGTGCCCCAGATTGAGGCGTTATTGCCCCATCTCAGAGCGTGTCTGGAAAGTCTGCAAGGGTTACGCCATCTTGGCCATGTCGAACTGGTGCAGGCGGGAAGCGGAACCCTGATGATTTTGCGCCACACGGCGCCATTGAGTGCTGCGGAAAAAGAAAAACTGGAATGCTTTTCGCATTCTCAGGGGCTGTCTTTGTTTCTGGCCCCGCAAAGCGAGATACTGGAATCAATATCAGAAGAATCGCCTTGGTATGATTCAAATGGACTACGGTTAACCTTCAGCCCGCGCGATTTTATTCAGGTCAATGAAGGGGTAAACCAACAAATGGTCGCCCGTGCGCTGGAATGGCTCGATGTGCAACCTGAAGATCGTGTACTCGATCTGTTCTGTGGAATGGGAAATTTTACCCTACCGCTGGCAACTCGGGCAGCAAGCGTGGTTGGCGTGGAAGGTGTTCCTGCGTTGGTGGAAAAAGGCCGAGAAAACGCGCTGAATAACGGATTACACAATGTGACATTCTTTCATGAAAACCTTGAGGAAGATGTTACCCGACAGCCGTGGGCGAAAAACGGATTCGACAAAGTATTGCTTGATCCTGCGCGTGCGGGGGCTGCAGGTGTGATGCAACATATTATAAAATTAGAACCTATACGCGTTGTTTATGTATCCTGTAACCCAGCAACGCTGGCTCGTGACAGCGATGCTTTGCTCAACGCTGGATACGCCATACGGCGACTGGCGATGCTCGATATGTTTCCGCACACTGGACACCTGGAATCAATGGTCCTGTTTGAGCGTTTGTGATGAATTTTGTACCCATTGGATTTCGGGTTGTAATGCAGCATGAAAGACAATGGGTAGGGCTTGTCGACTTCGACAGGCCTGGCCCCTTAAGGAGAGGACAATGGTTGCGGTAAGAAGTGCACATATAAATAAAGCTGGTGAGTTTGATCCAAAGAAATGGATCGCGAGTCTGGGGATCTCCAGCCAGCAGTCGTGTGAACGCTTAGCCGAAACCTGGGCGTACTGCCTCCAGCAGACACAGGGGCATCCGGATGCGGATCTGCTGCTGTGGCGTGGCGTGGAGATGGTAGAAATTCTCTCTATGTTGAGCATGGATATCGACACGCTGCGTGCAGCAATGCTGTTCCCTCTGGCTGATGCCAACGTGGTCAGTGAAGACATCCTGCGCGAGAGCGTGGGCAAATCCATTGTTCATCTTATCCACGGTGTGCGTGATATGGCGGCGATACGCCAGCTTAAAGCCACGCATACCGATTCAGTTTCTTCCGAGCAGGTCGATAACGTCCGTCGCATGCTGCTGGCAATGGTGGATGACTTCCGCTGTGTGGTCATCAAGCTGGCAGAGCGGATTGCCCATCTGCGTGAAGTGAAAGATGCGCCGGAAGATGAACGTGTTCTGGCGGCGAAAGAGTGCACCAATATCTATGCACCGCTGGCCAACCGTTTGGGAATCGGGCAATTAAAATGGGAGCTGGAAGATTATTGCTTCCGTTATCTGCACCCGGCTGAATACAAACGCATTGCCAAGCTGCTGCATGAACGTCGTATCGACAGGGAACATTACATTGATGAGTTCGTCGGTCATTTGCGCTCAGAGATGAAAACGGAAGGCGTCAAAGCCGAAGTGTATGGACGTCCGAAGCATATCTACAGCATCTGGCGCAAAATGCAGAAAAAGCAGTTGGCCTTCGATGAACTGTTCGATGTACGCGCAGTGCGTATCGTGGCAGAGCGTTTACAGGACTGCTATGCCGCACTCGGGATAGTACATACTCACTATCGCCATCTGCCGGATGAGTTCGATGATTACGTTGCTAATCCGAAACCCAATGGCTACCAGTCAATCCATACGGTTGTACTGGGGCCGGGCGGGAAAACCATCGAAATTCAGATCCGTACAAAACAGATGCACGAAGATGCCGAACTGGGCGTCGCGGCGCACTGGAAGTACAAAGAGGGCACCGCTTCAGGCGCGGCGCGTTCTGGTCATGAAGATCGCATTGCGTGGCTGCGTAAGCTGATCGCCTGGCAGGAAGAGATGGCGGATTCCGGTGAAATGCTGGATGAAGTCCGTAGCCAGGTCTTTGATGACCGCGTGTACGTCTTTACGCCAAAAGGCGACGTTGTGGACTTACCTGCGGGCTCCACGCCGCTCGATTTTGCTTACCACATTCATAGCGATGTGGGGCATCGATGCATTGGCGCGAAAATTGGCGGGCGCATCGTACCGTTTACCTACCAGCTGCAGATGGGCGATCAAATTGAAATTATCACCCAGAAACAGCCAAACCCAAGCCGCGACTGGCTGAATCCTAACCTTGGCTACGTAACCACCAGTCGTGGGCGTTCGAAGATCCACGCCTGGTTCCGTAAACAGGACCGCGACAAAAACATCCTTGCTGGTCGCCAGATCCTCGACGATGAGCTGGCGCATTTAGGTATCAGCCTGAAAGAGGCGGAAAAACACCTGCTGCCGCGCTACAGCTTCAATGAGCTGGACGAGTTGCTGGCGGCGATTGGTGGGGGAGACATCCGCCTCAACCAAATGGTGAACTTCCTGCAGGCACAGTTTAATAAGCCCAGTGCTGCCGAACAGGATGCCGCCGCGCTGAAACAGCTTCAGCAGAAAACGCAGGCACCGCAGAGTCGTCGTAAAGACGACGGTCGTGTGGTGGTGGAAGGGGTAGGTAACCTGATGCACCACATCGCCCGCTGCTGCCAGCCGATTCCAGGCGATGAGATTGTCGGATTTATTACCCAGGGACGCGGTATTTCCGTGCACCGGGCGGATTGTGAACAGCTGGCTGAGCTGCGCTCCCATGCGCCGGAACGTATTGTTGATGCGGTCTGGGGCGAAAGCTACTCGGCAGGATATTCGCTGGTGGTTCGCGTCCAGGCCAACGATCGCAGCGGCTTGTTACGTGATATCACCACGATTCTCGCCAACGAGAAGGTGAACGTGCTGGGAGTTGCCAGCCGAAGTGATACCAAACAACAGCTGGCCACCATCGATATGACCATCGAAATTTATAACCTGCAGGTGCTCGGGCGCGTGCTCGGCAAGCTGAACCAGGTACCGGATGTGATCGACGCACGTCGCTTGCACGGTAATTAATGATTTTGTAGGCCGGATAACCTTGTAGGCCTGATAAGACGCGTTAGCGTTGCCATCAGGCATTGCTATGTTGCCGGATGTCGGCTATCGCCTTATCCGGTCTACTGTATTGAAATTTCAGGATATCCCAATGAATCAAATCGACCGACTGCTCGGTATTATGCAGCGCCTGCGCGACCCGGAAAACGGCTGTCCGTGGGACAAAGAGCAGACATTCTCCACTATTGCCCCATACACCCTCGAAGAAACCTATGAAGTGCTGGACGCGATTGCGCGTGAAGATTTTGACGACCTGCGCGGAGAGCTGGGCGACCTGCTGTTCCAGGTGGTGTTTTACGCCCAGATGGCGCAGGAAGAAGGGCGCTTCAACTTCGATGATATTTGTGCTGCGATAAGCGATAAACTTGAACGCCGTCATCCACATGTTTTTGCTGATGTTTCTGCCAGTAACAGTACTGAGGTTTTGACCCGTTGGGAAAAAATCAAAAGTGAAGAACGCGCCCAGAAGGCACAGCATTCCGCACTCGACGATATTCCCCGCAGTTTACCGGCATTAATGCGCGCCCAAAAAATCCAGAAACGCTGCTCAAATGTTGGCTTCGACTGGAAAACGTTAGGACCGGTTGTCGACAAGGTTTACGAAGAGATCGACGAAGTCATGTTTGAGGCTAAGCAGGCTGTTGTTGACCAGGCTAAACTGGAGGAGGAAATGGGCGATCTGCTATTTGCTACGGTTAATATGGCCCGGCATTTAGGCACCAAAGCAGAGACCGCATTGCAGAAAGCGAACGAGAAGTTTGAGCGGCGTTTTCGTGAAGTTGAGCGAATTGTGGCTTCGCGCGGTCTGGAAATGACTGGTGTTGATCTGGAAACTATGGAAGAAGTCTGGCAACAGGTAAAACGGCAGGAAATTGATCTCTAAGGGATTTCATCGGTCAAGGGCGATTTGTGTGATTTTTTAAATAACAAGCGCTTGATTTACGTCAAAAACATTTACCCAAAAGAGGCTATTTTCTCTTCCCGTTATGTTGATGAAACACCTTGTATACTGCCTCTTCGAGTTATTCGAGTCGCAACAAGGCGGCGACTGAAAGAATCCCCAGGAACATAGAAATGCTATGTGACTGGGGTGAGTGAAGGAAGCCAACACCGGTGCGGCTTGAAGAACGAAGGAGAGGGGATAATGAAAGTTTGTGGCGCTCGTCATGTTCGGGTATACTACTTTCCCGTCTTGGTAATTCCATCGTTTCACCCTAACTTCTCAGGTCCAGCATGACAACGAACTATATTTTTGTGACCGGCGGGGTCGTATCCTCTCTGGGAAAAGGCATTGCCGCAGCCTCCCTGGCAGCCATTCTTGAAGCCCGTGGCCTCAATGTAACCATGATGAAACTGGATCCGTACATCAACGTCGATCCAGGTACTATGAGCCCAATCCAACACGGGGAAGTGTTCGTTACCGAAGACGGCGCTGAAACCGACCTGGACCTGGGTCACTATGAGCGTTTCATTCGTACCAAAATGAGCCGCCGCAACAACTTCACTACGGGTCGTATCTACTCCGACGTTCTGCGTAAAGAGCGCCGTGGCGACTACCTGGGCGCAACAGTTCAGGTTATCCCGCACATCACGAATGCCATTAAAGAGCGCGTTCTGGAAGGCGGTGAAGGTCATGATGTTGTTCTGGTCGAAATCGGCGGAACCGTTGGGGATATCGAATCTCTGCCGTTCCTTGAAGCGATTCGCCAGATGGCCGTAGAAATTGGCCGTGAGCACACGCTGTTTATGCATCTGACGCTGGTTCCGTACATGGCGGCGGCTGGTGAAGTCAAAACTAAACCGACTCAGCACTCTGTAAAAGAGCTGCTTTCTATCGGTATTCAGCCAGATATCCTGATTTGCCGCTCCGATCGCGCAGTTCCGGCTAATGAACGTGCAAAAATTGCATTGTTCTGTAACGTTCCGGAAAAAGCGGTGATTTCTCTGAAAGATGTCGATTCCATCTATAAAATCCCGGGCCTGTTGAAATCTCAGGGCCTTGACGATTATATTTGTAAACGATTCAGCTTGAACTGTCCGGAAGCTAATCTGTCAGAATGGGAACAGGTTATTTACGAAGAAGCGAATCCGGCAGGCGAAGTGACTATCGGTATGGTCGGCAAGTACATTGAACTGCCGGATGCCTATAAGTCAGTTATCGAAGCGCTGAAGCACGGTGGTCTGAAGAATCGTGTCACCGTCAACATCAAGCTGATCGATTCGCAAGATGTCGAAACGCGTGGCGTTGAGATCCTGAAAGGTCTTGATGCAATCCTGATCCCAGGCGGCTTCGGCTACCGTGGTGTTGAAGGTAAAATCGCGACGGCGCGCTTTGCGCGTGAGAACAATATTCCTTATCTGGGCATTTGCCTGGGTATGCAGGTTGCGTTGATTGAGTTTGCACGTAACGTAGTGGGTATGGATAACGCCAACTCCACGGAATTTGTGCCAGACTGTAAGTACCCGGTGGTGGCCCTGATTACCGAATGGCGCGATGAAGACGGCAACGTCGAAATCCGTACCGAGAAGAGCGATCTGGGCGGCACAATGCGCCTTGGCGCGCAGCAGTGTCAGTTGAGCGACGATAGCCTGGTTCGTCAACTGTACGGCGCGCCGACAATTGTTGAACGCCATCGCCACCGTTACGAAGTCAACAATATGCTGTTGAAACAGATTGAAGCTGCGGGTCTGCGTATTGCAGGCCGTTCCGGTGATGATCAGTTGGTCGAGATCATTGAGGTACCGAATCATCCGTGGTTCGTGGCCTGTCAGTTCCACCCGGAATTTACTTCCACGCCACGTGATGGGCACCCGCTGTTTGCCGGCTTTGTGAAAGCCGCCAGTGAACATCAGAAGCGTCAGGCGAAGTAAGAAGTAAATAAGTTAGAACGGCAATGCACCCATTAGGGTGCATTGTTTGTCTGGAGTTTTAGTTTAACTTGTACTGAGGAAAATCTAATGTCCAAAATCGTTAAAATCATCGGTCGTGAAATCATCGACTCCCGTGGTAACCCGACTGTTGAAGCCGAAGTACACCTGGAAGGTGGTTTCGTTGGTATGGCAGCAGCTCCGTCAGGTGCTTCTACTGGTTCCCGCGAAGCACTGGAACTGCGCGATGGCGACAAATCCCGTTTCATGGGTAAAGGCGTACTGAAAGCTGTTGCAGCTGTTAACGGCCCAATTGCTCAGGCTCTGCTGGGTAAAGATGCTAAAGATCAGGCTGGCATCGACAAGATCATGATCGATCTGGACGGTACTGAAAACAAATCCAACTTCGGTGCAAACGCCATCCTGGCTGTGTCCCTGGCGAACGCCAAAGCAGCAGCAGCTGCAAAAGGCCTGCCGCTGTATGCACACATCGCTGAACTGAACGGTACTCCGGGTAAATACTCCATGCCGGTTCCGATGATGAACATCATCAACGGTGGTGAGCACGCTGACAACAACGTCGACATCCAGGAATTCATGATTCAGCCGGTTGGCGCTAAGACTCTGAAAGAAGCCGTTCGTATGGGTTCTGAAGTGTTCCACAACCTGGCTAAAGTTCTGAAAGCTAAAGGTATGAACACTGCAGTTGGTGACGAAGGTGGCTACGCGCCGAACCTGGGTTCCAACGCTGAAGCTCTGGCTGTAATCGCTGAAGCGGTTAAAGCAGCTGGCTACGAGCTGGGCAAAGACATCACCCTGGCGATGGACTGTGCAGCTTCTGAATTCTACAAAGACGGTAAATACGTTCTGGCTGGCGAAGGCAACAAAGCATTCACCTCCGAAGAATTCACTCACTTCCTGGAAGAACTGACCAAACAGTACCCGATCGTATCCATCGAAGATGGTCTGGACGAGTCTGACTGGGACGGTTTCGCATACCAGACTAAAGTACTGGGCGACAAAATCCAGCTGGTTGGTGACGATCTGTTCGTAACTAACACCAAGATCCTGAAAGAAGGCATCGAAAAAGGCATCGTTAACTCCATCCTGATCAAATTCAACCAGATCGGTTCTCTGACCGAAACTCTGGCTGCGATCAAAATGGCGAAAGACGCTGGCTACACCGCTGTCATCTCTCACCGCTCTGGCGAAACTGAAGACGCTACCATCGCTGACCTGGCTGTTGGTACTGCTGCAGGCCAGATCAAAACTGGTTCTATGAGCCGTTCTGACCGCGTTGCTAAGTACAACCAGCTGATTCGTATCGAAGAAGCTCTGGGTGAACAAGCACCGTACAACGGTCGTAAAGAGATCAAAGGTCAGGCGTAATCCTGTTCTTTAACTCTTAACGTAAAAACCCGCTGCGGCGGGTTTTTTTATGCTCTTAAAGCAGTAGAGGAAGGGTCGCGCTGGCGGTTTGCTGGCTCACATTACTGTACTTTTCATCCAGAGCAATCAGCGACGTAGTCAGTAGTTCTACCAACAGCATCACTCCCACCTTGGCGTTTAGCGCGCCAGCACTCAACGGACCTTCTGGTTTGGCTGCGACCAGTTGAATATCGCTCAGCGAAGCCAACGGGCTGCGCGGCGTATTACTTAACGCCAGTACGCGCACGCCTTGCTTACGCGCCAGTTTAACGACATGCAGTAGATCGCGCGTCGAGCCTGAACTGGAAATCGCTACCACCAGCGTGTCTTTGTTAAGCGTTGCGGCGTTCATGGCTGCACGATGCATGTCACTGAACAATTGTGCAGGTTTGCCGAGGCGCAGGAGTTTGTAATGTAAATACTCACCCAGAATAGCGCTGGCCGCTACGCCATAAATCTGTACCGACTGGGCCTGATGCAGCGCCAAAGCGGCGGATTCCAGTAATGTCCTGTCGAGTAATTTTGCTGTGTCCTGCAGCGCTTGTACGGATTCATTGACCACATTGTCAATCTCATCTCCGCTGTGCTCTACCGGCTGTCCTTGCTGGAGATCGAGTGCCAGCGCCATTTTGAATTCGTTATAACCCTTACACCCTAGTGCGCGGCACAGACGTGTGACGCTCGCCTCGCTGGTGTCGCTTTCACGCGCCAGTTCGGTAATCGTCAGGTAGACAACTTTTGCCGGATCGCTGAGCACAAACTCTCCCAGCTTCTGCTGTGTTCGGCTATATCCGTCAACGCCCTGGCGCAATCTCAGCAGCAGGTTTTCATTTTCTGACATGCAAAATCCTTAATGCGTTTCTCTGTTGATAGTGTGGCGGAAAGCAGGGGAGAGATGCCAGTCATTTTAAAAAAGTATGATCGGCTTCCTGGATTTTGATGATAATTTTCATTTTATAAATTAAATGTGGTAAAAATTTTCATCATTAATCGGGGAGATGAAAAAATGATGCAAATGTTTAGCGGCGCTTCATCGGGCGCATGGTTCGAAAAGGCACAGCGGTTCGGCAAATCGTTCATGCTGCCGATTGCGGTACTGCCCGCTGCGGGGCTGTTGTTAGGGATTGGCGGCGCGCTGTCGAATCCAAACACATTGACTGCTTATCCGTTTTTGGACGTTGACTGGTTACAGGCAATCTTCACGATCATGACCAGCGCAGGTTCTATTGTGTTTGCCAACCTGTCGGTGCTCTTTGCGGTAGGTGTCGCAGTGGGACTGGCGAAAACGGATAAAGGCACCGCCGGGCTTGCGGCATTGCTGGCATTTCTGGTGATGAACGCCACCATCAACGCTTTATTGACGCTCAACGGAACGCTGGCACACGAGAATCCCGGTGCCGTAGGCCAGGGGATGACGCTGGGTATTCAGACACTGGAAACGGGTGTGTTCGGTGGGGTGGTGATTGGGCTTGTCACCTGTGCGCTGCATAGCCGTTTCAATAAAGTCTCATTACCTCAGTTCCTTGGTTTCTTCAGCGGTTCGCGCTTTGTACCGATTATTAGCTCCCTTGCCGCGATTGTCGTGGGTGCGGTCATGACGGTGGTTTGGCCGCATTTCCAGAAACTCATTTTTGGACTGGGTGGTCTGGTGGATGCGACAGGCTATCTGGGGACGCTGTTGTACGGCTTCATCCTGCGTATGCTTGGCCCACTGGGTTTACACCATATCTTTTATTTGCCGTTCTGGACGACAGCGCTTGGCGGTAGTGAAATCGTCAACGGCCAGTTAGTTGAAGGTACGCAGCGTATTTTCTTCGCGCAACTTGCCGATCCGAATACGCAGCAGTTCTATGCGGGCACCTCGCGCTTTATGTCCGGGCGCTTCATCACCATGATGTTTGGCCTGCTTGGCGCATGTCTGGCGATGTACCACACCGCCAAGCCTGAGAACAGAAAACTTGTCGCTGGTCTGCTGTTGTCAGCGGCCCTGACCTCTTTCCTGACAGGCATCACTGAGCCTATCGAGTTCTCCTTCCTGTTTGTCGCACCCGTGTTATACGTCATTCACGCCTTCTTCGATGGGCTGGCGTTTATGATGGCGCATATTTTACATATCACCATCGGGCAAACCTTTTCGGGTGGGCTTATCGATTTCCTCCTTTTCGGCGTGCTACAGGGGGAAGCTAAAACCAACTGGATGTACGTCCCCATGGTGGGGATCCCGTGGTTCTTCCTTTACTACTTCACCTTCCGCTATTTGATTAACCGCTTTAACTGGTTGACACCAGGTCGTGAAAACGCAGCGCCGACTGAATCCGGCCTGCCGCAAAGTGAGCGAGCAGCGGCAGTGATCGCCGGGCTGGGAGGCAAAGAGAATCTGGAAGAGGTGGACTGTTGCGCCACACGCCTGCGCGTGACGGTGAAAGAGAGCAGCAAGGTCGATGAAGCGGCGCTGAAAGCGACCGGAGCCCGTGGCGTAATTATTCGCGGTAACGGGGTTCAGGTGATTTATGGCCCGCATGTCACCATCATTAAAAACGAAGTCGAAGAGATCTTATCGTAATGAAAACTGTACTGGATTCCCTGAAAGGTAAATTAATCGTCTCCTGTCAGGCGCTGGAAAATGAGCCTCTGCACAGCTCGTTTATTATGTCACGTATGGCGCTGGCGGCAGCGCAGGGCGGTGCGGTAGGTATTCGTGCGAACAGCGTGGTGGACATTCGCGCGATCAAAGAGAGCGTCTCCCTGCCGGTGATTGGGATTATCAAGCGTGATTATCCGGGTAGCGATGTGTTTATCACGGCCACTTTACAGGAAGTCGATGAACTGATGACCGTTGAGCCGGAAATTATTGCTCTGGATGCGACAGCGCGCCCGCGCCCCGGTGGGCAAACGCTGGAAGAACTGTTTACGCAGATCCGCGCTCGCTATCCGTCCGTACTGCTGATGGCGGATATTGCCACCGTAGACGAAGCGGTGACCGCCGAGCGCCTGGGCTTTGACTGTGTGGGCACTACGCTCTACGGCTATACCGCTGATACTGCCGGGCATGTGCTGGCGGAAAACGACTGCGGTTTTTTACGTGATGTGTTGGCTGCGGTTAGCGTACCGGTTGTGGCGGAAGGGAACGTTGATACCCCTGAACGTGCTGCACGATGCCTGGCATTAGGCGCCCATACCGTGGTGGTTGGTGGGGCTATCACCCGTCCGCAGCAGATAACGGCACGCTTTGTCGCAGCGATCGCCTCGTAAAGCATCGATGGGGCATGATACTTTGGCGGGGATCTGCGATAATTATCGTTTATCCCCATATTGAGAGCGCTATGCAGTACCCGATTAACGAGATGTTCCAGACCCTGCAAGGTGAGGGTTACTTTACCGGCGTCCCCGCCATTTTTATTCGTTTACAGGGATGCCCGGTTGGCTGTGCCTGGTGCGATACCAAACACACCTGGGATAAGCTTGAGGATCGGGAAGTCTCCCTGTACAGCATCCTGGCCAAGACCAAAGAAAGCGATAAATGGGGTGCTGCGAGCAGCGAAGATCTGCTGGCGGTCATTTCGCGTCAGGGCTATACCGCCCGTCACGTGGTGATCACCGGTGGTGAGCCCTGCATTCATGACCTGATGCCGCTGACTGACCTGCTGGAAAAGAACGGTTTTAGCTGCCAGATTGAGACCAGCGGCACGCACGAAGTACGCTGTACGCCGAATACCTGGGTGACCGTATCGCCGAAGGTGAATATGCGCGGTGGCTATGATGTGCTGTCACAGGCGCTGGAGCGCGCGAATGAAATCAAACATCCGGTTGGTCGCGTTCGCGATATTGAAGCACTGGATGAACTGCTGGCGACGTTGAGTGACGACAAACCGCGAATCATCGCCTTACAGCCAATCAGCCAGAAAGAAGATGCGACGCGTTTGTGCATTGATACCTGTATTGCGCGTAACTGGCGTCTGTCGATGCAGACCCATAAGTATCTGAATATTGCCTGATAACTGTGCCGGGGGCGTTTCGCTTACCCGGCCAGAGTTTGTTGCTCGTTGCAGGCCGGATAAGACGCATTGCCATCCAGCCTATAATCACTCGCCGCGGTATACGCAGCCCGCTGTGCAGGTCTCTTTCACCATTACGGCACTCAGCAGAGGGACCACAGGTTTAACCTGATCCCAAATCCATTTGGCCAGCACTTCGCTGGTTGGATTTTCTAAGCCAGGAATATCGTTCAAATAGTAGTGATCGAGTCTGTCGTAAGTCGGCTTAAACGCGGCTTTTAACTCAGCAAAATCCATGATCCAACCGGTATGCGGATCGACTTCACCGGTAATTTCAAGACGCACCATAAATGAGTGACCATGCAGGCGGCCACACTTATGCCCTTCCGGTACATGCGGCAGGTGGTGAGCGGCTTCGAAGGTGAAATCTTTAAACAAGGTGGTGGACATTTTTTACTCTCAAGAATGCGAAAAACCGCGGTAGGGTACCGTAAAGAGCAAATTTTATCATTATTTATACACGTCATTCTTTAAGCTGCTTCTTTGTTGGCTGCCTTTGCTCGCCCCAGTCACTTACTCATGTAAGCTCCTGGGGACTTGCTCAGTTGCCGCCTCGATGCATCTTAAATTATTTAGTGTATAAAAGGATGCTCAGTACCAAAGCTACATATTCATACAACCAATATTGGTTAATTATTTATATATCAAATG
Source organism: Citrobacter sp. Cpo069 (assembly GCF_030332785.1). Taxonomy (NCBI): domain Bacteria; kingdom Pseudomonadati; phylum Pseudomonadota; class Gammaproteobacteria; order Enterobacterales; family Enterobacteriaceae; genus Citrobacter; species Citrobacter sp. Cpo069. The sequence continues at coordinate 64,080 of NZ_JAOWHD010000061.1, forward strand.
CTTATATAATCTGTTTTGCAGTTAATAACTATAACTAAAACAGGTTAGTCCATTTGGTTATTTGTTATTTCCATCCCTTCTTTAATTGTTACTATCCCCGCCGTTAACCTTATCTTCAGTTTGGGTTTTATTGCTGAAATCCGCTTTGCTTACTGGAACATGACAACGCATGACGACACAGGCCCCACCTTCCGCTTTGCTACCGCTAAACCCGGAGCAACTGGCACGCCTTCAGGCGGCCACGACCGATTTCACTCCCGCACAACTTGCGTGGGTTTCTGGCTATTTTTGGGGCGTGCTGAATCAGCAGCCTGGCAGCAACGCGGTGGCGACTGCGCCTGTCGCTGAAATGCCTGGCATTACGCTTATCTCCGCCTCGCAAACCGGTAATGCGCGCCGTGTGGCGGAAGCCCTGCGCGATGATCTGATCGCCGCGAAGCTCAACGTTACTCTCATCAACGCTGGCGACTATAAATTCAAACAAATCGCCAATGAAAAACTGCTGATCGTGGTGGCGTCGACGCAAGGGGAAGGTGAACCGGCGGAAGAAGCCGTGGCGTTGCATAAATTCCTGTTCTCGAAAAAAGCGCCGAAGCTTGATAACACCGCTTTTGCCGTATTTGGTCTTGGCGATACCTCTTATGAGTTTTTCTGCCAGGCAGGAAAAGACTTCGATGCGAAACTGGCTGAGCTGGGCGGTGAACGTCTGCTCGATCGTGTAGATGCCGATGTCGAATACCAGGCCGCGGCTGCGCAGTGGCGTGCTCGTCTGGTTGATGTTCTGAAAGCGCGTGCGCCTGCGGCACCGTCTGTGCAAGTTGCCGCGAGCGGTGCAGTAAATGAAGTACACACCAGCCCATACACCAAAGAAGCGCCGCTGACGGCGTCGCTTGCGGTGAATCAGAAAATTACCGGCCGCGACTCTGAAAAAGACGTGCGCCATATTGAAATTGATTTAGGCGATTCTGGCCTGCGTTATCAGCCGGGCGATGCGCTGGGCGTCTGGTATCAGAATGACCCGGCTCTGGTTAAAGAACTGGTTGAACTGCTGTGGCTGAAAGGTGATGAGCCGGTCACGGTTGAAGGCAAAACCCTGTCGCTCGCTGAAGCGTTGCAGTGGCATTTCGAGCTGACGGTTAACACCGGCAATATCGTAGAGAACTATGCCACCTTAACCCGCAGCGAAACTTTGCTGCCGTTAGTCGGTGACAAAGCACAGTTGCAGCATTACGCCGCAACCACGCCCATCGTCGATATGGTGCGCTTCTCTCCGGCGCAACTGGATGCTCAGGCGTTAGTTGATCTTCTGCGTCCGCTGACGCCGCGTTTGTACTCCATTGCTTCTTCCCAGGCGGAAGTGGAAAGCGAAGTGCACGTCACCGTGGGCGTGGTGCGTTATGAGATAGAAGGTCGCGCCCGTGCTGGTGGTGCTTCCAGTTTCCTCGCCGACTGCGTGGAAGAAGAAGGTGAAGTTCGCGTGTTCATTGAACACAACGACAACTTCCGTCTGCCAGCGAACCCGCAGACGCCGGTAATTATGATTGGACCGGGTACGGGGATTGCGCCGTTCCGTGCATTCATGCAGCAACGTGCGGCTGACGGAGCCGAAGGCAAAAACTGGCTGTTTTTTGGTAACCCACACTTTACCGAAGATTTCCTGTATCAGGTGGAATGGCAGCGTTACGTCAAAGAGGGCGTACTGAGCCGTATCGATCTCGCCTGGTCCCGCGATCAAAAAGAAAAAGTCTACGTACAAGATAAACTGCGCCAACAGGGCGCGGAACTGTGGCGCTGGATTAACGACGGTGCGCACATTTATGTCTGTGGCGACGCCAATCGCATGGCGAAAGACGTTGAGCAGGCGTTGTTGGAAGTGATTGCCGAATTCGGTGGTATGGATATCGAAGCGGCGGATGAATTTTTAAGTGAGCTGCGCATTGAGCGCCGTTATCAGCGAGATGTCTACTAATGAGCGAAAAACATCCAGGACCATTGGTGGTCGAAGGCAAACTGTCCGACGCTGAGCGTATGAAGCTGGAAAGCAACTATCTGCGCGGTACCATTGCCGAAGATTTAAACGACGGCCTGACCGGCGGGTTTAAAGGCGACAACTTCCTGCTGATCCGTTTTCACGGTATGTACCAGCAGGACGACCGCGATATCCGCGCCGAACGTGCCGAGCAAAAGCTGGAGCCGCGTCACGCGATGCTGCTGCGCTGTCGTCTGCCAGGTGGGGTGATCACCACCAAACAGTGGCAGGCGATCGATAAGTTCGCCCATGACAACACCATTTACGGCAGCATTCGTCTGACCAACCGTCAGACCTTCCAGTTTCACGGCATTCTGAAGAAGAACGTTAAGCCGGTACACCAAATGCTGCACTCCGTCGGCCTGGACGCGCTGGCGACAGCCAACGACATGAACCGTAACGTGCTGTGCACCTCCAACCCGTATGAATCTGAGCTGCACGCGGAAGCCTACGAGTGGGCGAAAAAGATCTCCGAACATCTGCTGCCGCGCACCCGCGCCTATGCAGAGATCTGGCTGGATCAGGAAAAAGTCGCGACTACCGACGAAGAGCCGATCCTCGGTCAAACCTATCTGCCGCGTAAGTTTAAAACCACGGTCGTGATCCCACCGCAGAACGACATCGATCTGCACGCCAACGACATGAACTTTGTGGCGATTGCGGAAAACGGCAAGCTGGTGGGCTTCAACCTGCTGGTGGGCGGCGGTTTGTCGATTGAGCACGGCAACAAGAAAACCTACGCCCGTACGGCAAGCGAATTCGGCTATCTGCCGCTTGAGCATACGCTGGCGGTCGCGGAAGCGGTGGTGACGACTCAGCGCGACTGGGGTAACCGTACCGACCGTAAAAATGCCAAAACCAAATACACCCTTGAGCGCGTCGGCGTCGACACCTTCAAGGAAGAGGTTGAGCGCCGGGCGGGGATCAAGTTTGAGCCGATCCGTCCGTACGAGTTTACCGGTCGCGGCGATCGTATCGGCTGGGTGAAAGGGATCGACAATAAATGGCATCTGACGTTGTTTATTGAAAACGGCCGTATCCTCGATTATCCGGGCCGACCGCTGAAAACCGGTCTGCTTGAGATCGCGAAGATCCACAAAGGTGAGTTCCGCATTACCGCGAACCAGAACCTGATCATTGCCGGTGTTCCTGAGAGTGAAAAGGCGAAGATCGAGAAGATTGCGCAGAAGAGTGGCTTAATGAACGCGGTCACTCCGCAGCGTGAAAACTCGATGGCCTGCGTCTCGTTCCCGACCTGTCCGCTGGCGATGGCGGAAGCCGAGCGCTTCCTGCCAACGTTTATCGACAACATTGACACGCTGATGGCGAAGCACAGCCTGAGTGATGAAAACATTGTCATGCGTGTGACCGGCTGCCCGAACGGTTGTGGTCGTGCGATGCTGGCGGAAGTTGGTCTGGTGGGTAAAGCACCCGGGCGTTACAACCTCCATTTAGGGGGCAACCGTATCGGAACTCGCATTCCCCGGATGTTTAAAGAGAACATCACCGAGCCGGAAATTCTGGCATCGCTGGATGAACTGATTGGGCGCTGGGCGAAAGAGCGCGAAGCGGGTGAAGGCTTCGGTGACTTTACGGTGCGTGCGGGCATTATTCGCCCGGTGCTCGATCCCGCCCGGGATTTCTGGGAATAATGTGAAATTGACTTATCGGGTCTGCTGAATCGGTAGGCCTGATAAGCGCAGCGCCATCAGGCAAGGCAAACAGTGAGGAACTTATGTCCAAACTCGATCTCAACGCGTTGAACGAACTGCCGAAAGTTGAACGCGTTATGGCGTTGGCACAAACCAACGACCAACTGGAAAAATTGAGCGCCGAGGATCGCGTAGCGTGGGCGCTGGAAAACCTGCCTGGTGAATATGTACTGTCATCAAGTTTTGGTATCCAGGCGGCAGTGAGCCTGCATCTGATAAATCAGATTCGCCCGGATATCCCGGTGATCCTCACCGATACTGGCTACCTGTTCCCGGAAACCTATCAGTTTATTGATGAGTTAACGGACAAGCTTAAGCTTAATCTGCAAGTCTACCGGGCAAAGGAAAGTGCGGCCTGGCAAGAAGCGCGCTACGGCAAACTGTGGGAGCAGGGCGTTGAAGGCATTGAAAAATACAATGACATCAACAAAGTCGAGCCGATGAACCGGGCGCTGCAGGAGCTGAACGCGCAAACCTGGTTTGCCGGTCTGCGTCGAGAGCAATCGGGCAGTCGTGCGCATTTGCCGGTGCTGGCTATCCAGCGTGGCGTGTTTAAAGTTCTGCCGATCATCGACTGGGACAACCGTACGGTTTACCAGTATCTGCAAAAACACGGTTTGAAATACCATCCGTTGTGGGATCAGGGCTATCTGTCGGTAGGCGATACCCACACCACCCGCAAATGGGAGCCGGGTATGGCGGAAGAAGAGACGCGTTTCTTCGGATTGAAACGCGAGTGCGGACTGCACGAAGGGTAACAGGAAAGGGGGCCGGTAAGATTTACATCCTACCGGACCACTTCTTCAGGATTTACCCGCTTTTGCCAGTTCTTTTACCAGTGGCAGCATAATGCGTACCACGTCGCGGCTACGGTGCTCTATCCGGCCCGGTAACGCTTTATCGATATGCTGTTGGTTATCCAGTCGCACGTCGTGCCAGCTGTTGCCTGCCGGGAAAGAGGCGCTTTTGGCGCGCTGCTGATAGCCATCTTTCTTGCCCAGGTTCCAGTTGGTCGCTTCAACTGAAAGAACGGCAATCCCCGCGTTGTCGAAGACCTCTGCATCGTTACAACATCCAGTGCCTTTCGGATAGTCTTTGTTCAGACCTGGATTGGTGCTGGCAACGATACCGCGGCTGTGCGCGATAGCCAGTGCCCGGTCGCGCGTCAGTTTTCGCACCGCTTCCGGGGTTTTCTTACCGCTATTGAAATAGAGCTTATCGCCGACGATCAGGTTATCGAGGTTGATAACCAGCAGCGTGTTTTTCTTCTCGGCGGCGCTCATTCGCTTCAGGATGTTCTCCGCGCCCAGTTTGCCTTCTTCCTCGCCGCTGGTGGCGATAAATCGAATACCGTACTGTGTCGGCACGTTTTTGAGTTTTTCCGCCAGTTCCAGCATTACGCCAACACCTGCAGCGTTGTCATCGATACCTTGCAGGGTTAATCCACCCAGATTGGCATCGGAATCGGCGTCGCTTTGTGCGGCGTAGGTGTCGAGGTGCGCCATAATAATAATCTGTTGCGGCGCTTTGCCTTCATGTGCAGCAATAACGGTGCTTCCCGTTACGTTATGCCAGTTTTTACGGTTATCTTTGGCGGTATAAACATAACGGCTATTAAACGTCCGAATATCGCTGCTATAACCCATCTGCTGAAATTGTTGACGTATATAATCAGCAGACAACATTTCTGCCGGAGATCCCGTCACGCGGCCTGGGAAAAACGTTGCGATATATCGAGCCTGGGTATTTGCTATATCTCCGGGCTTCGAAGATGTTGCCTGTGCGGGAAGGATGAAGCACGCGCCGAGCGCCATGGCTGCAAGAAGGTGGCGCAATGCGAGAAACATGATGAGTCCTTAAATACCAAGCAGAAATTTTCAGCCGCTAGTATGAAACCGTGATCGAGGTAAAACAATTTCATTTGCTCCTAAATGCCCGAATTCCGGTAGCTTAAGCACTTTTTGATATTTGCTTTTCCGGATCGTTATTCCTTTGAGGAACTACTCATTCCAATTCGTAATTTCATTCGCCCTCTTGCCCTCCCTATAGTCAGGTTATCTGAGCATCGTTAGCAAAATAACGGCATTACATAGGAACGGTTATGGATCAAAAACGACTTACCCACCTGCGGCAACTGGAAGCGGAAAGCATCCATATCATTCGTGAGGTGGCCGCCGAGTTTTCTAATCCGGTGATGATGTATTCCATCGGCAAAGATTCCAGCGTAATGCTGCATCTGGCGCGTAAAGCGTTTTATCCGGGCACGCTGCCGTTCCCATTGCTGCACGTTGATACCGGCTGGAAATTCAGCGAAATGTACGAGTTTCGTGACCGCACGGCGAAAGCCTACGGCTGTGAACTGCTGGTGCATAAAAACCCGGAAGGGGTGGCGATGGGCATCAACCCGTTCGTTCACGGCAGCGCCAAGCATACCGACATTATGAAAACCGAAGGGCTGAAGCAGGCGCTGAATAAATACGGTTTCGATGCCGCGTTTGGTGGTGCTCGTCGTGACGAAGAGAAATCACGTGCCAAAGAGCGCATTTACTCTTTCCGCGATCGTTTTCATCGCTGGGACCCGAAAAACCAGCGCCCGGAGCTGTGGCATAACTACAACGGGCAGATTAACAAAGGCGAAAGCATTCGCGTCTTCCCGCTCTCTAACTGGACTGAACAGGATATCTGGCAATACATCTGGCTGGAAAATATCGACATCGTGCCGCTGTATCTGGCGGCGGAGCGTCCGGTGCTGGAACGCGACGGCATGCTGATGATGATTGATGACGACAGAATCGATCTGCAGCCCGGGGAAGTGATTAAAAAACGCATGGTGCGTTTCCGTACGCTCGGCTGCTGGCCGCTGACAGGCGCGGTGGAGTCGAATGCGCAGACGCTGCCGGAAATTATCGAAGAGATGCTGGTCTCAACCACCAGTGAACGTCAGGGCCGCGTGATTGACCGCGACCAGGCGGGCTCCATGGAGCTGAAGAAACGTCAGGGGTATTTCTAAGGAGCCGCCATGAATACGACACTTGCACAACAAATTGCTAATGAAGGCGGCGTTGAAGCCTGGATGGTTGCCCAGCAACACAAAAGTCTGCTGCGCTTTTTAACCTGCGGTAGCGTGGATGATGGGAAAAGTACCCTGATTGGCCGCCTGCTGCACGACACGCGTCAGATTTATGAAGACCAGCTTTCATCGCTGCACAATGACAGTAAACGTCACGGCACTCAGGGCGAAAAGCTTGATCTGGCGTTATTGGTTGACGGCTTGCAGGCCGAGCGCGAGCAGGGCATCACCATCGACGTGGCGTATCGTTATTTCTCTACCGAGAAGCGTAAATTTATTATTGCGGACACTCCCGGGCATGAGCAGTACACCCGTAACATGGCGACCGGTGCGTCGACCTGCGACCTGGCGATCCTACTGATCGATGCGCGTAAAGGCGTGCTGGATCAGACTCGTCGTCATAGCTTTATCTCCACGCTGCTTGGGATCAAACACCTGGTAGTGGCGATCAACAAAATGGATCTGGTGGACTTTAGCGAAGAGACATTTAACCGCATTCGCGAAGACTATCTTACTTTTGCTGAACAACTGCCGGGCAACCTGGATATCCGGTTTGTGCCGCTCTCTGCGCTGGAAGGCGACAACGTGGCTTCGCAAAGCGCCAGTATGCCGTGGTACAGCGGTCCGACGCTGCTGGAAGTGCTGGAAACCGTTGAGATCCAGCGCATTGTTGATACTCAGCCGATGCGCTTCCCGGTGCAGTATGTGAACCGACCGAATCTGGATTTCCGTGGTTATGCCGGAACGCTGGCCTCCGGTAGCGTGAAGGTCGGACAGCGCGTCAAAGTGCTGCCGTCCGGCGTTGAGTCAAGCGTGGCGCGGATCGTAACCTTTGATGGCGATTTACAGGAAGCGCATGCGGGTGAAGCGATCACCCTGGTGCTGAAAGATGAGATCGATATTAGCCGGGGCGACCTGTTACTTGATGCCGGTGAAACGCTGCCGACAGTACAAAGCACAGCTGTTGATGTGGTGTGGATGGCGGAACAACCGTTGTCGCCAGGGCAGAGCTACGACATAAAAGTCGCGGGCAAGAAGACCCGCGCACGCGTAGATAGCGTGCAGTATCAGGTCGATATTAATAACCTGACCCAACGTGACGTTGAAGCGCTACCGCTGAACGGTATCGGTCTGGTTAATCTGACTTTTGATGAGCCGCTGGTGCTGGATACCTATCAGCAGAATCCGGTTACGGGCGGGCTGATTATCATTGACCGCCTGACCAACGTTACCGTTGGCGCGGGACTGGTGCGTGAGCCAATCGTCCAGGAGCTTGCCACAGCTTCTCAGTTCAGCGCGTTTGAGCTGGAGCTTAATGCACTGGTGCGTCGCCACTTCCCACACTGGGGTGCGCGCGATCTGCTGGGAGGAAAATAATGGCGCTGCATGACGAAAACGTCGTCTGGCATGCCCATCCTGTTACACCGCAACAGCGGGAACAACGCCACGGTCATCGTGGTGTTGTGCTGTGGTTTACCGGGCTGTCAGGTTCCGGTAAATCCACGGTAGCAGGGGCGCTGGAAGAAGCGCTGCATAAGCTAGGGGTGAGCACCTATCTGCTGGATGGCGATAACGTGCGTCACGGTCTGTGCAGCGATCTTGGGTTTAGCGATGCCGATCGCAAGGAGAATATTCGTCGGGTTGGTGAAGTGGCTAACCTGATGGTAGACGCCGGCCTGGTGGTGTTGACTGCGTTTATCTCTCCACATCGCGCCGAGCGAAAAATGGTTCGCGAGCGCGTGGGTGAAGGGCGTTTTATTGAGGTTTTTGTCGATACGCCATTAGCAACGTGCGAAGCTCGCGATCCAAAAGGGCTGTATAAAAAAGCGCGTGCGGGAGAGTTGCGCAATTTCACCGGAATTGACTCGGTTTACGAAGCGCCTGAATCGCCAGAGATTCATCTTGATGGTGAACAATTGGTAACAAATTTGGTTCCTCAATTATTAGACCTGCTGAGGCAGGAAGATATTATCAGATCCTGAGACACCCGAGCTTGCACGCCCGGTCAGTCACGGTCACAGGATTAGATATGCGTAACAGCCATAACATTACTATTACAGAGTCAGATACCTTCGCCGCCGACGACGAAACTACCTGGTCACTCCCAGGAGCCGTGGTCGGTTTTGTCGCGTGGTTGCTGGCGCTGGGATTCCCGTGTCTGATGTATGGCCCTAACACACTGTTTTTCTTCCTCTATACCTGGCCCTTTTTCCTTGCGTTGTTGCCCGTGGCGATTGTCGCGGGTATTGCCCTGCATTCGCTATTGAAGGGGAGATTGCTGCTGAGTATTGCCTGTACCCTGCTGGTGGTTGGCGCAATGTTTGGCGCACTGTTCCTGTGGCTACTGGGTTAGGCATACGTCCTTTCACGCGATCGCCGCTGTTGTTCACTGTCTGGCCATAATTCAAACCGTAACCAACAATGAGATTATGTTCTCCTTACATGGGGTATACGTAACAACGGGCAAATGTGGTACATTTGCCCGCGTTGTCGCGGCATTCCCGTCCGTTGATGTAAAGTTGTCAGCGGAGTTTATGGGATGTTGATGCCGTTTTTCAGGGGGCAGGATGGGTAAACTTACGTTGCTGTTGCTGGCTTTATTAGTCTGGCTACAGTATTCGCTGTGGTTCGGTAAGAACGGCATACATGACTATAGTCGCGTCAACGATGATGTTGCGGCGCAGCAAGCTACAAACGCGAAACTGAAAGCGCGTAACGATCAGCTTTTTGCCGAAATTGACGATCTCAATGGCGGGCAAGAGGCTATCGAAGAGCGCGCGCGTAACGAACTCAGTATGACTAAGCCAGGCGAAACCTTTTATCGTCTGGTGCCTGACGCGTCTAAACGCGCTCAGACTGCAGGGCAAAACAATCGATAAACCGTCCAGGGATTTAACATGGCAGCCACTTTAATGGACGTTTGCGCCGTGGTGCCGGCTGCCGGGTTTGGCCGCCGAATGCAAACAGAGTGTCCTAAGCAGTACCTCTCTATTGGCAATAAAACCATTCTCGAACACTCGGTTGATGCGCTGCTGGCTCATCCCCGGGTGACGCGAGTCGTCATCGCTATTAGCCCAGGCGACAGTCGCTTTGCCCAACTTCCACTCGCAGCGCACCCGCAAATTACCGTGGTGGATGGTGGCAACGAGCGTGCCGATTCTGTCCTTGCTGGTTTGCAAGCCGCAGGTGAGGCCAGTTGGGTACTGGTGCATGATGCCGCGCGTCCGTGCCTGCATCAGGAAGATTTATCTCGTTTGCTGGCAATAAGTGAAACCAGCCGCATCGGTGGGATCCTTGCCGCGCCGGTGCGCGACACGATGAAACGCGCGGAGCCGGGCCGAACAGACATCGCCCATACGGTCGATCGCACCGATTTATGGCATGCGTTGACGCCGCAGTTTTTCCCTCGCGAGCTGTTGCATGATTGTCTGACCCGTGCGCTAAACGAAGGCGCAACCATTACGGACGAAGCCTCGGCGCTGGAATATTGCGGTTTTCATCCGCAGCTGGTCGAAGGACGCGCTGACAACATCAAAGTCACCCGCCCGGAAGATCTGGCTCTGGCGGAATTTTATCTGACCCGAACTATCTAGATACATCATTCTTCAGGCTGCCTGGAGGATGTTGTGTATATCAGGAGAAGGCATAATGCGAATTGGACACGGTTTCGACGTACACGCTTTTGGCGGAGTTGGCCCAATTATCATTGGTGGTGTGCGCATCCCGTATGAAAAAGGATTGCTGGCGCATTCTGATGGCGACGTGGCGTTACACGCGTTAACCGATGCACTGCTGGGCGCGGCTGCGCTGGGGGATATCGGTAAACTCTTCCCGGACACCGACCCGGCCTTTAAAGGTGCAGATAGTCGTGAATTATTGCGTGAAGCCTGGCGGCGTATTCAGGCCAAAGGCTATACGCTTGGTAATGTGGATGTGACGATTATTGCTCAGGCGCCGAAGATGCTGCCGCACATTCCGCAAATGCGCGTGTTTATTGCCGAAGATCTCGGCTGCCATATGGATGATGTTAACGTGAAAGCGACCACCACGGAAAAACTCGGTTTTACCGGGCGTGGGGAAGGGATTGCCTGTGAAGCGGTGGCGTTACTCATTAAGGCAACGAAATGACTGCGTTTGAAGATCTGACGTATCTCCATGGCAAACCACAAGGCCATGGCGTTCTGAAAGCGAATCCGGAAGACTTTGTCGTCGTCGAAGATTTAGGCTTCGAACCGGATGGCGAAGGTGAGCACATTTTGGTGCGTATCCTGAAAAACGGCTGTAATACCCGTTTTGTGGCTGACGCGCTAGCGAAGTTCCTGAAAATTCACGCCCGTGAAGTGAGCTTTGCTGGCCAGAAAGACAAGCATGCAGTCACGGAACAGTGGCTGTGCGCGCGCGTGCCGGGCAATGCAATGCCTGATTTAAGCAAATTTGAACTCGAAGGCTGTAAAGTGCTGGAGTACGCGCGCCACAAGCGTAAGCTGCGTTTAGGGGCGCTGAAAGGTAACGAATTTACGCTGGTGCTGCGTGAAGTGAGCCAGCGAAATGACGTTGAAGCGCGTTTGCAGGCGATTAGCGAGCGCGGCGTACCGAACTATTTTGGCGCTCAGCGTTTTGGTATTGGCGGCAGCAACCTGCAAGGGGCGCTGCGCTGGGCGCAAAGCGATGCGCCGGTGCGCGATCGCAATAAGCGCAGTTTTTGGTTGTCGGCGGCCCGTAGCGCGTTGTTTAATCAGATAGTCAGTGAACGCTTGAAAAAAACAGACTTTAATCAAGTTGTTGACGGCGATGCGCTACAATTGTCGGGACGCGGAAGTTGGTTTGTCGCCACGCAGGAAGAACAGACCGAATTACAGCGTCGCGTCGATGATAAAGAATTGATGATTACAGCGGCATTACCGGGCAGCGGTGAGTGGGGAACTCAGCGCGACGCGCTGGCGTTTGAAGAAGCCGCTATTGCTGATGAAACCGCGCTGCAGTCGCTGTTGTTGCGCGAGAAAGTCGACGCATCGCGTCGTGCTATGTTGCTGTATCCACAACAATTAAGCTGGAACTGGTGGGATGACGTAACCGTTGAGTTACGTTTCTGGCTACCGGCAGGTAGCTTCGCCACCAGTGTTGTAAGGGAACTTATTAACACAATGGGTGATTATGCGTATATTGCTGAGTAACGATGATGGGGTCCACGCACCCGGTATACAAACGCTGGCGAAAGCGCTGCGTGAGTTTGCTGACGTACAGGTGGTTGCCCCGGATCGTAACCGCAGTGGCGCGTCTAACTCGCTGACGCTGGAATCCTCACTTCGCACGTTCACCTATGATAACGGTGATATCGCCGTACAAATGGGTACACCTACCGATTGCGTCTATCTGGGCGTGAACGCATTAATGCGTCCGCGTCCGGACATTGTCGTGTCTGGTATTAACGCAGGTCCTAATCTGGGCGATGATGTTATCTATTCCGGTACCGTTGCGGCGGCGATGGAAGGTCGTCACCTGGGCTTTCCTGCGCTGGCGGTCTCACTTGATGGGCATAAACACTACGATACTGCTGCCGCAGTAACCTGCCGTATCTTACGGGCGCTGAGTCGCGAACCGCTGCGCACCGGGCGCATTTTGAATATCAACGTGCCGGATTTACCGCTGGATCAGATTAAAGGTATCCGCGTCACCCGCTGCGGTAGCCGCCATCCTGCGGATCAGGTGATCCCACAGCAGGACCCGCGCGGTAATACGCTGTACTGGATCGGGCCGCCGGGCGAAAAGTGCGACGCTGGACCGGATACTGATTTTGCCGCTGTCGATGAAGGCTATGTTTCCATTACGCCGCTGCATGTCGATTTAACCGCCTACGGCGCGCATGAAGTTGTTTCTGACTGGTTAGACAGCGTGGGAGCCGACACGCAATGGTAAGCAGACGCGTACACACTCTTCTTGAACAATTACGTGCGCAGGGCATCAGAGATGAGCTTGTTCTCGATGCACTTGCCGCCGTGCCGCGCGAAAAATTCATTGATGAGGCGTTTGAACATAAGGCCTGGGACAATATTGCCCTGCCGATTGGTCAGGGGCAGACGATTTCGCAGCCCTATATGGTTGCGCGGATGACCGAGCTGCTTGAGTTAACGCCGCAGTCCCGGGTGCTGGAAATTGGTACCGGCTCTGGCTACCAAACGGCGATTCTGGCGCACCTGGTGCATCATGTGTGCTCTGTTGAGCGCATTAAAGGTTTGCAGTGGCAGGCGCGTCGTCGACTTAAACAGCTTGATTTACATAATGTTTCTACCCGTCATGGTGATGGATGGCAGGGCTGGCAAGCGCGAGCCCCGTTTGACGCTATCATTGTTACGGCAGCGCCGCCTGAGATCCCAACTGCGCTAATGATGCAGTTGGATGAAGGCGGCATTCTCGTCTTACCCGTGGGCGACGAGCACCAGTTTCTGAAACGGGTGCGTCGTCGGGGAGGCGAATTTATTATCGATACCGTGGAGGCCGTACGTTTCGTTCCCTTAGTAAAAGGGGAGCTTGCGTAGATACAGGCAATGAATACCTGGAGTTTTCCTGGATATTCTGGAATTAGTAAGCGTATCGTGGTCACGTTTCCAGTGCCCAGTCCGATGCCTTGCACGGTGATTACGTCACTGGTTTTAACCAAATTTTCCTGGGGGATAAATGAGCGCGGGAAGCCACAAATTTACCGTTCGCCGCATTGCGGCATTGTCACTGGTTTCATTATGGCTGGCAGGTTGTTCAAATACCTCGAATCCACCTGCACCGGTCAGTTCCGTTGATGGCGGTGCATCAACGAACACCAATTCCGGCATGCTGATTACGCCTCCACCAAAAATGGGCTCGACGTCGACAGTACAGCAAACGCCACAGATCCAGCCGGTGCAGCGTCCGACCACACAGTCAACACAGATCCAGCCTGTCGCGGAACAGCCTGTTCAGATGGAAAACGGTCGTATTGTGTACAACCGTAAGTATGGGAACATTCCGAAAGGTAGCTATACGGGCGGCAGTACCTATACTGTTAAGAAAGGCGATACCCTTTTCTATATCGCCTGGATTACCGGGAACGATTTCCGTGATCTCGCACAACGCAATAACGTTCCGGCCCCGTATGGCCTGAATGTCGGTCAAACTCTGCAAGTGGGCAACGCGTCGGGTACACCGATTACTGGTGGGAATGCCATCACCCAGGCGGATGCAGCACAGCAAGGAGTTGTGACCAACCCTGCACAAAATTCCACCGTTGCTGTTGCTTCGAAACCAACAATTACGTATTCTGAGGATTCAGGTGAACAAAGTGCTAATAAAATGTTGCCGAACAACAAGCCTGCTGGGACCGTTGTCACAGCGCCTGTAACGGCTCCAGCAGTTAGCGCAACCGAATCAACTGCAAGCTCAACGTCAACCAGCTCGCCAATCTCTACCTGGCGCTGGCCGACTGACGGCAAAGTAATCGAAAACTTCGCGGCTACTGAAGGTGGCAATAAAGGGATCGATATTGCAGGCAGTAAAGGACAGGCTATTGTCGCGACCGCAGATGGACGCGTCGTATATGCCGGTAACGCACTGCGCGGTTACGGTAATCTTATTATCATCAAACATAACGATGATTACCTGAGTGCCTACGCCCATAACGATACAATGCTGGTCCGGGAACAACAAGAAATCAAGGCGGGGCAGAAAATAGCTACCATGGGTAGCACCGGAACCAGTTCAACACGCTTGCATTTTGAAATTCGTTACAAGGGGAAATCCGTAAACCCGCTGCGCTATTTACCGCAGCGATAATTCGGCGGAACCAGGCTTTCACGTGCTAGTTCCGTTAGGGATCACGGGTAGGAGCCACCTTTATGAGTCAGAATACGCTGAAAGTTCATGATTTAAATGAAGATGCGGAATTTGATGAGAACGGAGTAGAGGCTTTTGATGAAAAAGCCTTGAGTGAAGAGGAACCCAGTGATAACGACCTGGCTGAAGAAGAGCTGTTATCGCAGGGGGCCACACAGCGTGTGTTGGACGCGACTCAGCTTTACCTTGGTGAGATTGGTTATTCACCACTGTTAACAGCCGAAGAAGAAGTTTATTTTGCGCGTCGCGCACTGCGTGGGGATGTCGCTTCTCGCCGTCGCATGATTGAAAGTAACCTGCGTCTGGTGGTGAAAATTGCTCGTCGTTATGGCAATCGTGGTCTGGCATTGCTGGACCTGATTGAAGAGGGCAATCTGGGACTGATCCGTGCCGTCGAGAAGTTTGACCCGGAACGCGGGTTCCGCTTCTCAACATACGCAACCTGGTGGATCCGCCAGACGATTGAACGGGCGATTATGAACCAAACCCGTACGATCCGACTGCCGATCCACATTGTAAAAGAGCTGAACGTCTATCTGCGTACCGCGCGTGAGTTGTCGCATAAACTGGACCACGAACCGAGCGCAGAAGAGATTGCTGAACAACTGGATAAACCGGTTGATGACGTCAGCCGTATGCTCCGACTCAACGAGCGTATTACCTCGGTAGACACCCCGCTGGGTGGCGATTCCGAAAAAGCGTTGCTGGATATTCTGGCCGATGAAAAGGAAAACGGCCCGGAAGACACCACGCAAGACGATGATATGAAACAGAGCATCGTCAAATGGCTGTTCGAACTGAACGCCAAACAGCGTGAAGTGCTGGCACGTCGTTTTGGTCTGCTGGGGTACGAAGCTGCGACACTGGAAGATGTGGGCCGTGAAATTGGTCTCACCCGTGAACGTGTTCGCCAGATTCAGGTTGAAGGTCTGCGTCGTCTGCGTGAAATCCTGCAGACTCAGGGACTGAATATCGAAGCGCTATTCCGCGAGTAAGCACAAGTTCTATCAAGAAAGGCCAGTCTCATTGGGACTGGCCTTTTTCTATGTTTGTTGCCTGATGGCACTGCGTTTATCAGGCCTACGGGGAGCTGGACTTTGTAGGCCGGATAAGACATTTATGTCGCCATCCGGCAGATTAGTTCATCATCTTACGCACCAGACGTGTGAACTGCTCACGTTCTTCATCAGATAATCGCCCCAAAAACTCATCATCCACGCTATCGCCTAACGGAGTTGCGCTGGCCAGTAATGCTTCTCCTTGCGCGGTCAAATAAACAAACCGTCGACGCTTATCTGCCGGGTCATGTTCACGCCTGACCAGCTCCCGTTTTTCCATTCGGCTCAGCATTTCCGCAAGGGTTGCCTTGGTACAGACTGCGGCTTCGGTCAGGGCGACCTGCTCAATGCCGGGACGTTCAGCAATGGCGCGCATCACCGCATACTGTGGTTTGGTCAGGTCCGGTAATTCATGTTGCCAGCGGGACGTATGCTGCTGGAAGAGCTGACGTAAAAGGTGAAATGCTTTATTTCGTAACGGCATGAGCGCTCCGGAATTCCTGTCAGTCTCTATCATAGCGGGTTACGCATCTTTTTTTAACAATTGCGGCTTTAGCGATCTGTGCTCGATGACCTTGCCCGAAATGTTATGTGAGAGTATTTTAACCAAAATGTTCGTACACGAACAAAAATTGAGAGGCTAAATGAGACTGATTGTCGGAATGACCGGGGCAACCGGCGCGCCACTTGGTGTGTCGCTATTGCAGGCGCTGCGAGAAATGCCCGAGGTGGAAACCCATCTGGTGCTGTCAAAGTGGGCCAAAACCACTATTGAACTGGAAACGCCGTACAGCGTCCGTGATGTGTCTGCGTTGGCCGATTATTGCCACAACCCGGCGGACCAGTCGGCAACCATCTCCTCTGGATCGTTTCGTACTGACGGCATGATCATTATCCCCTGCAGTATGAAAACCCTGGCCGGTATTCGTGCAGGCTACGCGGAAGGGCTGGTGGGGCGCGCTGCTGATGTGGTGCTGAAAGAAGGGCGCAAGCTGGTTCTGGTTCCGCGTGAAATGCCGCTTAGCACGATTCATCTGGAAAACATGCTCGCACTTTCCCGCATGGGCGTGGCGATGGTCCCGCCGATGCCCGCGTATTACAACCACCCGCAAACGGTCGATGACATTACGCAGCATATCGTTGCGCGTGTGCTCGATCAGTTTGGTCTGGAACACCCCAACGCCCGTCGCTGGCAGGGTTTACGGCAGGCGCAGAATTTTTCACAGGAGAATGAATAATGGCATTTGATGATTTGCGCAGCTTTTTACAGGCGCTGGATGACCAGGGGCAATTGCTGAAAATCAGTGAAGAAGTTAACGCCGAGCCGGATCTGGCTGCGGCAGCCAATGCGACCGGACGCATTGGTGACGGTGCGCCAGCGCTGTGGTTTGACAATATTCGTGGTTTTACCGATGCCCGCGTGGCGATGAACACTATTGGTTCGTGGCAGAATCACGCCATCTCTTTAGGCCTGCCGCCAAATACCCCAGTGAAAAAACAGATTGATGAGTTTATTCGCCGTTGGGATAAATTTCCGGTTACGCCGGAGCGTCGCGCCAATCCGGCGTGGGCTGAAAACTGTGTTGATGGTGATGAGATCAACCTGTTTGATATTCTGCCGCTGTTTCGCCTGAACGATGGCGACGGCGGTTTCTATCTTGATAAAGCCTGCGTGGTGTCGCGCGATCCGCTGGATCCGGACAACTTTGGCAAACAGAACGTCGGCATTTATCGTATGGAGGTGAAGGGCAAACGCAAGCTTGGCCTGCAGCCGGTGCCGATGCACGATATCGCGCTGCACCTGCATAAAGCCGAAGAGCGCGGTGAAGATCTGCCGATTGCCATCACGCTGGGTAACGATCCGATCATCACCCTGATGGGGGCCACGCCGCTGAAGTACGATCAGTCGGAATACGAAATGGCGGGAGCGCTGCGTGAAAGTCCGTATCCGATCGCTACCGCGCCGCTCACCGGCTTTGACGTGCCATGGGGTTCAGAAGTGATCCTCGAAGGGGTAATTGAAAGCCGTAAGCGTGAAATCGAAGGGCCGTTTGGCGAGTTTACCGGGCACTATTCCGGTGGACGTAATATGACGGTCGTGCGTATCGATAAAGTCTCTTATCGTACCAAACCTATTTTTGAATCGCTGTATTTGGGGATGCCGTGGACGGAGATTGACTACCTGATGGGGCCGGCAACCTGCGTACCGTTGTATCAACAGTTGAAAGCCGAATTCCCGGAAGTGCAGGCGGTGAATGCCATGTATACCCACGGTTTGCTGGCAATTATCTCCACCAAAAAACGCTACGGCGGCTTTGCCCGCGCGGTGGGGCTGCGCGCAATGACGACGCCGCATGGCCTGGGTTACGTGAAAATGGTGATTATGGTTGATGAGGATGTTGATCCGTTCAACCTGCCGCAGGTGATGTGGGCGCTGTCTTCGAAGGTCAATCCGGCGGGCGATCTGGTGCAATTGCCGAATATGTCGGTGCTGGAGCTTGATCCGGGTTCCAGTCCAGCGGGGATTACCGACAAGTTAATTATTGATGCGACCACGCCGGTTGCGCCGGATAACCGTGGGCACTATAGCCAGCCGGTATGTGATTTACCGGAAACGAAAGCCTGGGCAGAAAAACTGACCGCCATGCTGGCTAACCGTAAATAAGGAGTAGCAGATGATTTGTCCACGTTGTGCCGATGAACATATTGAAGTGATGGCAAACTCGCCGGTAAAAGGAGTCTGGACGGTATATCAGTGCCAGCATTGTCTATACACCTGGCGTGATACTGAGCCGCTACGCCGTACCAGCCGCGAGCACTACCCGCAAGCGTTTCGCATGACGCAGAAGGATATTGATGACGCACCGATGGTGCCGAGTATTCCACCGCTGCTGGCAGAAGATAAGCGCTAATACAACTCGCCGGGTGCGGCTTTGCCTTACCCGGCCTACATATAGCGATATTTTGAAGGCCCGATAAGCGTATCACTATCGGGCATTACGGCGTTACACCAGACTCTTCAACCGGTAGATCCACTCCAGCGCCTGGCGAGGCGTTAGCGAATCCGGGTCGAGATTTTCCAGTGCTTCAACGGCGGGCGACGTTTCTTCCGGAGCTGACAGGAGCGACATCTGTGTGCCGTCGACCTGAGTTGCAGCAACATTCGGCGCGATGCTTTCCAGTTCGCGAAGTTTTTGCCGCGCGCGTTTAATAACCTCTTTTGGTACACCAGCCAGGGCAGCTACTGCCAGACCATAGCTCTTGCTCGCCGCACCATCCTGTACGCTGTGCATGAAGGCGATGGTATCGCCGTGCTCTAACGCATCAAGATGCACATTTGCTACGCCTTCCATTTTCTCCGGTAACTGAGTCAGTTCGAAGTAGTGGGTGGCAAACAACGTTAATGTTTTGATTTTATTGGCCAGATTTTCCGCGCACGCCCACGCCAGCGACAGGCCGTCGTAGGTGGAGGTGCCGCGTCCAATCTCATCCATCAGCACCAGGCTGTTCTCGGTGGCGTTATGCAGAATGTTGGCGGTTTCGGTCATTTCTACCATGAAGGTGGAACGACCGGAGGCCAGATCATCCGCCGCGCCCACGCGGGTAAAGATGCGGTCGATAGGCCCGATCTCCACTTTCTGCGCCGGAACGTAGCTGCCGATGTAGGCCAGCAGCGCAATTAACGCAGTCTGGCGCATATAGGTACTTTTACCCCCCATGTTCGGGCCGGTGATAATCAGCATCCGTCGCTGAGGCGAGAGGTTAAGTGGGTTGGCGATAAACGGCTCGGTCAGCACCTGTTCAACCACCGGATGACGTCCCTCGGTAATACGAATACCAGGCTTGTCGGTGAAGGTCGGGCAGGTGTAATTCAGGGTATAAGCGCGTTCCGCAAGGTTGACCAGTACGTCCAGTTCTGCCAGCGCGCTGGCGCTTTGTTGCAAATCAGCCAGGTGCGGCAGCAGCATGTCGAACAGCTCATCGTACAGCTGTTTTTCCAGCGCCAGCGCTTTGCCTTTTGATGTCAGAACTTTGTCTTCGTACTCTTTCAGCTCCGGAATAATGTAGCGTTCGGCGTTTTTCAGCGTCTGGCGACGCACATAGTTAATCGGCGCCAGATGACTTTGCCCGCGACTGATCTGAATGTAGTAGCCATGAACGGCGTTAAACCCAACTTTCAGCGTATCCAGACCGGTGCGCTCGCGCTCACGAATTTCCAGTCTGTCCAGATAGTCAGTTGCGCCATCAGCCAGCGCTCGCCACTCGTCCAGTTCTTCGTTATAGCCGGGGGCGATGACGCCACCGTCGCGAACCAGCACAGGTGGAGCTTCCACTACGGCACGTTCCAGCAGTTCACGCAGGTCAGCAAACTCACCCATTTTCTCGCGCAGCATCTGCACGGGGGCACTGTCTATGCTTTCCAGTTGTGCGCGCAGTTCTGGTAATTGCTGGAAGGCATGACGCATACGGGCCAGATCGCGCGGGCGCGCGGTACGCAGGGCCAGACGTGCCAGGATACGTTCAAGATCGCCGACCTGACGCAGCACGGGTTGCAATTCACCGGTGGAGTCCTGTAGCGCGCCGATGGTCTGTTGGCGTTCAGTGAGGACTTTGGTGTCGCGGACCGGCATATGCAGCCAGCGCTTGAGCATACGGCTGCCCATCGGCGTCACGGTGCAGTCGAGTACTGAAGCCAGCGTGTTTTCAACGCCGCCCGCCAGGTTCTGGGTAATTTCCAGATTGCGGCGCGTGGCGGCATCCATAATGATGCTGTCCTGCTGACGTTCCATGGTGATGGAACGAATATGCGGCAGCGAAGTACGCTGGGTATCTTTTACGTATTGCAGCAGGCAGCCAGCCGCGCATAATCCACGCGGGGCGTTTTCTACGCCAAAGCCAATCAGATCCCGCGTGCCAAACTGCAGGTTTAGCTGCTGGCGAGCGGTATCGATTTCAAATTCCCATAGCGGACGACGACGTAATCCGCGACGTCCCTCAATCAGTGAAGTTTCAGCGAAATCTTCGGCATACAACAGTTCAGCGGGATTGGTGCGCTGCAATTCTGCGGCCATGGTCTCGCGGTCGGCGGGTTCGCTAACACGAAAACGCCCGGAGCTGATATCCAGCGTGGCGTAACCATAACCTTTACTGTCCTGCCAGATAGCGGCCAGCAGGTTGTCCTGGCGTTCCTGTAACAGCGCTTCATCACTGATGGTGCCTGGCGTGACGATACGCACCACTTTGCGCTCGACCGGACCTTTGCTGGTCGCCGGATCGCCAATCTGTTCACAAATAGCGACGGATTCACCCTGGTTGACCAGCTTGGCGAGGTAGTTTTCTACCGCATGGTGAGGAATGCCCGCCATCGGGATTGGCTCGCCCGCAGACGCGCCGCGTTTGGTCAGGGAGATATCAAGCAGCTGAGACGCACGTTTCGCATCGTCATAAAACAGTTCGTAAAAGTCGCCCATGCGGTAAAACAACAGTATCTCCGGGTGCTGGGCTTTCAGCTTGAGATACTGCTGCATCATTGGGGTGTGGTTCGTGAAGTCCGTATCAAGTGACTCTTTCATATCGCTTTTGCTCTTTTTTTAATCTTTTTGGGGACCTGGGCAGTCTCACGTGAGCCCCTGGAAACTCACATAAACCCACAAATTTGTCATTCGAAAGCCGCCTGATGGGCAGTAACGACGAGCGTTGGCTCGACCTGAATGGTCTATCTTATCACCGACAACGACTGAGATTCATCCGTAGGTTTTGCCGCCAGAACGCTTATTGATTATTCATTTTCCGGCAAAGCATAATTCTGGCAGTACAGATAGGGGATCCCCTCTTTGGTAATCAGGTATGTCGCGCTGTTCAGTGCAAAAAAATCGACGTTGGATACGCTGGTGTTGGTCAGGAAAAAATCGGGGAGGAGTTCCTGAATAAGGCTGGCGGGAGCCGTTTCTCGATTGGAAATTTGGATTTTCTGTGAAATCCAAACCGGGCTTGAGCCGTAGCTGGATTGTGTAAAAAGTACCATGCGTTGCACGGTTTGCTCATTATTTTCGGCATCTTTGATAATACCATCAATATTCACAATACCTTTACTGCCCCCGGTTTTAATATCAATAATCCCTCGGAACGAGCTTGTATTGCGTACAATTTCGATGGCAGAGCGGCAGGTGAGATCATGTAACTCGCCATTGTTCTTACTGTACCGATAGACGACAGTAAGAATAAGCGCAGCAAAACAAAGCAGCAGGATAATACCTGTCTGGATGCGGGACGTTCGGGGATATAAGTTCATTAGCTATCATACCGTGGGTAATATACCGACTGACAGGCATTTTCTTGCCTGGCTTTTATCGGTGAGCGACACACCAGCACGGACAGTTTCTTAGACTCAGGATAGGTCGTGATATAGATAAATTTATGGCTCTGACACAGTCCTGGGTTTTTGTCGATAAACGCGGTATGCCGGGAGAAATTACTGGCATCGTTATTGAAATAATACTGACAGCCAGTGGGTGCTTTATCCGCAGTGATATAGCCGGAGAAATAATCATCGCTGGCTTTCCATGGATATAATATCAGCACACAAATTATCAGGGTAAGTGCCAACATTACTGTTTCTGCAGCCGTTATCAAAGGTTGACGCGGTGTGTCAGCCAAAAATTCCTCAATGGTGGCATCTGGCGCTAAGGATTCTTCAGCAGAAGCAGAGTTCTCCTCCGGTGTTTCAATGACCTGAATATCAAACTCTTCTTGAATGATCAGCCCTTTGCGGGGGATCGTTGTGATCAGCGGTTGTTCAAGCTCCAGCTGCAGTAAGCTTTTACGCAACGAGAGAATACTTTGATAAAAGGCGTTGAAACTCACCTGCCGGTGATTTTTACCCCAACCGAATTCCAGCAATTCGTTTTGAGAAACCACTTGCCCGCGATGTTGAATAAGTAATAAAAGACATAACGACGCTGAGTGTTTGAGTTTTATCCGCTGATTGGGGTGATCTACCCGCGCCAGACATTGTGTGGCTGGCGTAAATATTATTCTATTTTCAATCAGATAACTGACATTGCCAGTCTCAGACATATTGTCTCTACTCTTGATGATGCGTCTGGTGGTTGTTTAGTCATGATACCACTGAGCCTATAAAGACCACCAGCATGGACCTGATTCCACAGCGAGAACCGCGAAGTGTTGCAAATTGGTATCATAATATAACAAGAATGAAAACTTTTTAATGAAAATAAAATCCATTAAAATCAATTGATTGTATCTTTTTGGCTACTCTGCAAAGAACAGAAAGATGAAAAAATGTCGACAAAGATGATTGCCATTAATTCTTTATGGACAGCGCCATATACTGCATGGCACCACCACGCGAAAACAGCATGAACCTTAACGCGTCAATGGCACCAGGGAATGCCGGTGGTAGATGTAGATGGGAATAAATGTCAGCTTGTTTGCGAGCTGACATTTATTTTTAGTGCCGAGTAAATTTAACCATCTTTTTGACTAAGCCATAATTTGCGGTAGAGAGTCCCATGTTCCAGAAAGAAATTGAAAATGCTGTAGTGCTCGTTGGCGATGAAATGAAGAAGTCGGATAATGCCTGGCTGTCGTTACGTAAAAAACGTCAGCGTATTGATTTGAAGACCGATGGACAAATCTTATTTCTGGAGAAAGGGACTGTCTCTGTTTATCGTGTGGAAAACGATTTAGTCACCGTGAGTATTTCTGCACCTGCTATTCTCGGCCTGCCACAAATGCGTACGGAAGTGGCTGGTCACTATTTACGTTGTGATACCGATTGTGAAATGTGGGCGATGAGCGTACAAAATGCCGATCACCTGTTTACGACCAAAAACTTATGGAAGCAGGCGTTTGATATCTTAACGCATCATCTTCAACGTTATTTTCAGCGTGAAGCGTTGCAGTCGCACCGTACTATTCGTGAGCAGATTATTGAACACGTAAAATATATCTGGTCGATGGAGCCAGAGGTTCGCGAGAAAACATCCGTGTATACTTTTATTTTGACCCGTAACCATATTTCACGTAGTGCCATCCATAAGGTGTTACAGGAGCTGGTTAATGACGGGAAAATCACCCTGAATCGTGGAAAGCTCTCTTTTTGCACGCCGTTATAAATTCATGCGCTCCCCGGCAAAATGTAAGGGAGCGCATCCGATCAACGTTCTCTGAGTGCTTCCGCGCGTGCGCGAATAATCGGTTTTAACAGGTAGCTCAGAATCGTTTTCTTGCCGGTGAGAATATCGACGCTCGCCACCATGCCGGGAATGATCAGCATCGGATGCTCTTTTGTTCCCAGGTAATTTTTGTCCGTCTGCAAACGCACAATATAAAAGCTTCGCCCCTGCTTGTCGGTAACGGTGTCCGGGCTTATCTGCACTACTTCGCCTTGCAGACCGCCATAGATGGTGTAATCGTAAGCGGTAAATTTCACCATCGCATGTTGACCCGGATGGAGGAAGGCGATATCGCGCGGCTGGATTTTGGCTTCGATTAACAGTTTGTCATCCAGCGGAACGATTTCCACCAGATCGCTGCCCGGTTGAATGACGCCGCCGATAGTATTCACCATCACCTGCTGGACGATACCCCGCACCGGTGAGGTGACCATGGTACGGTTCACCCGATCCTCCAGTGCTTTAACGCTTGCCTGGGTTTTACTCAGATTGGTGCGAGCTTCATTGAGTTGGGCCAGCGCATCGCTCTGGAAACGGCCACGGCTTTCACCGATTTTATTCTCAATCTCTTTAATTTCTGACGTGGCCTTGGGGAGCGACAGGCTAATAGAATTGAGCTGCCCGGCGGTTTCCACCTCGGTACGACGCAGGCGCAGCAGTTCGACTTTTGAAATGGCGCCTGAAGCGAGCAGCGGCTCGGACATTTTGATTTCCTGACGGATTAACCCGAGGCTGTGCTTAAACTGATCCTCCTTTGACTCAAAGTCGCGCAGCTCCTGTTTTTTCTGCACCAGCTGTTCTTCGAGCCCGGAAATTTCGTTGTGAAATTGTTCCCGACGGCTGTTGTACAGCTCGGTTTCTCCCCGGGCGACTTCCGGCGCCTGGCTGGCTATCTCGGGTGAAATCACAAAGTCCCGGTTTTCAACTTCCGCCGTCAGGCGTTCTACCTTGGCGCGCAGACCGAGTTTGTCGGCTTCGGTTTCACCCACGTTGGAGGCGAAACGCGTGTCATCGAGGTGCAGTAGTGGAGTTCCGGCGTTAACGATTTGCCCTTCATGCACGTACAGCTCGGTGACAATTCCCCCTTCCAGGTTCTGGATTTTTTGCAGTTTTGATGAAGGGATCGCTTTGCCTTCACCGCGTGTCACTTCATCAATTTTTGCAAAACCAGCCCAGATGAAGGACAGCACCACCAGCGCGAGGATCACCCACAACGTCAGTCGTATCACTCTTGGGGCGTCATCAATTATGGCCTGACTAACCTCATTAATACTGTCGGTTTGATTTTCATCACGACCGCGAAAATAGTGCTGCATATAGCTGCGGGCACGAGTCAGGAGATCAGCGAGACGCATTAATTTGCCCCTTTTTCAACGCATCCATCACTACCCCTTTCGGACCGTCTGCGATGATGCGACCTTTATCAACAATAATCAGACGGTCAACCAGCGACAGCATGGAAGCGCGGTGCGTGACCAGTAATAACGTTTTTCCCGCAATACAGGGGGCCAGCGCGTGTTTGATCTTCTCTTCGCTGGTGTTGTCCATCGAACTGGTGGGTTCATCCAGTAGCAGGAGAGGGGGATCAAGCAACAGTGCGCGCGCGAGCGCCACCGCCTGCCGTTGCCCACCAGAAAGCTGGGAGCCGCGTTCGCCGACCTGCAGGTTATAGCCGTCGGGATGCAGGCGTGCGAATTCGTTGACGCCAGCCAGTTCTGCCGCTCGCAGCATGGTTTCGTCATCGACATAGCGCGCTCCGCACAGCAGGTTATCGCGCAGCGTGCCGTTGAATAGCTGGATGTCCTGTGGCACGTAGCCGATGCTGTGGCGCAGATCATTCACATCCAGCTGACGAGAGTCGATACCATCGATCAGCAGGTTCCCGGCGCTCGGCTGGAATAAATTGACGATTAGTTTACTCAGCGAACTTTTACCGGAACCGCTGCGCCCGATAATGCCGATGCGCTCACCGGGCTGAATGGTCAGGTTAATTTTGTGCAGCGACAGGTTTTGTTGCTCCGGGTAGCTGAAATCCACATCGCGAAATTCAATGCTGCCCTGTAACTGTTCACGCTTGAGCGGGTTTTCATCCGCACGGCGCTCCTGCGTCAGCGACATCATTTTCTCAGTATTTTTGATGGTCAGCTTCGCCTGCTGATAGCGGGCGATAAGGCCGGTGAGCTGACCCAGCGGCATCAAGGCGCGACCATTGAGCATGTAGCAGGCGATCAAGCCACCCATACTCAGTTTGCCGTCGATAATCATGTACACCCCGACGATGATCATCACCACGCCTGAAATTTGCTGGAACCAGCCGGTGAGGTTGCTGGCCAGGCTGGACAAGGTTTTCACCCGCAGTTCGAGACGGCTCAGGCTACCCAGCGTTTGTTCCCACTGGAACTGGCGTTCGCTTTGGGCATTATTCACTTTGATGGCATCCAGACTGCTCAGGGTTTCAATCAGTAGTGCCTGACGTTCGCTGGCGAGGCTCATGGTTTTTGCCACCGCAGCGTTGACCGGCTTTTGTAGTGCCCAACTGCACAACAGGGCAATCGGTAATGTCAGTACCGGGATCCATGCCAGCGCGCCGCCGATAATGCCAATAACAATCAGCAGTAACAGGGTGAAGGGCAAATCGATAATCGTCGTCAAAGTGAGGGATGAGAGGAAATCACGCAGTGACTGAAACTCGTGAATGTTTTGTGCAAAGCTGCCCACGCGCGCCGGGCGCTCTTTCATCTCCATACCGACAATGCGCTCAAACAGGGTTGAAGAGATGATGAGATCGCTTTTCTTACCTGCAATATCAAGGCAGATACCGCGCAGCATTTTTAAAATCAGATCAAAGACAAAAGCCAGGCAGATGCCAACTGCCAGCACCCATAGTGTGACCGTTGCCTGGTTTGGCACGACGCGGTCATACACATTCATGGTAAAGAGCGGTGTGCCGAGCGCAATCAGGTTGATTAACAGACTGGCCAATACCGCATCCATATACAGAAAACGCGACAGCTTCAGCGTGTCTTTAAACCAGGATTTGGTACGCGGCAGAAAGGCCTCTGCCTGCAAATCGAATTCGTGGCGCGGATGCGCAAAAATGACTTTGCCCGCATAGTTTTGCTCAAGCGTGGCGGCATCAACGCAAATCTCCCCACCTTCGCTTTCGCTGGGCATAAAACGGGCGCTGCCGTCATCGTTCCATGCCAACAACACCCCGGTACCCCCCGCGTTCAATAACAAGACAGCAGGCAGAGATATTGCCGGAATTTTATCGAGCGTGCGCGTGACGACTCGCGCCTTTAAACCGGCCCTTGCCGCCGCGCGTGGGAATATATTCAGCGTGAGCCGATCGTTTTCTAATGGCAGGCCACTGCTTAATGTTGAACGACTCGCCGGTTTACCGTGCAGAAAACACAGAATCAGTAAGCTATCTAATAACGGGTCGTCATTATGGCTACGTGGGTCGTGATGTTGAGAATTAGGGTTAGCGTAATTCTCAGGGACGTCATTTAATAATTCGGCTTGTGCACTCATTTTCGCAACCATTCTGACCGTGCACGGTTAAATAATAGCAAGCTAATTATAAGCGTGCAGGTCAGAGATTTATTGGGGATTAATAATTATTAATGAAGTTCCGGTAAGCTATTTTCTTCTGCTGAATCTACCGGTTGTCCTGAAGGCGGCGGTGTGATTTTTAGAATGTTCATTAATTCCCCGGTGCGTTCGCTAATACGGTAGCCACTGGTCATGGCCAGATAACGTAATTCAACAAGACGGCGTTTAGAGGAGAACACTTCATTTTCACTATCGAGTAAATCCAGCAGCGTACGCTCGCCAAGACTAAATTGATCCTGATAAGCCGTGCGTACTTTGACGCTGCGGTCAGCGTATTCTTCCGCCGAAGGAATCTGAGCGCGTGCGTTTTGCAGTGCGGTCCAGGCCAGGCGCAGCTCCTGATTCAGCTGGCGCAGTGTGTTATTACGTACATCCTGAGCCTGCTTGTGCAGATAAGCGCGGGAGTTCATGTTGGCTTTGTCGCTGCCGCCCTGGTACAGGTTGTAATGCAGTTTGACCATCGCTTCCCACTCTTCGGTGTGTGCGCTGGTGGTATCGGTGTTGTTGCTAATCCCGCGGGAAAGCTCAACGTCCACACGTGGATAGAAGGTGGATTTCGACGATTCATACTGCTGGTGCGCAGCTTCGATATCCGCATTGGCAGACTTCAGTAATGGATTATTTTTTTCCATCCGACTTTTGGCATCTTCCAGCGAGGTTGGCAGCTGAGAGTCAATGCTCTCTGGCTGGCTTAAGCCCTGCGGATCCATGCCCGTCACGCTGATAAAGGTGGTTTTCGCGTCTTCAAGGTTAGTTTGCTCGGTCAGCAGGTTGTTTCGCGCCTGCGCCAGACGCGCTTCGGCCTGCATAAAATCCCCGGAGCGCCCAACGCCCTGATCGGTACGCAGTTTTATCTGGTCGTAAATGCGCTCGTGGTTCGCCAGATCGTCTTCAGCAAGGCGTACAAACTCTTCGCGTTGCAGCACGTCGAAATAGGCCTGAATCACCGCATAAGCGGTGCTTTCACTGGTGTTCATCACACCATAGGCGCGTGAGTCAACGGTCGCTTTTTGTCGCGCCACTTCGCTGTTGGTCGCAAAGCCGTTAAACACATTCTGCTCGAGGCTGATAGTCGCCTCGTTAGGTGATTGAGTCAGACCGTTATTGCGTCCTGCAGCGCGGGTAGTTGCATCATCAACATTTTTGCGCCCGGCCTCGGCATTTAAATTCAGTGATGGCAAATAGCCACCTTGTGCCGCACGCAGATCTTGCTCCGAGGAATAACGGCTATTTATTGCAGCATTAACTTCAGGATGATTCGCTAATGCATCTTTAACGGTATTTTGTAAGTCTTCTGCGTTTACTGCATTTATTGAAAAACATGAAAGCAGAAAAACTAAAAACTTCTTCATGACATGAATGCCCTATATCTCACGGTTATGACATCCAGGTGTCGTCGCTATCATCCATTTTTACAAACACGTTATATTAATTAACAAATATGAATTATCTTAATTGATGGCTGTAATCAGCTATTCAGCGACATGTTTTGTCACATCGTGTTTTATTTTTGGTTATTTTTTATTATATTCATTTGCCAGTCAAGTCTCATGTAATTGCATTCTATAAAATGTGTTTTTTTCTACATTGAGATATTAATGTTTACATTAATTGAATGTGATATTTGTTCGTTAATGTATTAACGAGTTTATAAAAATAATGATGGTAATTAAGTGAGGTTACGGTGAGCAAATTACTCGGTGTGATCAAAGCAATTATTGGACAGGTTTACGTAGTTGATGCCAATGGTGCACAACGACTGGTTCATGAAGGCGACAGGGTATATAGCGGTGAAGAAATTGTGACCAGTGCCAGCGGCGCGGTAAGTATCTCTTTACCAGACGGAAAAACGCTGGATATAGGCCGTAATAGCCATTGGGGTGAGCACGGGCTACAGGTTAGCCATCATCCGGAAAGTAGTGCTCAGGATATTGCCGCCGCACAAAAGGCCATTGCCGATGGCGCTGACCCGACGCAGGTGCTGGAAGCCACCGCGGCGGGTAATGAAGCACCGGTAACATTAGAAGGTGGCGGCGGGGGGCACACTCTGGTTCAGCTTGAATTGACCGGGCAGGTGGTTGATCCGACAGCAGGTTTTAACACCAAAGGTCTGGGAAGCCCGAACTGGGATATCAATCTGCCGATAGGGGGAGTTACCGCAGGTTCCGCGAGTGTTTTCCCGCCTGAGGTACAAATTACCGAGTTTGCCGGCAACGACGGTTTCATTAACAAAAGCGAATTCCATCAGACCCATTTAAGCGGCACCAGTAATCAAAATCACATCACACTCACCTTCACCGATAGCCAAAAAAACACATTCACCGTTACTGTTCCGGTGAGCAACGGGCACTGGAATATTGATACCGATCTGGGGGGACTGGTCCCGGGAAATGTAACAGTGGTGGCAATAGCCACCGATGTGACGGGACGAACGGCAGAAAGTTTTGACCATGCACTGATTGATATTACCGGACCACACATCGACATTACCGTTGATAACGTCACGCCGGATAACATCATTAACTACGAAGAGTCACGTCAACCACAAACCCTGATCCACGGTTCGGTCGGCGGCGACACTAAACCCGGCGATATCGTTACTTTATTGGTTGATGGTAAAGAATATACCGGTGTTGTCACCGACCCCGGTAATGGGACTCTGACTTATACCATCCCGGTACTGACCCAGGGGTTACTGCATGACCCGAACATCCACGCCACGTTAACCTCTACTGACGACGCAGGAAATACCACCATTGTTTCCACGGATCATCATGTCGATAACGACCTGTATGCGCAAAATGCCGTGACCATTGAAACGGTGGCGAATGATGATGTCGTCAACGCTAATGAGTTTCGTATGCCGACCATTATTTCTGGCATTGCCAGCGGTGATGCGAAAGCGGGTGATCCGGTCACGTTGACCATTCAGGGCAAAGCGTTTCACGGCACGGTTTTCGACGAGCATGGCCAGCTACGCTATGAAATCGTTGTGCCTTCCGCAACCCTCAACGAGGGGGCTAACGATGTGCAGGTGACGCTGGTAAGCCATGACGCGGTAGGCAATGAAGCCACTGCCGTGACGCACCGCACCGTGGTACTGGACACCCAGGCACATAACGCCCTCACGATTGATGATGTCACGACAGATAACACCCTGAATCGTGCTGAGCTGTATATGCGTAACCAGGTGATTTCCGGAACCGTCAGCGGGGAAGACGCGAAAGCGGGCGACCCGGTGCTGGTAGAGATCAATGGCCACCAGTACAACGGTCAGATCATCGATCTCGGCAATAGCACGCTGGGCTATCGTATTGCGGTGAACGCTGCCGATTTTGCCAACAACGTTGCAAAAGTCGATGGTTATATGGACGTGAAGGTAACGGTCACCTCTCACGATGCGGCGGGCAACCTGGCGATCGCCACCGATACCCACAGCGTGCACATTGATAATCTTGCGACCAATCAGGTCAACATTGACGCGGTGGCGACGGATGATGTGGTCAACGCGATTGAACACCGCATGATCACGCTGATTAGCGGTGTGGCAGGCGGTGATGCCAAAGCGGGCGATGCGGTCACCGTCAGCGTACAGGGGCAAAACTATGCCGGAACGGTGGTCAATGATAACGGTCAGTTGCGCTATGAAGTGGCATTACCGAAAGGAACGCTGCTGGAAGGTAAAAACGACGTGGTGGTAACGCTGGTCAGCCACGATGCGGCGGGTAACGAAGTCACCGCGCTCGCGCACCGTACCGTCACGCTCGATACTCAGGCGCACAACTCGCTGACAATCAATGATGTAGATAGTGATAACACCCTGAATCGTAGTGAGTTGTACACACGTAACCAGGTGATCTCCGGCACAATTGGCAGCAATGAAGATGCTAAACCTGGCGATCCGGTTCAACTCGAAATTAACGGTCACCTGTACCGGGGGGAGGTAATCGATTTAGGCAATAACACGCTGGGCTACCGTATCACGGTAAACACCGCAGACTTTGCCAACAACAGCGTACCGGTCGACGGTAACGTGGACGTGAAGGTCACAGTCACCTCTCATGATATGGCGGGTAACCTGGCGATCGCCACCGACACCCACATCGTGCACATTGATAACGTTGCGACCAATCAGGTCAGTATCGACGCGGTAGCGACAGATGACGTAGTCAACGCCATTGAGAACCGCATGGTAACACTGATTAGCGGTGCAGCCGGCGGTGATGCCAAAGCGGGGGATACGGTCACCGTCAGCGTCCATGGGCAAAACTATGCCGGAACAATCGTTGATGATAACGGGCAGTTGCGCTACGAAGTCGCGTTGCCGAAGACGGCCTTGCAGGAAGGTAAAAACGACGTAGTGGTGACGTTGGTCAGTCATGACTCGGTGGGAAATGAAGTTACCGCGCTGGCACACCGCACAATCACGTTAGACACTCAGGCACATAATACTGTCCGTATACATGATGTCACTGCCGATAACACATTGAATTACCAAGAGCTACTTGCGGCTAAACAGACCATTACCGGTTTCGTTGGTGGTGAGGATGCAAAGGTAAACGATCCTGTCTTACTGGAGATAAATGGCCATCAGTACAGCGGTAAGGTGATTGATTTTGGCCGCGGTAAGCTGGGTTATCGCATTGATGTGGACTCTTCTGCATTTGCCGATAACAACGGCCATGTGCTGGCGAATGTGAAAATTACCGCGATGGTCACATCTCATGACGCAGCGGGAAACCTGGCGATCGCGACTGATTCCCATAAAGTTCATATCGATAACTACGCGGAAAACACCATTAAGATTGACGCAGTGGCGACGGACAATTTGGTGAACGCCAATGAAAACCGGATGCCGACGATTATTAGCATCGTAGCCGGTGGTGATGCCCGGGAGGGTGATGCGGTAACTATCAGGGTTCGTGGACAAGACTTTGACGGCAAGGTGATCAACGATAACGGTCAGTTACGCTATGAAGTGGTTCTGCCGCATGGAACCTTGCATGAAGGAAAGAATGCGGTGGTCGCGACGCTGGTCAGCCATGACGCGCTGGGCAATGAAGTGACCAGTGAGTCGCACCGTATTATCACTCTTGATACTCATGCGCAAAACACCATCTCGCTAGATAACATTGCTACAGACAATGTTATCAATTACCAGGAACTGTCCGCGGCGACACAGCGCATTACCGGCATCGTTGATGGTGAAGATGCGAAGGTCGGCGATCCCATTCAACTGGAAGTTAATGGTCATCAGTACGATAGCCGGGTCATTGACCTTGGTAACGGACATCTGGGTTACAGTATTGATGTGGACTCATCGGCCTTTGCGAACAATAGCGTTCATGTGTTGACGGATGTCGATGTGCACGTCACTGTCACCTCTCATGATGCGGCGGGTAACCTTGCCATCGCTACCGATAGCCATAAAGTTCATATTGATAACTTTGCCAAAAACGCGGTGACGACGAATATCGTCGCGTCGGATGATGTGGTGAACGCCATTGAAAACCGCATGCCGACGCTGATTAGCGGTATCGCAAAAGGCCTGGATGCCAAAGTGGGCGATGTGGTGACCGTCCACGTACAGGGGCAAACACAGGACTTTAGCGGCACGGTGGTTAACGATCACGGCGTTCTGCGCTACGAAGTGTTTGTTCCAACAGGTGTGTTGCAGGAAGGCAGCAACGACGTGATGGTGACGCTGGTCAGTCACGATGCAGCGGGCAACAAGGCGGTGGCGGTGGAGCATCGAACCGTTACGCTGGATACCCAGGCGCAAAGTACCGTCACTATTGATAGCGTCACAGATGACGACAAACTTAACCATCTTGAGCTGGATACGCCGATGCAGCTCATCAGCGGTAAGGTGGGCGGTGACGCGCAGGTTGGCGATGCGGTGATCGTAGAAATCAATCACCAGACGTTTAACGGCAAGGTGATTGATCTTGGAGGCGGTCATTTAGGCTATCAGGTCCCGGTCAACTCAACGGCGTTCAGCGATAACAAAGGCAACCAGGATAAAAATGTGACCGTGAGTGTCACGGTTATCTCCCACGATGCGGTGGAAAATGAGGTCATTACCACCGCAACCCATGATGTGCATATTGATAACCATGCCGCGGCTAAAATCACCGTTGATACGGTGGCGGGTGATGACAAGCTGAACGGCGCAGAAGCCGCGAAACACCTCACTGAGATCATGGGGACGGTTTCGGGCGATGTGCATGTAGGGACTAAAGTTCAGGTTATCGTCAACGGCCATACTTACGACACAACTGTTCAGCGACTCCCGGAACATAATAATGCGCTGGGATATAAGCTGGACGTTCTGAGCCGCGATCTGGTCAAAGACCCGCATATCGTGGCCCGCGTAGTCGGCGAAGATAATGTGCATAATTTCCAGAAAGCGGAGATATCGCACGATCTGGTGGTTGATTTACATGCTAAGGCAATGCTGACGATCGATCCCGTTACTGGCGATAACATGGTCAATGGCGATGAATCAAAACAGCCATTCACCTGGATAACCGGGAAAGTGGCAGGGGATGTTCACGTAAATGACGTCGTTTACCTCACCGTTAATGGTCACGTTCTTACAGGGAAAGTGCACGATGTAGGGGGCGGGGTTCTCGGCTACAGCATTAAAGTCAGCACCGCAGATCTGATCTCCGATCCGCATTTAACCGCGACGGTGAGCACTACCGATGGTGCGGGCAACCCAGCCACGGCCAATGCAGAAACCACCGTTATTATCGATACCCGTGTCGATGCGCAGATAACCATTGATGCCGTGACGCCGGATAATACGCTGAACTTTGCTGAGCAAATGCATGGCTATACGATAGTGAGCGGTACGGTGAGCGGTGAAGTTCATCCGGGCGATTCATTCACCATGACCATCAACGGCCACAACTATGCCGGGGTGGTGGAAGATCGTGGCAATCATCAGATGGGTTTCCACGTACCCGTTGCTACGGCCGATCTGGTTGCCGATCCGCATATCGACGTCACCATGGATATCACGGACGATGCCCTGAACCATGCACAAATTACAGCACATCATACCGTTACGCTGGATGCTGACGCGAAGGCCTCTATCACTATCGATCCGGTAACGGGCGATGATGTATTGAATAAGATTGAATTGGGGCAAACGACGACAGTTGTCAGCGGTACAGTCGGTGGCGATGCGAAAATTGATGATGTGGTGCACCTGAATATTGGTGGCCATATGGTTGATGCTATAGTGGTGGACCTGCCGAATCTGGGAACGTTGGGTTACTCCATCAAGGTGGATACGCATTGGCTGCAAAACGATCCGCATATTACTGCAACAATCACCACTACCGATGCGGCGGGTAATAATGCGACGGCAGATGCGCACCGTACCGTGGACATTGACGATAAGATTGACGCGATTGTGCATATTGATCCGATTGTTACCGATAGCGGTGATGCGGTGATTAACCACGACGAGGCCCTGAAGCAGCAAACGACGGTTACGGGGACGGTAGGCGGGGATGTCAAAATCGGTGATATGGTTGAACTGACCATCAACCATCAGACCTATTTTGCGCGGGTGGAAAATCAAAACGGTCAGCATGTATTCAGTACAAAGGTTTCGACCTTAGATCTGCTCATGGATCCGAATATTCATGCTGAAGTGACGGCAAAAGACGACGCAGGTAACATCGCGCGTGGGTACGATGATATGCCGGTGCTGGTTGATACCGTTGCTGATGCCGGGATAACGATTGATTCTGCGTTGAGCTGGCAAGGCATGGCGCTACCCGCTGGAGACCGCCCCGAATTTGTGACGGTAACAGGGCATGTTACCCCAGACGCGAAGCTTAATGATTTAGTTACAGTTGATGTGGGTAACAACACGCACCTGGAAACACATGTTATTACCCTCCCTGATGGGCAATTGGGTTACACGCTAGATATTCTTTTTCAGGACTGGAATAACAACGGCAATATCACCGTGTCCATCACCACCCATGATGATCATGGCAATACGGCGACAGCAGTAGAACATAAATTTATCGATCTTCCGTGGGTAACCAATACCTTTATTCCAGCCAATACTCCTTATGGTATGCACACCCCGTCGACAACAGGTACTGGCACCACACCGCCGCACCAACCGACCGTGCATCTCACCGTTGATCAAGTGGCAGGCGATGATGTTCTCAACCACGATGAAGCGCAAAAAGGAACGACGGCAATTCGTGGTCTGGTCACCGGCGACGTTCAGGCCGGGGACGATGTTATTGTCACCATAAATCATGTGCAGTACACAGGGCACGTCATGACTATCCCAACGATGCCGGGACAACTGGCATACGAAGTGGATGTGCCGACGAGTGAACTGCAGGCGCATCCAACGTTTGATGTCTCCATCAAGGCGGGAACAGCGACAGATTCGGTGCAGAAAACCATCACTGTCGATACGGATAACCTGCTGCAGATAACGATGGATAAGGTTGCTGGTGATGATGTTATCAATGCTGCCGAGGCGCAAAGCGGTAAAACCACTATCAGCGGTACGGTCAGCGGTGAAGGGATCCATGACGGCAGCGTGGTGAGCCTGCAGGTCAATGGCAATACGCTGACTGCGGTAGTGCATGATGATAAACACGGTCACTTGAGCTGGTCGAAAGAGGTCAGTATTAACGATCTGCACAATAACCCGGATATTATCGCGACGGTAACGGCGACAGATGATCACGGCAACCAAGGAAGTGCCTCTGCCAGCAGCCATGTTGTGGTCGATCTGAGCGCTAATGCTGGCGTGACGATAGATAACATTGCCGGTGACAATGTGCTGAACGCGCGGGAATTGCTGCAACCTAAGATGACAGTAACGGGGTCGGTATCCGGAGATGTGCACCCCGGCGATAAGGTGACGCTGACGGTTAACGGAAACCCTTATGCGGCGACTGTCGATAATAACCATCACTACTGCGTCGATATTTACACCAAAGACCTGCTGGCCGATCGCGCGATTGTCGCGACAGTCTCAGGATATGACGATCACGGCAACGTGCAGCCCGCCAGCTTCACGCAGAATTATTCAATTGATACGACGACAACTGGCAGCATTACCATCAATACCGTCGGCGGTGACGATATTATCAATGCTGATGAAGTGAAAGCCGGTAGCGTTGAGGTGAGTGGTACGGTGGATGGCGATGTGCATCTTGGTGATAAAGTCGACATTCTCGTCGATGGCGTCACGGTACATACACGAGTCATTGAGCTGCCGCATATGAACGGGCAACTGGGTTACAAAGCGATGGTGAGTACGGTCGGGCTGCAAAATGACCCTACTATCCATGTAAGTGTGGAAGGTCAGGATTCGGCGTTGAACCCAATGCATGCCGTGAGCGACAAAACGGTCACTATCGACACGCAACTGAATGCCACCATTATGCTGGATGATGTGACGACAGACGACGTGCTGAATAATGTAGAAACGCAGCAAGCGAAAACCATCATCAGCGGTTATGTGACGGGAGATGTAGACTTTGGCGATCAGGTGACTGTCACGGTTAACGGTAAAGATCTGGTTGCCTATGTGAAAGACAGCGGTGGTCGCAAGGTGTTCAGCGTTGAGGCCAGTACGGCCGACCTGCTCCACGATCAAAATATTACCGCACATGTCATCGCCCACGATGATTCCGGCAACCATGGAAGAATCGATACCAGTAAGATCATCACCATCGACAGAACCGCTGCGGGAACGATGGATATTGATAATGTCACCCAAGATAACGTGCTTAATCATCAGGAACTCCAGGGAGCGACGGTGAGGGTAACCGGGCCTCTTGGCGGTGATGTGGATGTGTGGGATTCGATCAAATTAAAAATTGGCGGTCAGGAGTTTACCGGTTCGGTAGATACGCTGAGCAATGGCGATCGGGTCTGGCATGTTGATGTGGACAGTCATGTCATGGAAGTGAACACCACATTTTCGGTTGAGGTTAAAGGGCATGATGCGCCGGGCAACCCGTATTCAAAGACAACTTCCCACAGCTATTCGGTTGATCAACAGGCAGACGCCACGCTTATCGTAGATAAGGTTACCGGCGATAACCATATTTCACGTGCCGAATCACAGGATGCCGTCACGCATATTACCGGCAGCGTGAGCGGTGATGTGAATGATGGCGATCATATTAAAGCGCTGGTAAATGGTCATCAGTACGATGCCATTCTTCATCAGGGCATTAATGGGTTGACCTATGACATTGAGGCCGATACCTCCGCATTCCGTGCCGGTCATAACCGCGTGAACGTATTGGCCGAGGCGCATGATAACCACGGTAATATTACGCCTTATAGCCAAACGTTGAACGTGACGATGGACGAGCCTGTACCAGTGAAAGGGCATACGGTGGATAAAGGGAATCATGCTGCGATACAGCATGCGCTGCATAACCTGTTCGACGATAACGCATTATCTCTGTCTTATGCACCAGCAGCGACCGGACACGGTCAGGCGACAGCGGTGCTCAGTGCTGACGATAAGGCGAAGGGCGTGCTCGAAAAAGTCGATCTCAGCGATCTGGCGCGTGAACTGCATGAAGGCGTGGATATTGCGAAGTACATTCAAAGCGGCGGCGATCATCACCTGATCGCCAGTCCGGCAAAAGTGGCGCATGGAATAGATACCGCGCTGTCTACTCCGGCAAGCGGCGATCTGCATTCTCCGACCTACTCGTTGGATCATCTGATAGCTAAACCCGATCAAAACCACACTCACTAACGATTGCCTGCTGCCCTGTGTAAACAGGGCAGCAGCATCGTGCAAAATGAAAAGGCACTGATATGAATTCTGATTCATCTGCTGCAAACGTGCAGGCAGAAGGCGTGGCAAAAAGTCCTGAAAATGACAATCAGCAGGCTTTAGCGATGCTGCAAAAAAGCGACCTGGAGATGGTTCGCGTGCTCGACGACCTGATTAACCTGTTGATTCGTAAAGGCGTGATTGCCATTACCGATCTTCCGCCGATGGCGCAGGTTAAATTAATGAATCGCGCAAACGCGCGCCAGGAACTTGGTGGGTTAGAACAGCTGCTTGGTAACGATGAACGTATATTTTAGCTGATGCAGGCAGTTTGTAGGCCGGATAAGCGTAGCGCCATCCGGCTATACAAAGGCGTATCAAGACGCCAGTTTTATCACAATGGCGCGGGCTCACCTAATAATTGCCCCATTGCTCCATCAATCCCTAATTCTTGCAGCACCATAAGCTCACCTTCCGTTTCAACTCGCTCGGCAATGAGCGGCAAATCAATACTGCGCGTGGCACTGCACAATACTTCAATAAACAAACGCTTATCATTTTCCTCATCAATTTTGCGGATATAGCTGCTGTCGATTTTCAGATAGGCAAGACCCCATTGCGACAGATGACCGATCATATCGAAACGGCTGCCGAAGTGTTGCAGACCCAGCGCGCAGCGATGCTGACCGACGGTTTTAACAAATGCCGCCATCTGATGGGGACCGGGTAACTGATTTTCATCCAGTTCCAGAATCAACTGACTGGCTAATTTCGGTGAATAGCGCAGCGGGGTGAGTAGCTCAGCAGTGGCGGCCGCACTGGCGACAGAACTGCCGGAGATACTCAACGCCAATTTTCCGGGCGCGGTTTTCAACTGGTTCAATGTCAGTTTCAACATGGCTTTATCGAGGCGATGACTCCAGCCAAAGCGGTGGATCCAGGGCAGGAACCGTCCCGCGGTAATGGCGTTACCCTGCTCAT
This sequence comes from Citrobacter sp. Cpo069, assembly GCF_030332785.1. Taxonomy (NCBI): domain Bacteria; kingdom Pseudomonadati; phylum Pseudomonadota; class Gammaproteobacteria; order Enterobacterales; family Enterobacteriaceae; genus Citrobacter; species Citrobacter sp. Cpo069. The sequence goes on from NZ_JAOWHD010000061.1 coordinate 103,401, forward strand.
CAATAATGCGCGACAGTACCTTGTAATGCAGGATTTTGTCCGGCTGGCGGCAATCGACCACCGGCTGATAAACCAACTGAAACTGTTGATTTGTCAGCGCATGCTCGAGGCGAACAAACCACAAATGCTGATCTTCTGTACTCGCAGGAACTTCAGTGGTGGGAACCACCTGATGGTCGGTGTGTGTTTCCGCTTCAACCAGCAGGCGATCGGCCTGGATCAGCAATGATTGAGCATTATCTCCGGCGTTAAACGGCACCATGCTGGTATAGGCCACCGGCTGTTGGTCTGACATTCCGGTGGCGTAAAAGGCTGTCAGTTTTTGGCACAGCGAATTGCACAAATCCAACATCTCACCATGTGTGACGCCAGGGCAGAGTAGGGCGAACTCACCGCCGCGAATGCGGGCAAGCGTGCTGTCGAGAGGGGCATACTTTTCTCTGTGCGCGTTCAGCAGGTTGGCGATGTTGAGCAACAGCTTATCAGTATGCGGTCCGCCAAAGCGCTGATTCAGACCGCCTAAATCCTGAACGCGGACCAGCATCAGATATCCCGGTGCGGTATCGGCATCGCTTAACCGCGCCTGGAGCTGCATATCGAAAGCCCGGCGGTTGGCTACCCCGGTCTGGCTGTCGAGATAAGCTTCATTGTGCAGGCGTTCGCTGTAGATAGCTTGTTCTTCAAATAACGATTTAAGCTTAGCTGCCATTAAATTCATGGCGCCTACAACGCGGCGTAATTCCGGCGTTTTGGGTAACTCGTGGAGTGTCAGAAACTCGCGACGGGTAATAGCTTCGGATTGTTTTGCCATGTAATTGAGTGGGCGCAGCAGTTTGCGCAGCAGCAGAATACCGGCGATTAAGCAGGCAAGGCTACAGGACAGCATCCACAATAGATTGCCTAAGGTATTGTCCCACAGACGCTGCACGGCAAAGATAGGGTCGCTGGTCACTTCCACGCGAGCTGCCTGCTGCCAGCCGCGCATAATCGTTGCTTCACCGGTTTGCGGGGTAACATCCACCAGATCGACGAACCAACCGGGAACGTCGGGAATTGTCGCTACCGCGCTACGCTCAAGAATTATTTTGCCGTTTGCCAGATCGACGATGCGGATTTTTTTGTAGTAACCACTATCGAAAATGGAACTGACCATCAGCTCGATCATTGCCGGGTCGTTGACGTTGGGCGTTAGCGAAACGCCTAGCGCCGTTGCGGCATCCTGGGCATGTGAAAGGAGTTGGTTATTGGACTGATTGCGAGAACTCTCCAGCGTCACAATAAAATTGCCGCTGAACACAACCATCATAAAGAGAGAGATTGCCAGAAGTAACTGTTTAAAAAGAGACACGGGCGATTCCTATTTATCCATCGGGAAGCCTTCTTCCCGCATTTTGGTGAAAACTTGCTGCCAGCGAGAAAGCCTCTTGCTGTCCCCAACGCGTTTATTGTTTTGATTGCCGGGAAGCCAAAGGCCAGTGTTGTTAAAGGAGTAGACGGGTAATAAGTCCATGCGCTGCGTAGCAGGCGAAATGGTGCTGGTCAGGCTGTCGAGCACCAGAGGAATCGCCCCAGGGGTGGCGTACCAGGTGAGCACCATATGCGCGCGATTTAAACGCAGGGCTTTAACGTAGGTGATGCGAAGTTTGTCTTCTGACACGCCCAACTGGCGGAGGGTGAAATATTTGGCGATTGCGTAGTCTTCACAATCCGCCTCACCTTTGCGCAGCGACTCGATAGGGGTCGCCCAGTAATCGACGTTATGCCAGACATCAATATCTTCGGTATAGCGGATCTTCTCGTTAAAGAATTGGTTTACGGCGCGTAATTGCGTTTGCTCGTCAGCATTACGCAACTGGAGCAGAAGCTGTTGCCAGGCGTGGATCCGTTGCTGTGCTTCTGGTGTTGCCGGGCCATATAGCGCATCGGACTTTTGTTGAATATTGGCAAAATCCCAGGCCGCGCGTAGCGAATGGACTGACAGCAATAGCAGCAGCGCCCCGGGGATTTTCCACAGGCGTAGCAGGCGGTGGCGTAAGCAGCGGCGGATAATGTTCAATGGCTATGCTGGCAACTGCCCGGTGACGGGTTTTTCAGCTTTTCGCAGGACCAGGGGGACAACCACTTTTTACGTAATTGCACGTTGGCCGGCGAGGCAAAAAAATCTTTCAGCGTACTGTCAACAAACGTCACAAACTGCGGATCGTTTTTCCTCATCATAATGGCATAGTGCATCTCATTGCCGATGCTCTCAGAAGAGACGCTGAACAGTTCAGGTTGCTCGCTATGATTAATCAGCGGCCAGGCCAGAATGTCATCGACAAAGAAAGCGGCGGATTCATTATGCGCCATTTTCTCAAATGCGCCGTTTATAGTGGTGGTGGTAATCGTTGAAATATTAAGGTGTTGCTCTCTGTTGGCTTTATTAAATTCCAGCAAATCTTTAGAGCTACCGGTCAGACTTACCGTGCGTCCTTTTAGATCGGCAATTGAATTTATATTATTTTTACGCAAAGAGATGATGCGCATTTTCGCGGTGTAGTAGTTGAGCGAAAATGAAACGCTGGAGGTCCGCTCCGGTGCGTTAGTATTTACACCACAGTCCATATCTATTTTCCGTGTGTTTAATGCGGAGAAGCGTTCTGCAAAATTCACGGGAATATAATGAATGGTTAAGCTGTTGAGCTTCAAATACTGGCGCAACTTATCGGCAATCATGTTACATACCGCGATGGTATAACCCGTGACTTTGCCATTGTGGTCAGTAAAAGAAAACGGTGGCAGCTGGCGATAACCCACGTTGAGCACGCTGCTGTTCTGAATATGATCGAGCGTCGCGGCGTTCTGCTGCGCCATCAGCGCGGGGGTGATACCGATGCCTGCCAGTAAAAACAGCCATTGCACTATGCGGTTCACCCTTGTCATCTCATGATTAATTATATTTTTCATAATCAAAACTGATCTTCTTTTTAGCAGACGTTAATGCTTTCAGGTTATCTGACATGGGAATGTTTAAATTAATGGCTTTCGGCGGGATCGGTGACTGAAACCATTTATTGTACAGCGCAGTAAATTCGTTGCTGGCCATCAGCGAGGAGAGAGTGCCATCAACAAATTCTTTAAATTCTTTATCGTGTAACGGGAGTAACAAGCCGGCCGGTAGCGGGGCGCTGAGCGCAATGTCGGAAAGTTTATAGTCTCCAGGATTAGGCGTTTGCGCGATCATCCCTTTGAGTAAAACCGTACTGGAGATCAGTGCAGAATACTCACCATTCTTCAGTTCATTGAAGGCGGTAATGTTGTTGGTATCGAGTTGAATATTAATATCCAGGTCATTGGCGGCATTCACTTTTTGCAGTTGCTCAACGTAAATCGTGCCGCTTTTTACCAGTACGCTATGTCCGGAAAGCTCTGCCAGATTGTCGTTGCTTTCATTTTTACGCATGACGAAGCGGGTACTTGAAAAATAAAACGGCAGCGAGAACTCGCTAATGCTGTGGCGACTTTTCGAATAAAAGGCCGGGATACACATGATGTCTGCCATGTGATTTTTAATCAGGACAAACTGCGATGCCGAGTTAGCTTTTACCCACTCAACCTTCAGGTTTTTAAGCTGAAGTTTTGTCTTGAGCGCGCTGACGATACTGTTGCAAATATCAATGGAATAGCCGGCAGGTACGTTGCCATTCTGCCAGGAGAAAGGAAACGCATCATCCTGATAACCAAGGGTAATGCTTTTCTTGCTGGCGATTTGCTCCAGCGTGTGCAACGGCAGGGCTGAGCCTGCTAAGCATGGCGTTGCTGAAACTATTAACAGGGCAAAAATCGTCAGCATGCGCTTTACCTGGCGAAAGAAGTCAGACATTGCACAGTCCTTCTTCAATGACCTCTTTGGCAAATGCGGAAAGCACTTCACGCTCGCGCAGCGGATAGCTAAAGAAATAGCCCTGAACATTCTGGCACTCAATGTCTCGCAGAATGTCACGCTGCTGCGCGGTTTCTACCCCTTCAGCGGTGACCGACATATTGTACTTATGGGCAAACTGAATCAGCATCACAATCAAATACTGACTGGCATTATCTTGCTGGAGCTTATCGACCAGCGTGCGCGCAATCTTGATGCGAGTGAAAGGATAGATCAGCAGATAATCCAGCGCCGCGTAGCCGGTGCCTAAATCATCCATCGCGATTTCAATGCCCAGTGAGCGGATCTCTTGCAGCACGGGCAAGGCAATCGACTTATCCAGCTTTTCGGATTCGGTAATTTCTATTTCAAGGCGCTCGGCTGAAAGTTGACTGATGCGTAACGCATCTTTGATAACGTCAACCAGTCCTGGGCTGTGCAGTTGGTAGGCCGATATATTGACGGCTACCCTGATACGCTCCGGCCATTTGGCAGCGGCTTCACAGGACTGACGAATAATCCATTCGCCCAAACGGACAATCAGACCGGAGTTCTCGGCGATGTTGATAAAATAATCAGGATAAATCAGACCCTTGGTGGGATGATTCCAGCGTATCAGCGATTCGTAGCCATATACGCTTTCATCTTCCAGATTGATGATCGGCTGGTAATGAAGCTCGAATTCCTTGTTATCAATACCATCGATGATTTCCTGATTAATAAACAGACTGTGGGTATGCTTCATCACCATGCCGTCTTCGAAGAAATGGAAGCAACCCCGGCCATGATGTTTTGAGGCGTACATGGCAAGGTCGGCATTGATCATCAACGTCGAGGTATTATTGCCCTGATACGGCGCGGTGGTGATACCGATACTGCAGCTGATGGAAAAAGTATGCGTGCTCCAGGTAAACGGGGTGCTCAGCGCACGAATAATCCGCTTCGCCAGCCGATTCGCTTCTTTGATGGCGTTATCGCTGACATGTTGCAGAATGGCGAATTCATCACCGCCCAGACGCGCTGCGATATCGTTAGGTCCCAGCAAGAGCTGCAGGCGCTGGGCAACGCTGATTAACAGCTCATCGCCCGCTTTATGACCAAAGGTGTCGTTTACTGGTTTGAAGTTGTCGAGGTCAATCAACAGCAGGTTAAATGGTTTTTCGTCCTGATGGATTTCACTGACGCGTTTATCTAACGCCTGGCCAAACGAAACGCGGTTGGGCAATCCGGTCAGTGAATCATGATGGGCCATATGCTCCATCTTTTGCGACATTTCATGCATTCGTTGCAGATAGCCGCGTTCTTTCATGGCGACGCGCAATTTTTCAATCGCCCCGGCCAGATGTCCAATCTCATCGTCTTGATCAAGATAGGGCGTTATACAGTCCGTCTCTTCATGGGCGATGCGGGTAAGGGAGTTAATCAGCAGCGGAACCGGACGGAATAAACGGCGCATAAACATCGTGACCAGTGCCAGCGTTACCAGCAAAATCAGGACAAAAATGATACTGCTTTTTTTCAGCATCGCATCGTAGGTGGCGTAGAGATCGCTTTTTTTTCCAATGCTGCTAATCAGGCTACCGAGGATCTCACCTGAAGGCGTCAAAATAGGAACGGCGCTGATAAAGCACTCTTCGCCATTAATTTGGGCGAAGCCAACATAGTAGTTACCCAGCACATCGCGCGGCAGACGACCGGGGAAAGAGATGATCCCTTCACCCTCTTCTGACTTGTTGTTGATGCCAACAAACCCTTTCTCCGGCGTATACAGAAACAACCAGGTGGGGCTATGCGTCTGTACTGATGCCAGTGCCAGAACGTCAACCGGGTTATAACCGGTTTGCATAATAGAGTCGGTGTCACCAATCTGTCTGTCGGAGACAATGCGGGATATCTGCCCTGCATCGCTGGTTTCGACCGAAACGGTGGTATACACGTTGCGGATGATGTAGGTCATAATCTGTGCATTCGCCTCAGCCCGTTGCACCCACTGCTGATAAGAAAAGTTATCTATCAGGCTCCAGTTGGTAAACGCGCCAGCACTAAACGCAATAACGATACCCGCCAGCAAGAATTGCGTTATTTTGCCAGTGATTGAATGTTGCCACCCTTTTATTGCTTTAAGGGAAAACAGAGACTTTGCCACGGATTATGTTAATTCCTGAAAAGATTATTCGGTGCTAAAATTAATTTCTGTTATTACTTGATGGAATATTATTGTTGCAAATAAGTAGATGAAAGATGTGAAACGTAATGACGTAACAAATAACTAACATTGAACCATGGTGAGTAATGACAAAAATAACGGTATGCGAATATAGATAACGCTGCTCTTTTCGTCAATAGGCAAAAGTGTACATAAAAATACATTTTCTGAATGCCCCTTTCAGGATATTAATGTTGACATTCATGGCGCCTGAGAAGGTTTTTTATACGTACTGGTTGGAGGTGTTGGGAAACTGACAAAGGCTTTTTTGTTTTTTAATAAACATCAATGAATTAGCTGTTTTTCTGACAAGCGTTTTAGTGATTTCATCCCCACCGGATGTCCATTTTTGTCTATAAATGGGTATTTATTTCCTTATTTGATATGAATAATATGCTCTCTTCATTATAGAACCTTATTTTATTTTCTCAGTGCGCGGTCAATGTTGACAATTTTGCTATGGTTCATCGGCTGACCCAAAAGGATTTGTTTGTGACATTCGAGTCTGGATTAAAGTCCTATTGGTATAGTGCATAGCGGATAAATTGATTTGGACGCAATAATAAATTCAAACACGATAAAAAACATTCGGGAATGGTGCCTGCCACTTGTCTTACCTGGCCTTTTTTACCCGCTGGCACAATATCTTAACGGTTATAGCATTCTCAATAATACTATTTTAACAGTTTACGATCTCAAGCTAGCCGTATTTTCTGCCGCATTGGTCTTGTTTGGTTTTCGGGTGTTGCCGGGGTTTCTTCTGTTCCTGACGGTCATGTTTGTGGTCGGTCCGCAAAATGAACGGGTAGATGCGTTGTGCCTGATCATCGCGTCGACCTTAAGTTATGCCGCGTACCGAAAATTCACCGGCAGACGCAGCTGCGTTAGCTTTGGTCGCATCAAAATTAGCTTTAATCGTCTGCTCTGGCTTTGTGGCTACAACGTCCTGCTGTATCTGGTGTTCAGCAAACTCTTTGCAATGTTTGTCGCCCACGGACAACGCCCCGATGTGGATAACATTCCGGCGTTGAGTCTGGGCATGCTGGTACGTATTCAGGGGATCATCAACGGTTGCCTGACGGGGATCCCTTTATTTTACAAGATTTACCGCATCATTCGTCGACCGTCTTTCCTGCTGACCTTTCTGCGGGCCATTGCCGAACAGTGTAAAGGCAATATCGGTGTCTACGGCGTTATATCCTGGTGCATCTTGCTGTTTTTTCTGATGTTCTTCTTAACATCACCGGATAATTTGGATGTTTTTTTCTCTATCTATAGCCTGATCCTGTTATTTCCGTTGATGTTGTGGGGAGCAATCAAGATTGGCCACTTGTTCACAATGCTGGTGTGGACGATCGTATTAATCATCTTAGGCAAACATAACGACAGCTATATCGCCAGCGATGTTAACTTCATGCTGCATCAGGCGCTAGTTTCGACGTTGATCTTTGTCTTTTCACTCACCATTGTGATCATGGGGGTACTGGCAAAATTTACCCGTCAGCGCTTTAACCAGGCGCTGCTGTTGGGGCTGACTGACCCGATGACAGGCATGGCAAATTTACGGGCGCTGAAGACGGAGCTATTTACCACTGAACGCGCGACTGTATGTCTGATACAGATCCCCGAGCTGGAGCTTTTCTCGCGTCGTTATGGTTTTCATTTCCGCGCCCGCTACCAGAAGATCCTTGCTGAGCATTTGCGCAGACATCTGGTGAAAAGCGAGAAAGTCTATTACCACGCGGGTTATGATCTGCTCATTCGGCTGGAAAATGGCACCTGGGAGCGGCTATGCGATCTGTATCAGGCCGCCAACAGTTTTCGTCTCTTTTACAACAACCATCGGTTGGGTTTTCGCAGTGGTTTGGGCTATTGCCTGATTAACGATCTAAGTGATGACATTTATCAGCTGGTGGGGAAACTGGGCATGGTGGCGGGTTTATCACTCACCAACGGCAGGCCGGAAAACCTTGAGGCGCAGCATAGCCGGATCCTTGGCAACCACATTGTTGATAAAACGGAAATTCGCACTGCGCTGCAAAATGCGCTGGATAACAATGCGTTTGTCCTGATGGCACAGCCAATAGTTAGTACCCACGGTGAAGCGCCGTATCATGAAATATTGATCCGTATGCTTAACGAACGGGGAGAATTTATTCCACCGAACAGTTTCCTGCCGGTTGCTCATGATGCGGGGCTGGCACCGGATATCGATCTCTGGGTTATCGAAAATACCCTCAAATTTATGCGTAACCACCCGCAGCATTGTTTTTCTATTAACCTGGCACCGGTGACGGTGTGTCGTTCAAATATTGTCATGAAGATCACCCAACTCCTGCACGACTACGCGGTGGAGCCACAGCGGATTATTTTTGAAATAACGGAAGCAGATACGTTATCAGACAAAGAACAAACCGTGGAAACGCTACGTTTAATACGTCAGCTGGGATGTCGGGTGGCAATTGATGACTTTGGCACCGGGTTTGCGAGTCATGCGCGCTTGATGAATATCGAAGCAGATATCCTGAAAATAGATGGCTCTTTTATTCGACGGATCACCGAAAGTGAAATTAGTTACTACATCGTTGAGTCATTCTGCCGCGTTGCTGAAATGAAAAAAATGCAGGTGGTCGCTGAATTTGTCGAGAACGCCACTATTCAGGCCTGTCTGGAAAAAATGAATGTGGGCTGGTTACAGGGATATCACATTGGCAAACCTACGCCGCTGTTCACGCTCGAATCACAGGGCGCTAGCTCCTGATGACCAAAAAAAGAGTAATTTCTTCTCAGGTAGAGAATAAAAATCATGAGTGACATTATTAAAGTAAAAAATCGAACGGCGAATACCACCAGTGAGGGACCGCGCGCTCGACTATTGTCCTGGCTGCACAACATCCATCCCGGTGTGGCGATGAAGCTCGGTATGATTTTGGTTGTTTGTATTGCAACGTTGCTGATTGGCGCCTCTTTTATATTATCATCTTATCTTTCCAGAGAATTGCAGGTCAATGCGCTGGAGATGATTAAAACCAACACGCGGATATTCCACAACAGTATTTCTAACGAGTTTCAGCGTGTGACTCGCGATGCAGAACATTACAGCAATGTTTATATTAATAATTATCAAAACGTTGCCAATAAACCGCTGCGTTATATGGACTCTACTGAATTAAAAGCGGTGCTGAGCAACCCGAACACCAACGCGCACTTCACCGAATTAACCAGCGTATTTGCCAGTACGTTTATTCTGCAAGGCGAGCAATTTGTGCGTGTCAGCAGTACGTTACTGGCGAGTTCAGGCAATACGGCAACAGCAACAGCGCTAGGGCATGATAATCCTGCGTTGCCGCTGCTTTTGAAAAATAAACCCTTTTCCGGTGTGGTCACACTGTTCGGTAAACAGTTTATTAGTCACTACGAACCGATTGCCGACAAATATGGTCAGGTCGTGGGGGCCGTCGCGGTGGGTTTCGACGTCAAACAGAGTTTGCAACCGATCATTCAGCGTTTGTTGAATGTGCATATCGGTAAAGATGGCTACGCCTATGTGCTGGATGCCGGATTTGAACCCGGTCGTATGTTGGTCCACCCCTCGTTGAGCAACCAGCAGGCAATTAATATTACCGATGCCAATGGTTTTAAGCTGTTTGCCGACATGCTCGAACACAAGAATGGCATCACTTACTACAACTGGGTGAGCGGTTATGGCGCATTGCCGAAGACCAAAGTTGCCGTTTATGAATACGTTGAAGGGATAAACTGGATAATCGCCACCACCAACTATGTTGATGATGTCGCCAAGAGCAGCAATCTGGTGCGTAACGGTCTGCTGCTGTTTACCGCGCTGCTGCTGCCCATCATTTTACTGCTGATTGCTGTGGCCAGCCGTTTCCTGATTTCCCGGCGCTTAAACCGTGTCCTGGGGATTGCACAAACCATTGCCGAAGGCGACTTAACGGTGGATGTTCAGGTCGATCACCACGATGAGATCGGCGAACTGCTGAGTGCGGTGGAGATGATGCGTCAGCGTCTGCACTCGTTGGTAGGCGGTATGGTTTCTCATGCAAATTCGGTACATCAGGCATCTTTGCATATTACCGAAGCGGTCGATGGGCAGGCATCAACCAGCGTGGAAACCTCATCTTCAGTGGCTGAAATTACCTCCACCATGGAAGAGCTGTCTGCCTCATCGACACAGATAGCCGAACACTCACGGGCGGTTGTGGATATTGCCAACCAGACGCTCGAGGACTGCAATAAAGGCTCCGAGTCGATGTCGCAATTGCTGATGCGTATGACGGATATTGATACCGACAATCAGCAAAATATGCGTGAAATCATGATGCTTGGTAATAAGTCGACGGAAATCAGTCGCGTGATGGTGATCATTAACAGCGTCGCTGATCAGACGAAACTTATCGCCTTTAACGCAGCGCTCGAAGCTGCCAGCGCCGGGGAAGCCGGTAAGCGTTTCTCGGTGGTGGCGGCTGAAATCCGCCGTCTGGCGGATTCGGTGACGGAATCGACGGTTGAAATTGAAAATAAGATCAACGAGATCCAAAACGCGATTAATCGTCTGGTGCTGAACGCGGAAAAAGGCGGCGAGAGCATTAAAGCGGGCGCAATAGCCTGTAAAGTCAGTGCTGAACATCTGAACGATATCGTTGTTACGGCTGAGCAAACCTCGACGGCGGCGCTGCAAATATCGCTATCAACACAGCAACAGAAAACGGCGAGTAATCAGGTGGTCATGGCGCTGCGTGAGATCGTTGTTGCCAGTAACTATACCTCGCAATCTATCAAAGACATTCTGGTTGTCAGTCAGGATATGACACAACTGTCGAAAGCGCTGAAAGAGGCTTCGTCCTCATTCACACTGACGGAAACAGATGCATGAATAGCAGCAACATTCGGGTGCTGATCCTCGACCTGGGCAGCGCATCGCGTAATGAGCTGGTCAGGCAACTGGAGGATCACCCGCACATTAAGGTGGTGGGGCAAGCAGCCCATCGCAGACAGGCGATCCGACTGTTGCAACAGCTGATGCCGGACCTGCTGATTCTGACGCTGGATATTTCGAGCGCCGATAACGTCGAGATTGTGGAAACGATCATGGCAACCAGCGCAATCCCGATCCTTGTCATGAGATTTTGTCCAGAGAATCAATGGGATGATGACTACATTTCCCGTGGTGCGTTGGCGGTGTTGCACCATAGCAGTGATTCACCACTCTCAACGGATGCTTTGCATCGTAAAGTAGAATTATTGGTCGGTGTAAAAGTCATTCGACATATCAAGGGATTACGCTATCCAGGCGAACCGGTAATCCCCACTGCACGACCGATGACAGACGTTGTAAAAACGCCACAGGACTGGCCCTTTGTGCTGGCGATTGCCTGCTCGACGGGCGGGCCGCAGGCGCTAAGTAAGCTGTTACAGGATCTGCCCGGTACGTTCCCGTGCCCGGTACTTATTGCCCAACATATTGCTGATGGCTTCGCGAAAAATATGGTGCATTGGCTGGATAGCGTGACCGATCTGAAGGTGCGACTGGCGCAGGAGGACGATCGGGTGGAAGCGGGGTATGTGTATATATTGCCGCCGGAGCAGCACCTGATCGTCAAAAGCAACCAGCGTTTAGCGGCGATCCCAAGACAGGAAAGCGACGTTTACCATCCCAGTTGCAACCTGTTGCTGGAGTCAGTGGCTGAGGTGTTTCGCGAAAAAGCCGTCGGACTGATTATGACCGGCATGGGCAGCGATGGCTGCCGCGGCATTGAGCTTATTGTCCGCCGTGGTGGTACAACGCTGGCGCAGGACGAAGAAAGTTCGGTGGTATTCGGTATGAATAAGAACGCGATCGACAAGCAACTAATACACCGCACGATCCCTCTGAATGGTCTTGCTGCGGTACTGCTTTCGATGGCTTGCCACGGGCATGTTGAGAGTAAATTGCCATGATCCCTAATCTTCCTGACTATGCGCGCCTGATCAAAGAACGGGTCGGTTTGCACTTCGATAACGCCATGGAAGCATTGCTGAAAACGGCGCTGGGTCGGCGAATGGCCGAGCGAAAAATCAATGATTACTATGAATACTATGAACAACTGCGTAGCTCGCAGAATGAGTTTGATAGTTTCATCACGCTGATTACGATTAACGAAACCTATTTTTTCCGTGAAAGCGATACGCTGGATTTAATCTGCGATAAATGGATCCCGCGTCTGTTGCAACAGCGCAGCGGCCCGGTGCGAATTCTGAGTGCCGGATGCTCTTCCGGAGAGGAAGCCTACTCGTTGGCGATCAAGCTGCATGAGAAATACCTCGGCGGAATGGCCCAGCGCATTGAAATTTACGGCTGTGATATTGACCCGGCAATCCTGGCAAAAGCCCGCAACGCCTGCTATTCAAGCTACTCGTTTCGTGGCGTCGACCCGAGTATTCAGCAACGCTATTTTACCCGCTCGGGAAACCTCTACCGACTGCATGATGAGATCCGTGAGAAGGTCTCCTTCCATCGCACCAACATTATAAAAGAACAGTTACTGCCGGAAGTGGACATCATTTTGCTGCGCAATGTGTCCATCTATTTTGATACGCCAACGCGTCGCGAGCTGCACGGTAATTTGCTGAAGATGTTGCAACCGCAGGGAGCCTTATTTTTTGGCAATGCGGAAACGCTGGCTAACAATTTCGACATTCTGAAGCTGGAGCAGGAAGAGGGGATTTTCTATTTTTGCCACCATCGTGAAGCGGCAAGGGTTGTGCCTGTCCCCAGAGTTGCGGTGCGCATTCCGCAGTCGAGAGTGGTGGTTGAACAGGTTCCTCTGGTGCCCACGGCGCAGCAGAGTAATGACTGGCTGAAGAAAGCGCGCGCCAGTCTCGATGAAAAATGTTTTTCTGAAGCTGAAAAGTGTATCGCCTGTGTATTACGCGACGATCCCCGTAATCAGGATGCGCTTTTGATCCAGGGCGTTATTGCCCTCGAACAGCGTGAGTTTTCTCAAACAGCCGGAAACGCACAGCAGATCCTCGCCCAGGATGAGTGGTCGGCAGAGGCCAAAATGCTGCTCGGCCTGGCGATGATGTGGCAACACCAGACCCAGCAGGCCATCGCCTGGTTCAAACAGGTGGTTTATCAGGAACCTGGCTACTGGCCTGCACACTATTATCTGGCTGAAATGTACCGGCAAAGCGAGTTATACCAGCCTGCTCAACGGACTTATCGTGTGGTGATGCAGTTACTGAACGACGAGATAAACAATCCGTCCTCGGTTTGTCGTCTGCGTTTGCCAATGGTATTTCCTGGCAATACGTTTCGTTTCTTGTGTGAACATCAACTGGCGCAATTCGCCCACCAAAGTGGCTAATAAGAGCGATTATGGCTATCGATCTGAAAAAATTCGTTCTGCGCTTTATTGATGAAGGGAGAGGTCATTTGCAGACGATCAGCGAAGGGGCGTTTCTCCTCTCCGCTGATGAACATACCGACGCCTGGATAGGTGAGATGTTTCGCGCTGCGCATACCCTGAAAGGGGGCGCGCGGATGCTGAAGCTGCAAAGTATTGCCGATGTCACTCATCATCTTGAAGATGTATTGAGTGAACTGCGTGATAACAAACTGACGCCGGACAGGTCGCTGGGCAATCTGATCCATGAGTCTGTGGAGTATCTTTCTGGTCAGCTTACCCAGCTTTTTGTCAGCGAAGGGGATAATCAGTTGCCACCGGCGGATGCCGGGCTGTGCGAACGCCTTGCCCGCGCCAGTCGGGGAGAGGATATCACGCTGACTGTCGAAACTGCCGGGGCAACAGAAAAACCGGTAGTCCCTGCGCCCGCGACGCCAGCCAGCATGGATGCCGGTATTAAGCAGGCGGATTTCGTTCGGGTAAAGCTGAACAAGCTCGATGGACTGATCGACATTCTGGGGGAGGTGCTCGCCGGACATGATCGCCTGGAACAGCAGATACAAAACCTGAGTCAACTGGTACCACGGTTACCGGGATTAAGCGCTGAACAGCTTCGCCAGCAGATCCACGACTTTAGCGCCCAGCTAAAAGAAAGCGTTCAGCTCCAGCATTTGCAGATGTTTGAACTATACGATGTGGCGGCGCGGATCCGTATGCTGCCACTTTCAACATTGTTTGAACCCATTTCGCTGCAGGTCAGCGAACTGGCTTCCACACTGAACAAGCAGGTGGTGTGCCGCTTTGTTGGCGGAGAAGTGGAAATCGACCGCCAGCTCATTGATCGGCTTTCGGAGTCGCTGACGCATCTACTGCGTAATGCCGTCGATCACGGGATTGGTGAGATCGACGAACGTCTGGCGCTCGGTAAATCCACTCGCGGCACGATTACCATCACTACTCAGCAGGACGGCAGCGGGATACTACTGCGTATCGAAGATGATGGCCGTGGTCTGAACTATGAGGCCATCAGCGCGAAGGCGGTCAGTAAAGGTCTTGTTCCCGCTTCAATGGTCGGGCAGCTCTCCGAGCAAGAATGTAATGAGCTGATTTTTCATCCCGGCTTTTCGACCAGCAAGATAGTCTCCGAGCTTTCTGGTCGCGGCGTTGGTCTTGATGTGGTGCGCAAAACGGTGGTGACCGACCTGCAAGGCGATTTGCAGGTTTATAGCCGTCCGGGAGTCGGAACCAGCTTTAACCTGCGGTTGCCTGTTTCGTTAACCATGATGCGGATTTTGCAATTTGAAGAGCAGGGGCACCTGTTTGGACTGGCTGCGCAGTATGTGGTTGAGGTAGTGGAATGCACGCCACAGGGGATCAGCGATATCGCCGGACGTCCAGCCATTATCTTGCATAACGAGTTTATCCCGGTGGTTTGCGTAGGTAGCTTGCTGGGCATTCATGAACGCCAGAGCAGCTTTTCAACGCCTGGACAGCGATTAATCGTGGTGCAGAACCAGTACAGCAAAATGGCGCTGCAAGTGGATAAGCTGCTCGATGAACGCAAGATGATGATCAAACCGCTACCGAAGCATATGCAACAGCAGTCGCTGGTCTCCGGGATGGTACAAACACCGGATAACCAACTGGTCAGCATCCTGCACGTTCCTGCGTTGATGGCGATGGCGCAACAATCACGGCAAACCAGTACACCAGCGCCCGCCACGAGCGTAACGCAGGATGCCTGGCATGTGTTGGTGGTCGATGACTCACTGAATACCCGTGAGATAGAAAAGAACGTGCTGGAAGCGCACGGCTATCAGGTGACTCTGGCAGAAGACGGGCTGTCGGGGCTGCAAAAAGCGAAACTGACCCAGTTTGATGCCGTACTGACGGATGTCGAAATGCCGTTTATGGATGGTTTCACCTTCACCAAATCGTTGCGTGGGGAGAAAAACTACCAGCATACGCCAATCATCATCGTGACGTCCCGCGCGAAGGAAGAGGACCGGCGACGGGGGATTCAGGTGGGTGCGGATGCCTACATCGCCAAGGGCGATTTCGAGCAGGACAGTTTGATAAAAACATTAAAAATGCTTTTGTGCTGATGGCGCAAAATCGAGAGAGAAAATGCGAATTTTATTAGTTGATGATGATCTTTTTGCGGCTGAACTGGCATCCATATTTTTGCAAATGGACGGCTACGATGTGGTGATTGTGGAAAGCGCGATTTCCGCCCTGGCGTGCCTGGACTCGGATAACAACATCGACCTGGTGATTAGCGATCTGCATATGCCAGAGATCAGTGGGTTGGATTTGCTGGCGCTGTTACGCGCTCAGGATTGGGCTAAGCCTTTTATTTTACTGAGTGCCAATGAAGTAACGCGCAGCGACGCTCTGTACGACCGTTGGGTGAAAAAAGATGAAAACCTCGCGGAAAATCTGGGGGCTGCTGTCAATGCGCTACTGCAACCATCTGCGATTAACTGAATAAGCCTACGTGTTTGATGAAACAAGAAAATAAGCATATAGCGATGGCGGCAGCGCAGGAAAAAATAGCGCGTTTACGGCAGGGGTTTCTACGCCGAATTCCCGACATGCTGGCACAAGCGGAAAGATTACTCGTTCAACTGGTCGCAGAGCCTAGCGAAGCCTGTCGCAAACAGCTACATATCCTGCTGCACAGTATTCACGGTTCGGCAGGGTCCTTTGGCTTTAGCCCGCTGGCGAATGCCTCAGCAGAAGGTGAGCGTTTACTAACAGAACCGGAAACAGAGCAAAGCACATTGCATTACGATGAGCTGCGGCGAATCATCAGGTGGTTGTACACCCTGACTCAGGAGCAGCTCAATCTTGAACATCGTATCAGCGATACGGAGTTCACATTACCGATCGCCGCACAGCGCCCGGAAGAGAGATATGTTCGGCGGGCCAGTAAGCCTATCTACCTGTGTGATGATGATATTGACCAGGTCGAGCTGCTCGCGACCCAACTGCGCTGTTTTGGTTTTACCTGCCATGTGTTCGCGAACACGCAGGATTTCACTCAGGCCGTATTGTCGCAACCGCCCGCCGTGGTGATTATGGATGTTAGCTTTCCGGACAACGCCTACGGTGGACCGCTGGCGATGTCGGATTTGAAACAAAAAGTGGGCAAACCTTTCCCTGTGCTGTTCCTCTCGTGTCATAGCGATTTCAATGCCCGCGTCAACGCCATCAAATCTGGCTGCGATGGCTACTACGTAAAACCTGCGTCTATCACCGATTTAGTCCAGGAACTTCATCGCCTGACTCAACCGTCGCTGAAAAAGCCTTACCAGGTATTGTTGATTGATGACGAACCCGCGGTGGCGGAATATAACGCGGAGATGCTGCGCATGGCGGGCATGGAAGTGCATGTGCTGGAAAAACCTCACTATCTACTGCATGTACTGAATGCGCAGCCGATCGATTTGGTGTTGATGGATTACCACATGCCGGAGTTCAGCGGTGAGGAACTGACAAAACTGATTCGCCAAATACCGCAGCATATTGGCCTGCCTATCGCCTATCTCTCCAGCGAGACCAACAAGCATGCGCAGTTGGGAGCAATGAGCATCGGCGCGGAGGATTTTATCCTCAAACAGAGCGACCCTGAGGAGCTGATCCGCGCCGTATCGATTCGCGCGGAAAGAATGCGCGTCCTGCGTGCCCGTATGTCGCAGGACAGTCTGAGCGGGTTATATAACCACTCAACGACCACCCATTTTCTCAAAAGCGCGATTGCCGAGTCGAACTACAGCGGCAACCCATTTTGTATGGTAATGGTGGACCTGGATCGCTTCAAAAGCGTTAACGATACCTACGGTCATGCGGTCGGTGACCAGGTAATTGTCGGTATTTCGCAGTTGTTCTCCCATCGCTTACGCAGCACCGATATCGTTGGCCGTTATGGTGGTGAAGAGTTTGTCATCATTATGCCCAACACCAGCAGTGACAAGGCCGCGCGTGTGGTCGAACGATTGCGCAGGGATTACGAGCAGGTCACATTTTCCGTTAACGACGCCAGTTTTCACAGTACCTTCAGCGCGGGTATTGCCCAGTGGCAGTTTGGCGATCGGATTGAAACGCTACGCGAACGCGCCGATCAGGCGCTGTATGCCGCGAAACAAAATGGCCGTAACACTTTCTGCATTGCCGAGTAAAAGGAGTCAATATGAGCCAACAGCTGGAGCAGATTCTTGCGCTGAACCATGGTGAAAAGCCGGAGTGTGAAAACGTTGATGAACCCCAGCGTACGCTGGTGTTATTTCAACTGACGGGTAAAAATTTTGCCTTCTATGGGGCGCAAATTAAAGAGATCCTTGCAGAGCGCCCGATCTCCTGGGTTCCCTGTTGCGCGCCAATGCTTGAAGGGGTCATCAACTATCGTGGACGGGTGGAATCGGTAATGAGACTGGACAGCCTGATCGATAAACCTACCGTTAATTCGGCAGGTAAGCGCACTATTCTGATTGGTTGCGCCGAGAAAATGCAAAGTGGGATCCTGATAGATAAACTGATTGATGTGTTGGAAGTCGCCGAAAGCCAGATTCATTTGCCAGGAGATTCATTGCCCCCGGCGTTACAAAGCATCGCTGTGGGGGTGGTTAACGTGATAGAAACCTGGTACACGCTGCTCGATCTGAATCTGGTCTTTGAGCGTTATCAGGAGACCAGCGGTTATGACGGCACCCACTAATCTGGCGGCGGTACGTATTACTTTGGGAGCGCTAACGTTGTATATACCGGCAAACCAGGTTGGTGTGTGTTCGTTAGTGACTCAGGTTGTGCCTGAAATCCCCCGATTTAGCCAGTGGCTGGGGATTGCTGATGAGCCGCAGGAGGGATGGCATTTGCATTTGCGCGTCCCGGACAGTGGCGTTGAAACCGGCTGGTACCTATGGGGACAACTTGAGAATGTGATGCTCTCCGGCGACATTATTTTTGCCGTACCTCCGCTTCTGGCGCGTAACTGTCATCTGCCTGCGCTTCGTGCCCTGGTGGGACGTGAGGCGTTTAGCCCGCTATTAAGCTGGCGCTGACACGCTGCGGGAGCTTTAACGGTCCCGCAGCATGAGAAGGCTGGAAGTGCTATATCCCGTTACTGGATATAAGCATCAACAGCCCGACTGACCAGCTTAGTCATAAAGTTGTCAATCTTATCAATGGTCTGCTTGTCCTGAAGATCGTAGGTTTTTGCTACGTCATCCAGGTTTTCATAACCGACCCAAACTCGCCCGATCTTATCCTGCCATACGGAGACGCGTAACGGCAGATCCAGCGCGACCCCCTGTTTATCCTGCATCAGTTTTGTGCCGACTTTAGGGTTACCAAATACCAGGACTTTCGTTGGCCTGAGGTTCATTCCCGCGCCCTCGGCATTTTTCTCGTGATCAATTTCAGTGAATACCGGAACGCCTTCGCTTTTCAGAATGGCTTTCAGTCGGGAGACCGTTTCATCGACAGAGAATTTACTTTCCTGATTTTTGATTTTCTCTGAATTTAACCCAGAACCCAGCCCGGTTTTATAGGCTTCAGCGATATCACGAGCCACCTGAGTCATGTCTACGCCTTCTTTGTTGGTCAGCATTGTCACGCAAACCAGTTCATCACCGGCGGTAAAGCGGCTCAGATAGGCACTAAAGCCACCTGTGGTTCCTTTGATTTCCAGAAAACCAGGATGGCGGGTAAATTCCCAGCCGGCCATGGCAGGCACGACTTTGCCATTTTTCAGTTTTGCCGGGCTATAGATAATGTCGCGTAGCTTTTTGTCTTTAACCAGCGTGCTGCCGGCAAGACCGATATCCCACTTACTGATGTCTTCCGCTGACGACCACAGACCACCGTAGGCGAACAGATTATCAGTGGCGATCGCGCTGACAGGCGCCAGTTTGTCACCCGCTGCGACGTAACCTGTTGCAGGCTCAACAGGGTTGATCCAGTCAATTTCTGACTTAAATTTCGAATGCTGATTGTGTTGCTTATCAGGCGTCGGGCGATCAAGGAATGCTTTCGTTGGCATGTCTTTTGCGAACATGGTGCTTTGCAGACCTAACGGCGCAATTTGGTATTTGTTGACGAAGTCTACGTAACTCATTCCGCTGACTTTCTCGATAGCCAAACCTAACAGGATAAAGTCAGTTGCGCTGGAGTTGATATCCGTGCCGTTTTTAAATTCGAGCGGTTTATCTTTAACAAGATCCACCAGCTGCGCAGGTGTATATTTTTGCTCTTGTTTATAGCCGAAAGATCTGAAATCAGGGATCCCGGATGAGTGCTGCATTAATTCCAGAATCGTAATGTTATGCCAGCTTTCCGGCAGGCCAGGCAAATAAACACTCACAGGAGTATTAAGATCCAATTTACCTTGCTCTACCAGTTGCATTACTGCGACTGCAGTAAAAGCTTGCGTGATAGGGCCAATTCCCCACATGGTTTTGGTGGAAGCAAGCTCATCATTGGCAGCCGTTGCCAGACCGTATCCCGCTGAACGCGGAATATAAGGCGCCTGAACAATCGCCATGGATAAACCCGGCAGATTATTTTTCGCCATTACCTCGGCAATGATCTGATCGATATATTTGCCGTTGACCTTTAATTGTGGATCACCACGGTTAACTAAGTAAGTTGTCTCATTTGTACTGGCAGCGGCCAATACCTGAGTAGCTGAAACAGACATGGAAAGTAAAATACATGCCGAAATAACCTTTAACTTAAGATTCATGGAAAAGCTCCGCGCTTAATGAAATTTATTTTGATGGCTAATGGATGAGCGATGTTGTACATATAATTACCCTCGGTAACCGTACTCATAGCTATTACTTAGCTGCTGCCTTTACCTTTTCAACCGTGGTGTCGGTGTCCCATAAATCATTGGCAATGATGCGGTAGTTGGTTAGAGCGGCGAGATAACCGTCACCTTCTGGAATGCGCGGACCCGCTGTCGCATCTTTAACGACGACAACTTCAAAACCTTGCTCAATCAATTCACGCATATGGGATTCAATACACAGATTGGCAGCCATACCGGCGAGAATGACCTGTGAGACACCGCGTTTTCTTAATTGCAGTACCAGGTCGTTGGTTTCTGGTCCGAAAATCTTATGCGGTGAGGCAATGACCGTTTCGCCATCATAAATATATGGCTTAAACTGCGGTAAAAAGTCTGCGCCGGAATTTTCAAAATTCTCCATCGTCAGTGGACCTTTACGACTGAACATTCCAGTGCCGTGCATAAATGTTTCTCCCGGTGCGGTAGATTGCCATTTATGGTCGTGCGGAAAGTAATAATGTGGAGAAATAAAAACAGGCATTTGTGCTTCTTTTGCCATTTTGAACAACGTCTCGAGATTTTCTACAGTATTATTTTCAATAATGCTGTCTTTAAAAACCTCCCAGCCAATACCCTGAGGACTTAAAAAATCGATCTGTGGATCGACTACCACCAACGCAGCTTCCTTATTATTAAGTGTTATACCTTTGCGTGGTAAGCCATAGGCCTCTGGTTCAGAATAGATTTCTGACATGCTCATCTTGCTCATAAAATTTACCTGTATTTTTATCTAATGTGATAGTGACTATCTGATTATTAAATAGCGCTGGTAAATATGGCATGGTTTCAGAACGGGGCATTTGTTCAGGACGCTGGGAATATTGTCATTACGTATTCTAATAACGATAGTGGGCATATCACTGCCCACTCCGTTAGAGGTCGTATTGCTGGCGTCGCCGTTCTAAACGACGGTCGCGCAGGGTGGAATAAATAAAGGTCATCACAAACAGTAGTGAAAATAGTACGACGATGGTGGGGGCCGGTGCACTGTCGATGAAAAAAGACAGGTACACGCCCATAAACGAGGTAACGACCGACATAATCACCGCCAGCCACAAGGCGTGGGAAAATTTCCGCGTCATTAAAATCGCAATGGCGCCAGGCGCAATCAGTAAGGAGATCGACAAAATAATCCCTACTGATTTTAGCGTGGCGACAATCGTCAGGGCGATCATGCACAGCAGGCCGTAATGTAGCAGTGCAGTGTTAAGCCCACTGGCCTTTGCCTGATGCGGGTCGAACGCATGCAGCAGCAGATCTTTCCACTTAAGCCCAATAATAAGCGCTATCCCAAGCGTAATAACCGCGGTTTGTATGATGTCGCTGAACGATACGCCCAGCATGTCGCCGAACAGAATATGATCGAGATGGACCTCTGACTGGATAGAGACGTACAGCACCAGCCCTGCGCCAAACATGCCGGAAAAGACGATTCCCATCAGGGTATCGCGTTTGATGCGGCTGTTATCGTCGAGATAACCCGTCGCCACCGCACAGAACAGCCCGGCGATAAATGCGCCAATTGCCAGTGGGATGCCCGCAATCCACGCCAGTACAATTCCCGGGAAAACCGCGTGGCTCATTGCATCGCCCATCAGCGCCCAGCCTTTGAGTACTAAAAATACAGACAGCAGCGCGCAGGGCACGGCGACAATGGTGGAGATGACCAGCGCATTGACCATAAAACCAAACTGAAAGGGTTCCAGCAGCGTTGTTAAGATCATACTGACTCCTTGTTCACCAGACGGGCGCGGCGGCGATTCGCCAGCAGACCGTGTTTTGGCGCGAAGACAAATGCCAGCAGGAACAGCAGCGTTTGCAGAACGACAATAATTCCGCCGGTTGCACCGTCCAGCCAGTAGCTCAGCCAGGCGCCGAAAAAGCTGGTCAGGCTGCCAATAGCTACGGCGATAGTGAGCAGGCGTGGAAAACGATCGGTCAGCAGCCAGGCCGTTGCACCGGGCGTAACCACCAGGCATATCACCAGAAATGCCCCGACGGTTTGCAGCGCGGCGACCGTGGAAACGGAGAGCAGCGTAAAAAATAACAGCTTCAACCGGCCCGGATTCAGACCGATAGAGCGCGCGTGGTTTTCATCAAAAAAAACCACCATCAGATCTTTCCACTTCAAAAACAGGATGGTTAGCGAAATAACCCCGATGATGGCCAGTTGCAGAATATCTTCTGGCGCAATCGCCAGCACGTTGCCGAGAATAATGGTCTGAATATTCACCGACATCGGATTGAGCGACACCATAAACAGCCCGATACCGAAAAAAGACGAAAAAATCAGTCCGATAATCGCATCTTCCTTCAGGCGCGAACGTTGATTAAGAAACAGCATACTGCCCGCCGCCAGTCCGCCGGAAAGGAATGCGCCGAGCGCGAAGGGAAGCCCTAACATATAAGCGCCTGCCACGCCCGGCACGATAGAGTGCGACAGCGCATCGCCAATCAGCGACCAGCCTTTGAGCATCAGATAGCAGGAGAGAAACGCACACAGGCCGCCGACCATTGCCGAGACCCACATGGCGTTGAGCATGTACTGGTAGCCAAACGGCTCCGTTAGCCAGTTCATGGTTATTCCCCCTCGTTTGCCGTGCGTCGCGAAATAAACGGACGTTCATCATCGGTAATTACGTGCTGTTCACCGCCGCTCAGCGCAACGTGACGCAGTACACCGCTGAATGCCAGTTCGAGATTCTCGGGGGTAAAGGTGGTTTCGGTGGGTCCACTTGCCAGCACCGTGCCCTTAATCATCACCGTGTAATCACAAAACTCGGTGACGGATCCCAAATTATGGGTAGAGACCAGCATGGTTCGAC
The DNA here is from genome assembly GCF_030332785.1 of Citrobacter sp. Cpo069. Taxonomy (NCBI): domain Bacteria; kingdom Pseudomonadati; phylum Pseudomonadota; class Gammaproteobacteria; order Enterobacterales; family Enterobacteriaceae; genus Citrobacter; species Citrobacter sp. Cpo069. Next base: position 126,592 of record NZ_JAOWHD010000061.1, read on the forward strand.
CCTCATCACGCAGTTCACGCAGCAGGTCGATGATCCGGGCCTCGGTTTTTACATCCACACCGGTAAAGGGTTCATCCAGTAAAATAACCTGTCCGTCCTGTGCGATGGCCCTTGCCAGAAAAACACGCTTTTTCTGCCCACCGGACAGTTCACCTATCTGACGATGGCGATAATCCAGCATATCAACCCGCGCCAGCGCCGCATCTACGCAGGCGTGGTCAATTTGTTTTGGTCGACGCAGCCAGCCCATATGGCCAAAGCGTCCCATCATCACCACATCTTCCACCAGTACCGGAAACGACCAGTCCACCTCTTCTGACTGGGGGACATAGGCGATCAGATTCTGTTTGAGCGCCTTATTTACCGGCTGTTGCAGAATTGAGATTTCCCCCTGCGCCAGGCGGACAAAACCCATCAGCGCTTTAAAAAGCGTTGATTTTCCCGAACCGTTTACGCCGACCAGAGCGGCAATTGAGCCGCCCGGAACCTGAAAAGTGGCGTCCCGCAATGCGGTATGACCGTTGCGATACGTCACCGTAACCTGATTTACGGTAATCGCAGAGTGACTCATGGTTGGCTCTCCAGACCCTTGTTGATGCCGTTAACAATGGTTTGCGTGGTGACGCGCAGTAAATCCAGATAGGTCGGTACCGGACCGTCGGCTGCACTGAGCGAATCGACATACAGCACGCCGCCGTAATGTGCGCCAGACTCACGGGCAACCTGACGCGCTGGTTTGTCGGACACGGTGCTTTCGCTAAATACCGTCGGGATATGATGCTCTCTGATGGCATCGATAACCTTGCGTACCTGCTTGGGCGTACCCTGCTGATCGGCATTGATCGGCCACAGATACAGCTCCTTGAGATTGTTATCACGAGCTAAATAAGAGAATGCGCCTTCGCTGGTGACCAGCCAGCGTTTATCAGCAGGGAGCTTTGCCAGTTCTGTATGCAATGGCGCCAGGGTCTGCTGGATTTTCGCTTTATAATTCTGCGCATTATTCTGGTAGGTTGCGGCATTGTCCGGATCATATTTGATCAGCGCATCGCGAATGTTATCCACGTAGATAAGCGCGTTCTCCGCTGACATCCAGGCATGCGGGTTTGGTTTACCGTTGTACGGCCCTTCGCTGATGCCCATTGGCTGCACGCCGTTTGAGACCATCACTTCAGGTACGCCGGACAAATTTTGGTAGAAGCGGGAAAACCATAGTTCGAGGTTTAGACCGTTAGAGAGAATAAGCTGTGCGCCTTGCGCCCGTTTAATATCGCCTGGGGTTGGTTGATATTCGTGAATTTCAGCACCCGGTTTGGTGATAGAACTAACGTCCGCCGCGTCACCTGCTACATTGCTTGCCATATCGGCAATCACCGTAAAGGTGGTCACCACTTTGAATTTTTCTTTCGCCCAGGCGGGTGACAGCGTCAGCGCTGTTAACACGCTGGCAAGGAGAAATGACTTCAGATGGGGCAGATGCGGCATAGTATCCCTCGCAACAAAATGGTTAATTTATCATCGAATATAGCCTTTGCTATGTTATATAGCACATGGCATAAACAAATGAAAATAATTCTTATTTGCGTAGGTTGCTAAGGAATAGACGGGGGATAATGTATTTTACGCCGGCACGATTGCCGGCGTGTTGGGGATGAATAACCCGGTGATTATGACTTTTGGAACTCAGTAACGGTTTCCCATGCTACCTGTTGTAACGCTTTGGCGGTGGCAGGGGTCATGTCCGTATCAACAGGAAGCGCGCCGCCGACAGGAGACTGGTTGTACAGGGTGGCGAAGAATACGCAGGCGGCGAGATACGTACCAGAAATAGAAGGGTGTACACCATCATGATAATACAAGTTAATTTCCGGATGGGTCTTGCGCGCTTTCTCGAAAGCGAGACCTACCGGAGCCACATATCCCCCCGTTTTTTGCGCAATGGAGATATAAGCATCCGCCAGCTTTTGGCTATCTTCGGGTTTAGCTTTCTTCGGCCAGGTCATGAAATAGACAACTTTTGCACCTGCTTTATGCGCCATCTCAGCCATTTGGGTTGCAGAGTCAACGAAATTTTGCCGGGTACTTTCTTTCTTTGAAATTGTTTCTGTGGAGTTCCCCTGTAATACCACTACATCCCATTTCTGTAACGTGTTCTGGTAGCGCATATTCTCAATTTGCCAGCCTAAATGACCGCTGGAAATCGTGATCCCCCGATATTTATAGCCTTTGGCATGATCAGGCAGTAAAGACTGCGTCAAATCCCGTAATCGGGTATTGATATTATTGTTATAGAACGTGAACGAGTTTCCATAAAGCGCGACGATTTTATTCTCGCCATCCATTTTAGCATGTGCTGAAGGCGCTAATAACGTATCCGCGTGAGCGCAGATACTGCTCAGTGCCAGGGCCGTTGCGGCAGCAAGTAAAGTTATCTTTTTCATCGGTTATCTCTTAGAAGTCGTAACGGAGTCCAACGATGAGCGCATCATCATTGGTTTTTTTGTTCTTACTGGCGAATTCTTTATCGTAAGTAAATGATAACCACGTATCCTCAGCCAATGTTAATTGCGCTTCAGCACGCCAGTCTTCTTTTTCAGCAATATCTTTACCATCTTCATTTAAAAAACTATATCCGGTGAGAACCTTGACGGTGCCAAAATTGTAGGAAATGAGTGAATCCATCCCTTTATAATTATTATCACTTTTGTTATCGCGAGAAATAGAAGTACGCAATGCGGTTACCGCGACTTCATAGGCTTTATAACTGAGTTGTAATCCTCCCATAATTTGATCGTTTTGATTACGCCCATCGGTGGTCACTACGCCATCCTGTCGTTTGTAACGACTGGCCGCGAGTGCTGGTGTAATTCTAAAATCACCAAATTTGAAAGACTTGCGATAGCTGGCCATCGCGCCGTAATCCAGGGCTTCGTTATCGCTGTTGCCATTCCCAGAAACCCACGCCAGCTGAATCTCATTGCCAGCAAATTTGGCGTTCCACTGTACGGTGCCGTCCTGGCGGTTGAACTGGTATGAATCATCAATGGTTGTAATGCCATAGCTATAGATGTTAGGGGTGAAATTTTTGTACTTATCGGTCATTTTCATTACCTGATACAACGGATTTTTGGTTCTCCCGGTGATCAGTTCACCCCATGTTTTATTTGACAGACCGACATAAGAATAACGGGCCTCCATATCGCTTTCACCGGTATTGTTATCATTTTTTTCGGTACGTACCTGCCATTCCAGGCGACCCACGATTTTGGTATCTGGCAGAAGATCCAGATCTCGGGTGAGGTAAATACCTACACGGCCACCCAGATCGCTTCGGCTTTCACTGCCAGCAAATGAATTCTGGCCACTTGCTATTTTTCCCTCAACGCGGCCATAGATATCCAGAGTATTGCCATCCTTATTATAGACGTTTAAGGCGAACGCCGAGGAACTCATACCCATAAGTAATATTAGTGAATAATTTTTTAGCTTCATGTCATCCCTCAAACCAGCATTAGTTTCCTGACCATAAAATAAAGTTCACAGCGGGGTAATTGTTTGTGGAAAAGGAATGTCAGCGGTATGGGAATTATTTTTTCTCGTAATGAAATGTGATTATTCACGCATAAATATCACTAATTTCACTATTGTATTAATGGTTCTTATATTTAATGTACATTCCTGCTGAAATATTACGCCTTCTTGGAATGTAATTCACAAATTACTGTTAAGTACATCTCATTTCTACTTGGTGGAAAAACCGAAAATGGGAATATTGTATTCTCATAGCCGTTTTTGGGGTGGGAATACTATTTTCCCCTATAATCTGGAAAACAGATCCTGCAAAATTGATTAATCACATTTCGATTATGACGCATTCATTGGCCGGAGAGGCGCTGTATGTTCGGTAAGCAAACAACGGTATTTGATTCTGATCTTTATTCTTCATTGTTCACCCAGGGGCGGATGCGGGAAATATGGTCTGACGACAATCTGCTGCGGTGTTGGTTGCGGTTTGAGGCAACAGTCGCTCGCGTGCAAGGCGAGCTGGGCATTATCCCTGAGCAAGCCGCCGTCGAAATTGAAAAAACGTGCAGGGAAATACAGATAGATTGGCCAGCCCTTGCACAGGAAACGCAGACGGTTGGTATGGCGATAAAACCGCTGATCGATCAGATCTCTGCTTGCGGCACACCGTTAGTAAGTCAGTTTCTGCACTGGGGGTGTACTACTCAGGATCTGCTGGACTCTGGCATGGCGATGAGACTGCAACAAACGTTGCAGCTGCTGCGCGAGCAATTGCTCGATGTTGGCGAGGCAATGAAAGCGATGGCAATACGTCATACCCGAACGGTGATGGTTGCACGCACCAATTCAGTGGATGCTTCTGCGACAACGTGGGGACTGCATGTTTGCAGTTATCTGGCGGAGATTAACCGCCATCTGATAAGACTTCAGCAACTGTACCCGCGAGCTGTAACCGGGCTCTTTGGCGGTGCGGTAGGTAATTTGGCCTCCGTGGGCGAGCAGGGAATGGATACGCGTGAACGGCTGATGCGAGCACTGGGTCTGAACGTACCCTGCGGCATTAATAATGCCAGCCAGGATGCGGTTGTTGAAGTTGTGCAGTTTTTTGCCCTTGTTCACGGCACGCTATGTCGTCTGGCCAACGATGTCGAAACAATGGGACGCACGCCGATTGCTGAAGTGCTTGAGGGAGAAGGTGGTGGAGGGTCGAGCACGATGCCGCACAAGGTTAATCCGCGCGCCAGTAACATGATGCAAACGCTGGCAAGGATGGGATGGATGTATGCGTCTGGCGCCCCAGCAATGCTGGATCAACAGGATGTGCGAGCCGCCTCAATGAGGGTATTAAACTGGACAATCCTCCCGGAGGCCTCAAATGCTTTATCGACCAGCCTGACACGCGCAAAGAATCTGCTTTCGCATCTCATCATTAATGAAGAGAAGATGCGTGCTAATTTCGATTGCTCAAAGCACTTTATTATGTCGGAATCACTGACGATGAGACTTGCCGCCAAAATCGGCAGAGAGTCCGCCTATAACTTAGTGAAAAACCTGCTAAAGCATGCAACTGGAGAGCACAGCTTCATGGAGATCGTGCAGGCTAGCCCGGAAATCCGCGCATCATTGTCTGTAGAGGAAATTACCGCCGCCTGCGAGCCGCTGTCATATATCGGGGCTAACGACGCGCTAATCACTGAAACTTTAGCTGAGTTCGAGCGCGTGAAAACGGTAGAGATTGCCTGATTTGTCTTGCGGCCGGGAGGGATAACTCTCCTGGCGGTTGGCGGTGCTAAGTGTTGTGTGCTGATGCAGAAAACGTTTCGAAAAAGACAAATAACTCTTCCAGTTGTGCAAAATTCCCCTCGTTATCTCCTTTCTCATAAGCCAGATGCAATATGAGTTCGATAAAAAAGAAGCCGAGTATACGGCTTTGAAAAATGGACTGTACGTCGCTGGGAAGAACAAACTGCAGATCGCAAAATTTACCGTAAGGGTTCGCTTCTGAGTTGGTAACCAGTACCACGACGGCGTTCTTTTTTCTGAACCACTTTGCAATATTGAGGGCAACCCGATTAAATCGATAGTAGGAGAACACAATCAGGACATCCTCTTCCTCAATATTGATGAGACATTTGGGGAGTTCGCTGATGTCCGTCGGTAAAAGGGTGATGTTACTGCGAAAGTACTTTAGCAGTGTACAAAAATGCGTTGCCATTGCATGAGATGATGACGGGCCGACGACATAAATATGACGTTGATTGTTCAGTACCAGATCGATAAACGCATTAAGGCTTTCAATGTCGATATTATTTTTAAATTGATTAAATAATTCTGATACTTTATGGGTGAAATCAGTAACGATACTTTCAGTGGTAATGCTGGGATTGTTACGTAGTTTGATGTTTTTCTCAAAAGGTGCGGATATTTTATTTTTTGACAGCGTAATGTCTAATGCTTTGCGAAAAGCGGCGTAACCCGTAAACCCAATCTTATTTAAAAATCGGCCAATGGTTGCTTTGCTTACCATCGCATTTTGCGAGAGGTCAACAATGCCATGATAGGGAAGTTCATTGAAGTGTTTATTAATGTACTCATTGAGTCGGCACTCAGATTCAGTTAGATCACCCATATTAAGAGTAAGTAAGTTATACTCATCCAGACTTAACGTGTTTTTTTTGTACATGGATAACACCCGATGACTATTGTATATCAACGTTGTTATAGGGTAATACACTTTCGACGTCAATCATAGAATGAATATGTTGGAAACACGCATCCAGCCTTTTCTGAGGTCTGCGACTACATTCAGATGTAGTTGCGATCTTACTCACAAAAAGAGGTGGGAAAACACCTTTCCCGTATTTTACAACCACACAACCCATTACAATTAAATCTCAATATTTGAGTATGTAATACGATAAATTTACGTACATATTATATCTGCTTATATATGGGGGTGATTTTTTACTATCCTATATAAGTTATGATGATATGACAGGTAACCCTACCCGATTTGTATGGCATAGGAATTGTTATTATGACAGCGTTTATTATAGCAATAGTGATAACAGTTATTGCTGCATGGTTAATTGTGAAAAATTATCAGCCGCAAACTGTTTTATTACTCGCTGGACTGACATTATTGACCATTACCGTACTGTTTTATCCTGAAAACAGCATTCTCTACGATAAAGCAAAATCCACGGGGTCAACCTGGTTGGATATCTTTAGCTTTGCAAAAGAATCGCTCACCACACAAATTGCAGGTATTGGTCTTATCATCATGGCTGCGGGTGGATTTGCCAGCTATATGGATCACATTAAAGCGTCGAATGCGATGGTCAATATGTGCATTCGACCGCTGCAGGTGATTAAAGCGCCTTACCTGATCCTTGCGCTGGGGTATATCTGCGCACAGCTTCTGCATGTGGCAATTTCAAGTGCGGCGGGACTGGCGATGTTGCTGCTGGTGACATTCTTCCCGGTTCTGGTTCGTCTGGGGGTCAGTAAAGCCTCTGCGGCCGCGATGATTGGTCTGTGCGCGTTTATGGATCTAGGGCCCGCGGTAGGTACTGCGAATCTGGCGGCTAAACATGCTGGCATGGAAAGCGCGATCTACTTTGCGCATTACCAGATGCCGGTGGCGGTGGTGGTGATGCTGGCCGTTGCGGTGGTGATTTACTTTACCGCGAAGTATTTCGACAAAAAAGATGGCTTCGTACCGGGGGCGCAAAGTGTGGCGCAAGCGGAAGAAGAAGGCCGAAAGGTACCCGCTATTTACGCGCTGTTACCCGTCCTGCCTGTCGTACTGGTGCTGGTCTTTAGCCCTTTGGTTATCAAGTCCATCAAAATAGACGTGGTCACGGCGATGATCCTTGGCGCTGTCGTCGCATTTTTCTTTGAACTGGTGGCTACCCGAGATTTCAAAAGCTGCTGCAAAGGGATACAGGTCTTTTTCAAAGGGATGGGCAGCATGTTTACCAGCATCGTTTCCTTGCTGGTGTGTGCGGATATCTATGCCCAGGGGCTGCAGAAAATTGGTGCGGTGGACTACCTGTTACAGTCAGTGCAAAACGCAGGACTGGGCTTTACCAGCATGACCCTGGTGATGACCGCACTGGTGGGTGTAACCGCCGTCCTGACGGGCTCTGGCGTTGCCGCCTTTTTCTCCTTCTCCGGCCTGGCCCCCTCCATTGCAGCAAAATTTGGTGAGAGTGCAGTCAATATGATCCTGCCTATGCAGTTAATGGCGGGAATGGGGCGCTCAATGTCCCCAGTGGCTGGAATCATTATTGCGGTGAGTAAAGCGGGAGAATGTTCACCGTTTATGATCGTCAGAAGAACGCTGCTTCCAGCGCTGGCCGGTATCGCGGCGATGCTGGTTGCCAACTATGTCCTGATTTGAATCCCTGGAGCCTGCTAATGCAGGCTCTTATTTTTTATCTGGTTGTAATTTATGGATGGCAACGTGACAAACGATGTTTTATACGTCCCGTTTACGGGGAAGTTACTGCTTGAATCTCCGTTATTAAACAAGGGAAGCAGCTTCACGCAGCAAGAAAGGTATGACTTTAACCTGAGTGGGCTACTGCCTTGTGCCATTGAGAATATTGATGAACAAGCCGAACGGGCGTATCAACAATATCTTGAGGCTGAATCCCACAACGCTCGACATATTTACTTGCGTAATATCCAGGATACTAACGAAACGTTATTTTATTACCTGTTGAAAAAGCATCTTCCAGAGATGCTGCCCATCGTTTATACCCCGGTAGTCGGGGCCGCCTGTGAAAAATTCTCGTGGATATATCGTCGTGCACGCGGTGTCTTTATCTCCTGGCCCGATCGCGATCGTATTGACGATATTTTGCATGATATTCCGCGGCACGATATCAAGGTCATCGTCGTCACCGATGGTGAGCGCATTCTGGAGCTAGGTGACCAGGGCGTTGGCGGTATGGGGATTCCTATCGGGAAACTGTCGCTCTATACCGTCTGTGGTGGGGTTAATCCGGCGAATACGCTACCCATTCTACTGGATGTCGGCACGAATAACGCGCGACTGCTGGACGATCCGCGCTATATCGGCTGGCGTCATCCGCGCATAACTGGTGAAGACTATTTCGCATTTATTGGAATGTTTATTGCTGCCGTAAAACGGCGCTGGCCTAACGTTCTGCTGCAGTTTGAAGATTTTGCCCAGCATACTGCGGTGCCGCTGCTGGACCTTTATCGCGATGAGCTGTGCTGTTTTAACGATGATATTCAGGGCACGGCGTCGGTGGCTCTGGCGACTCTGGTTGCTGCCTGCCGGGGCAGCGGTCGTGACTTCCGTCAGCAATCAATCGTAATTGTGGGGGCGGGGGCTGCAGGATGTGGGATCGCCCGTCATATTATTGCCTGCCGCATCAGTGAAGGAATGAGCGAGGCCGAAGCCAGACGGACCATTTTTATGGTGGATCGCGACGGTCTGGTGATGACCAGCAATAATGCCTTAGCTGATTTCCAGCAGCCGCTGGCGCAGTCTCCCGAGGCCGTATCTTACTGGCAGTTTGAGGGGCTGGCACCGTCGCTACTGGAGGTTATCCACAATGCCAAACCCACGGTGATGCTGGGTGTGTCGGGTCAGGCTGGATTGTTCTCGCAGGAGGTCATTAGCACGATGTACCAATACTGCGGCCGCCCGATCGTTATGCCGTTGTCGAATCCCACTTCGAGAATGGAAGCGCGACCAGAAGATATCATTCGCTGGACCGAGGGACAGGCCATTATCGCGACCGGTAGTCCCTGCGGTGTGATTGAATTTAATGGACGCTCCATTCCGGTGGCGCAGTGTAATAACGTGTATGTTTTCCCGGCCATCGGTCTGGGGGCTATCGCCAGTGGTGCGACACGCGTAACAGAGGCTATGCTGATGGCGGCAAGCCGTGCGCTAGCCGATGCTTCCCCGTTGGTGCGTAACGGGGAAGGTGCTCTGTTGCCGGAGATTGAGACAATCTGTGAGGTGACCCGCAGCATTGCCTTTGAGGTCGGTAAGGCAGCGCAGCTGTCGGGCGTGGCAGAGAAGATGAGCGACGACGCGCTGTTGCAAAGCATAAAAGATAACTTTTGGTTACCACACTACCGTCCTTATAAACGCAGGGCAATTTAGCCGTTGTGACGAGTAAGTGGTACTCGGGTCTTGGTTGCCTTCATGATTAAGGTGTATTATTTATGCAACTTAATTGTGGAGGCATCATGTCCGGCAAACGCATTGCACGTGAAAAAATGACGATCCAGAGAATGATTTCGCTCTACGAGAGCCAGTGCCCGCAGGCTTCAGACGAGCCGGGGCATTACGATGCGTTATTTGCCTATGCGCAAAAGCGCCTCGACAAGTGCGTATTTGGTGAGGAAAAACCGGCCTGTAAACAGTGTCCTGTGCACTGTTATCAACCTGCTAAACGCGAAGAGATGAAGCAAATTATGCGTTGGGCTGGGCCGAGAATGCTCTGGCGTCACCCGATTCTGACCGTACGTCACCTGATTGATGACAAACGTCCAGTGCCGGAGTTACCCGAGAAGTACCAGCGGAAAAAATAAGGTCGCTGTGCGCCGGATGGTGGCTGCGCCTTATCTGGCCTACGAGAATAAGTGCATCTGTCGCGTAGGCCCGATGCGCATTGCGCCATCGGGCAACTTAGCCATGTGGTGATGAATGGCGACTACGCTTTGGTGGCAATCAGAATAGCTGAGGCTTTGATCAGCGCAACAACACGGCTTCCCTGACTCAGTTTCATCTCTTGCTGACTTTCGTTGGTGACGACGGCAACAATCTCGAAGCCTGCGTCAGTTTTGATATGTACCGTGGCGTTGACTGCGCCTTCTGTGACCTGGGAAACACTGCCAGCAAACTGGTTGCGGGCAGAGAACTTCAGACCACAGTCTTCAGTTGCCAGCGTCACCCATGGCGCTTTAATCAGGGCAATTGCTTCTTTCCCTTTCGCCAGACCCAGCGCCTGCTGGCTGCTATGGGTTACAATCGCGACCAGTTTTGCGCCGCCAGCCAGCGTCAGTTCAACTTCATCATTCACTGCGCCCGTAGCGACTGCGCTCACCGTACCGGTTAATTGATTACGTGCTGATACCGCCATACTGCCTCCTTTCGTTGAGATATCACCCAGTATAGCCACACTGGCTAAACCAGTGCATCCTTATCAATGCCTAATCGCTTCATGCGTGAGAGTAACGTTGTACGTTTCAACCCCAGCCTTTGTGCCGCGCCTTTGGGACCGGCAACCACCCCGTTGGTTTCTTTCAGTACGCGCATAATCAACTGGTATTCATCTTCACCGTCCTGTGCGACTTCGGTTGCCACCGGAGGCGTGGACGGCGTCAAAGGGGCAATATCCGGAAGGGACAGTTGCAGCACGTTGCCCCGGGTAAGCAGAACCGCACGTTCTACCACGTTTTCCAGCTCACGCACGTTACCCGGCCATTCCATACAGCTCAGCGTGCGCAGAGCCTCGGCAGGAATACTGTCGATATTGCGTCCCATCCGACGAGCAATTTTGAAGGTGAAGGCTTTTACCAGCAGCGGAATATCTTCCGGGCGCTCACGCAGCGGCGGCAGATGGATCGGGAAGACGTTCAGCCGGTAATACAGATCGTTACGAAATTCGCGATCGGCAACCATCTTCTTCAGATCGCGGTTGGTAGCTGCGATCAAGCGCACATCGGTCTGGATCAGCTTATTACTGCCCAGACGTTCAAATTCCTGCTCTTGTAGAACGCGCAGTAGCTTAGGCTGAAGCTCCAGCGGCATATCGCCAACTTCATCGAGGAACAGCGAACTTTTATCTGCCAGCTCGAAACGACCAATCCGCTGCGTGCTGGCACCGGTAAACGCGCCACGCTCGTGACCAAACAGATCGCTTTCCAGTAATCCGGCAGGCATTGCCGCGCAGTTCATCTTCACCATCCGACGGGCGTTACGTCCGCTCAGGTTGTGAATGGCTCGTGCGATCAGCTCTTTACCCGTTCCGGTCTCACCCAGAATCAATACGGTGCTGTCGCTTTGCGCCACCATTTCGACCTGCTTGAGTACGCTGTACATCGCTTCGCTGCGACCAATGATTTCGCCGAACTCACTCTCTACGTTGTTGAGTTGTTCAGTCAACGCCAGGTTTTCATCGACCAGACGTTCCTTCAGGCGGTGGATCTCCTGATAGGCAAGGGCGTTATCCACGGCAATTGCCACACGCTCGGCAATCTGGCGCAATAGCTTGAGGTTGGCGGTAGTGAAAACTTTCTCTTCGCACTGTGCCAGCTTGAGTACGCCGAGCATAGTATTGCCGGACATCAGCGGTAGCAGACACAGGGTTTGTAGCTGGTTGCCCCAGGTTTCGAACAGCATCCGTTCGTAAGGGGCAAGGATGTCACGTTCGCTCAGGTTGATCAGCAGCATCTCTTTGCTTTTGAAGACCCGTTCAGAGAGCGTGCCCGCTTCGTCCACTTCACTCTGTTCGTGTGCCGGATGATGTTCATCCAGATAGTGAGTGGAATAGATACTGAGTTTATTTTTGCGATCGCTGCGTAACACGATGCTGATGGCATCGATGTCGAAGTAGTGGTGGATCTCTTTGGCGACTTCGCTGACCAGCTCATCAATATCCAGTCGGGAGAGCACGGCATTGGTGATGGCGACCAGGATGCGAAAGTTGTCACGCTCACGACACAGCAGATCGTAATCGACGTTGTTGCTGACTCTGCTTTGAATTTGTTCAGCAACAACGCCGACTATCTGAGTGAAGGTCTGTAGACGGTTATATTCTTTTTCACTCCACGGACGGTCTTCGTTACGGATGAATTCGCAACCGCCAAAGATGCGCCCATCTGCCGCCAGTGGCAGCAGGCAGTAGTGGCCAAATTCAGAATACAGTCCACCTGAAGCCAATTGTGGCCATGTTTCCGTAAACTCATGATAGTTGCAGTGCAACGCATCAGGGCGAGACAAAATACGGCGTACCGGACCATGTGCCAGCACCGTTTCGTCTTCATAATCGATGGGTTTACCATTTTCACGCGTTGCAAAATAACGCGCACGTTGCGTTTGTGCCTGCCATAAGACAATAGCCGCGCAGTCGGCCAGCGCTGAACGCTTGACCAGCTGCGAAAGCGCCTCGCTAAGAGACGGGAGATCGGGCTGCTGTAATAATGTACGAGTAATATCGAACAGGCCTTGCTGTCCGAGGTCACTCATCGGTGTATACGACATATTGCTTTTCCAGGGAAAGCACCGCAGAACGGTGCGAAAACGGTAAATGAATTATAGGTATAAGTCGTAAATTATTGCCGGATGGCCTGCCACTGAACTGGCCAGGATATACAATCCGTTGGCCCGATCAGCAAAGCGGTATCAGGCATAATGCAGCATTAACGCCGGATGTTGACGCTAATGCGTCTTATCCGGCCTACAGCATGCTGCCAACCGGCTGCTAGCATATACGAGGTAATGGTTCGGCGTGTGGTAAATCGAGGGTTCGTTTCACGCCGTAGAGTCCGGCAAGACGAACACCTTTGCGTTCGACCACTTCACCAATCATTGCGGCATCGCACCCTAACGGATGCGCGCGCAGCGCGGTAAGCACGGTTTCAGCGGCCTGGCGTTCAACGGCAATCACCAGTTTGCCTTCGTTAGCAAAGTTGAGCGCATCCAGACCCAGCAGCTCGCAAACGCCACGCACCGCTGGCTTCACGGGCAGAGCAGCTTCCGACAGCTCAATACCAAATCCGCATGCAGCGGCAAATTCATGCGTGACCGCATTCACGCCGCCACGGGTGGCGTCACGAAGCGCCTTCACGCCAGGAATATCACGCAGCGTCTGGATAAGAGGTGTTAACACCGCGCAGTCGCTGACCAGTTCGCCATCCAGACCCAATTGCTCGCGTAGGTTAAGGATAGTTGCGCCGTGATCGCCAAGAGAGCCACTGACCAGCAGCACATCACCCACGCTGAGAGTCTGTGCACCCCAGTGAATGTTGGCGGGAATTGCCCCCATTCCGGCAGTGTTAATGAACAGCTTGTCTGCTGCACCACGCTGCACGACTTTGGTATCGCCAGTCACGATGGCGATGCCTGCTTCGCGCGCGGTTGCTGCCATGCTGTTAACAACGGTTTTCAGTGTCTCCATCGGCAGACCCTCTTCGAGGATAAAACCGCAGGAGAGGTAGCGTGGAATAGCCCCGCTGACCGCTACGTCGTTAGCCGTACCGCAGATGGCCAGCTTGCCGATATTGCCGCCGGGGAAGAACAACGGATCGATAACGTAGCTGTCAGTTGAAAACGCCAGACGATCGCCTTCTGCCACCAGTTGTGCCAGTTCCAGACGCGCTTGATCTTCTTGTTCCGCCAGCCACGGATTCGCGAAAGCCTCCATAAACAGACTGTTGATCAACTGCTGCATAGCCTGACCGCCGCTACCGTGGGCGAGTTGTACGCTGCTCATGCTTCACACTCCTGCTGACGATACTGATACCAGGCGGCACATGCGCCTTCTGAGGAGACCATCAGGGCGCCAAACGCGGTCTCCGGGTTACACGTTTTGCCAAACAACGGGCACTGATGTGGTTTACATCTGCCTGTCAGCACTTCCCCACAACGCGCGCGCGGATCGTCATACACCTGCTGCGGCGCTGGCTGGAAATGTGCTTCGGCATCAAAGCGCTGATAGTCCGGCGTCAGGTGAACGCCAGAGGATTCGATAACGCCCAGACCGCGCCATTCGCTGTCACCATTGACGCAGAACACCTCGGCAATGGCCTGTTGCGCTAACGCGTTACCGGCATCCGGTACCACGCGGCGGTACTGGTTTTCTACCTGGCTTTGGGCTGCAATTTTCTGCTCAATTAACATCACTACGCCTTGCAGGAGATCGAGCGGTTCAAAACCGGCGACCACCAGCGGGCGATGGAAATCTGAAGCAATGAAATTATAGGCGTCGGTGCCAATCACCATGCTGACGTGGCCCGGCGCTAAAAAGGCGTCGATACCGTTGTCCGGCTGTTCCAGAAGGCTGCGCAGCGTAGGGATAAGCGTGATGTGCTGGCAGAAAAAGTAAAAGTTCTGCACGTCACGCTGCTTTGCCTGTTGCAGGGTGATAGCGGTCGTTGGCATTGTGGTTTCAAAACCCAGGCCAAAGAACACCACTTTACGCGTTGGGTTTTCCTGCGCCAGCTTCAGTGCATCCATCGGTGAATAGACAATACGGATATCCGCACCGCGCGCCTTGGCTTGCAGCAGGGAGCCTTGCTTACCCGGGACGCGCATAGCGTCGCCAAAGGTGCAGAAAATCACTTCTGGATGGCTGGCAATTTCTACACAGCTGTCGATTCTGCCCATCGGCAGAACGCAAACCGGGCAACCCGGACCATGAATAAACTCCACGTTTTCCGGTAGCAACTGGTCGAGCCCGAATTTGAAGATAGCGTGGGTATGACCACCACAAACTTCCATGATCCGCAGCGGGCGTTCAGCCGTGTAGGAGAGGTGGGCGGCACGTTCGCACAGGTGCTCTATCAACTGCATCACCTGTTCTGGTGCGCGGTATTCGTCAACAAAACGCATTTATTTTTCCTCGCCGTACAGCAACGCGCCGACATCCGGCTCAACGTCAAACATGTTTTGCAGCGCGTCGAGCGTATCGCGCGCTTCAGCTTCATTAATGATGCTCATGGCAAAACCGACGTGGACCAGTACCCACTGGCCGATGCGCGGTTGACCATGTTCATCACAGCTACCGACCAGCGTCAGGTCGACGTCGCGCTGAATACCGCAGACGTCGACTTTGGCCTGGTTGCCATCAATGGTGCGGATTTGACCCGGAACACCTATGCACATCGCTGCGTCTCCAGCCAGGAGAGCCATTGATCCATCCCTTCACCACTGGTGGCGGAAATTAGGATAATCTCAATCCCCGGGTTCACTTCCCGGGCGCTGGCGATGCATTTTTCAACGTCAAAATTGAGGTACGGCAATAGATCCACTTTGTTGAGCAGCATCAGCGATGCGGCGGCAAACATATGCGGGTATTTCAGCGGTTTGTCTTCACCTTCGGTTACTGAAAGCACGGCCACTTTATGGCGCTCGCCGAGGTCGAAGCTGGCCGGGCAGACCAGGTTGCCGACGTTTTCAATGAACAGAATACCGTTATCGTCAAGCGGCAAACGCGGCGCGGCGTCAGCAATCATTTGTGCGTCAAGGTGGCAACCTTTACCGGTGTTGACCTGAATGGCGGGTGTGCCTGTGGCGCGAATACGGGCGGCATCGTTCACCGTTTGCTGGTCACCTTCAATAACGGCGCACGGCACGCTATCTTTCAGCTTCATCAGCGTTTCGGTCAGCAGGGTAGTTTTACCAGAGCCCGGGCTTGAAACAAGGTTCAGCACCAGATGCTGACGGGCCGCAAAGCGGGCACGGTTGCGCTCGGCGAGGCGGTTGTTTTTGTCCAGTACGTCAATTTCCACTTCCAGCATACGGCGTTGGCTCATACCTGGTGCGTGGGTTCCGGCCTCACCGTGACCGTAGTGCAAATCGCCTTCTTCAGTCTGGCTCGGGGTGAAATTTGAGGTCTTCACACCGGTAATATTCAGCGCCGGACGAGCCGCCGGGGCAAATGGCGCGCTGCGAAACGCCGAGTGGGGATTATGCTCATCACCCTCTATATATAGGTTGCCTTCAGCGCAACCACATGTCGTACACATCGCTCACTCCTGATCTTTTTACTTGCGATACATCTGTTGCCGGATGGCTGCGTTGCCTTATCCGGCCTACAAACGAGCTGTTTCTGTAGGCTGGATAAGACGCTTAAGCGTCGCCATCAGGCGCTGGAGTTTCATCTATTTCAATACGTCGAATCTGTAAGCCGTCATCGGCCACAATTCTCAGCATATCGCTGTTGCATTGCGGGCATCGGCGCACGCGTTGCGTCAGTAACGTGACGTATTGCTGACAAGATTCGCACCAACATTCGGCTTCTTGTTCTTCGAGGTGGAGTTTACAACCTTCTGCAAGGGTCCCGCGGCATACCAGATCAAAACAAAAGGAGAGAGCGCTGGTTTCTACGCAAGAAAATGCGCCAATTTTGAGCCAGACCCCAGTTACTCGCTTAGCACCGTGTTGCGTGGCCTGTTGTTCAATCAATTCCAGTGCCCGTTGGCAGAGGGTTATTTCGTGCATACCGCCTCCTGTGAAGTTGCCGTATTAAAAGCAATAAGCATGCCAGGTTGAATTTTTTCATTCGTGACAATGACGACGATGACGAAATGACATGTCGTCACCCGCCTTTGATTTTTTATCTATATGAAAATTAAGTGATTTAATTTTGGCATGAAATGTGCTTAAGGCTGTTCATCTCTGCTAAACGGGTAACCTGACATGACTATTTGGGAAATAAGCGAAAAAGCCGATTACATCGCTGAACGGCATCGTCGCCTACAGGACCAGTGGCGTATTTACTGCAACTCGCTGGTTCAGGGGATCACCCTGTCAAAAGCGCGTTTGCATCATGCGATGAGCTGCGCACCGGACAAGGATCTCTGCTTCGTCCTTTTTGAACACTTCACTATCTACGTCACGCTGGCGGACGGCTTTAACAGCCATACCATCGAATACTACGTCGAAACGAAAGACGGTGATGATAAGCAGCTGATTGCACAGGCAGAATTGACTATCGACGGTAAGGTCGATGAGCGTATTAGCAACCGCGATCGCGAGCAGGTGCTGGAGCACTATCTCGAAAAAATCGCCACCGTCTACGACAGCCTGTACACCGCGGTTGAGAACAATATGCCGGTGAATTTAAGCCAGCTGGTTGAGGGACATAGCCCGGCTTAAGCCTCGGGTGCTGCCCACTTTGTCATGGTGCGGTCTACATACCGCGTCACGACGTTTTAGGGAATGGGCATGTCGAAAAATGTCGAAATGACATTTGGTAGACATGTTTTCGTCAAAAATGACTATCACCTGAGGAATGCCTGGTGAATCGTTTTGTAATTGCTGACTCCACTCTTTGTATTGGCTGCCACACCTGTGAAGCCGCCTGCTCAGAGACACATCGCCAGCATGGCCTGCAGTCAATGCCGCGCCTGAAAGTGATGTTAAATGAAAAAGAATCCGCGCCGCAGCTTTGCCACCAGTGTGAAGATGCGCCTTGCGCCACCGTGTGTCCGGTTAATGCCATTAACCGCGTTGATGGCGCCGTACAGCTGAACGAAAGCCTGTGCGTAAGCTGCAAACTGTGCGGGATCGCTTGTCCGTTTGGCGCGATAGAGTTTTCCGGTAGCCGTCCGCTACACATTCCGGCAAACGCCAATACGCCAAAAGCGCCTCCGGCTCCGCCAGCGCCTGCTCGCGTGAGTTCGCTGTTGGACTGGGTTCCTGGCGTTCGTGCCATCGCGGTGAAATGCGATCTGTGTAGTTTTGACGAGCAAGGTCCTGCCTGCGTGCGCATGTGTCCGACCAAAGCCCTGCATCTGGTGAGCAACATGGATATCGCCCGCGCCAGCAAACGTAAGCGAGAGCTGACTTTCAATACCGATTTCGGCGATCTCACCTTGTTTCAGCAGGCTCAGAGTGGGGATGCAAAATGAGCGCAATTTCACTGATTAACAGCGGCGTAGCCTGGTTTACAGCGGCTGCGGTTCTGGCATTTCTGTTTTCATTTCATAAATCGCTGAGCGGCTGGATTGCTGGGGTTGGCGGTGCAGTCGGCAGCCTGTGTACGGCAGCCGCGGGTTTTACCGTTCTGACTAATGCGCTGGCAGTGAGCGGCGTGATGCCGTTTATTGGTCACAGTCTGCAAATTACTCCGCTTAATGCTATCTGGCTGATTACACTGGGCCTGTGCGGCCTGTTTGTCAGCCTGTACAACATTGACTGGCATCGTCATCCGCAGGTGAAAGCTAACGGCCTGCTGGTGAATCTGCTGATGGCCGCGGCGGTATGTGCGGTGGTTGCCAGCAACCTCGGTACGCTGGTGGTGATGGCGGAAATCATGGCGCTGTGTGCCGTGTTCCTTACCGGATGCAGTAAAGAAGGCAAACTGTGGTTTGCACTGGGGCGTATTGGTACGCTGCTGCTGGCGGTCGCCTGCTACCTGGTGTGGCAACGTTACGGCACACTGGAGCTGCGTCTGCTAGACCTGCGCACCCAGGAGCTGCCGCTCGGGTCTGACATCTGGCTGCTGGGCGTGGCAGGTTTTGGCCTGCTGGCCGGGATTATTCCGCTGCACGGTTGGGTGCCACAGGCACACGCCAATGCCAGCGCACCGGCTGCGGCGCTGTTCTCTACCGTCGTCATGAAGGTTGGTCTGCTGGGTATTCTCTCCCTGTCGCTGCTGGGCGGTAACGCGCCGCTGTGGTGGGGGATTACGCTGCTGGTGCTGGGCATGATCACCGCGTTTGTTGGTGGTCTGTATGCGCTGATGGAACACAATATCCAGCGCCTGCTGGCGTACCACACGCTGGAAAACATCGGCATTATTCTGCTGGGTCTGGGCGCTGGCGTGACCGGAATTTCCCTGAATCAACCGGCGCTGATCGCGCTGGGTTTGACCGGCGGTCTGTACCACCTGGTAAACCACAGCCTGTTCAAAAGCGTTCTGTTCCTGGGGGCTGGCAGCATCTGGTTCCGTACCGGTCATCGTGATATCGAAAAACTGGGCGGTATCGGTAAACGTATGCCGGTTATCTCGCTGGCGATGCTGGTTGGTCTGATGGCGATGGCCGCACTGCCGCCGCTGAACGGTTTTGCCGGTGAGTGGGTTATCTACCAATCCTTCTTTAAGCTTGGCAACAGCGGCGCGTTTGTCGGTAGCCTGTTAGGACCGTTGCTGGCGGTAGGGCTGGCAATTACCGGCGCGCTGGCGGTGATGTGTATGGCGAAAGTCTATGGCGTTACGTTCCTTGGCGCACCGCGCACGAAGGAAGCTGAAAATGCCTGCTGCGCGCCAATCCTGATGGGAGTGAGCGTCGTCGCGCTGGCTATCTGCTGCGTGATTGGCGGCGTTGCTGCGCCGTGGCTGCTGCCGATGATCTCCTCTGCCGTTCCGCTGCCGTTGGAAACCGCGAACACCACCGTTTCTCAGCCAATGATCACGCTGCTGCTGATCGCGTGTCCGCTGCTGCCGTTCATCATCATGGCCATTTTCAAAGGCAACCGTCTGCCGTCGCGTTCACGCGGTGCTGCATGGGTGTGTGGTTACGATCACGAGCAGTCAATGGTGATTACCGCGCACGGTTTTGCTATGCCGGTGAAAGAAGCCTTTGCCCCGGTACTCAAACTGCGTAAATGGCTGAACCCGGTATCACTGGTTCCGGGCTGGCAGAATGCGGCTGCACCGGTGCTGTTCCGTCGCCTGGCGCTGATTGAGCTGGCGGTGCTGGTGGTGATTGTGGTTTCACGAGGAGCCTGAGAATGAGTGTTTTATATCCGTTAATTCAGGCGCTGGTGCTGTTTGCCGTTGCGCCGCTGCTGTCCGGTGTTACCCGCGTGGCGCGTGCGCGTTTGCACAATCGCCGCGGTCCGGGCGTTTTGCAGGAATACCGCGACATTATCAAACTGCTGGGCCGTCAGAGCATTGCGCCTGCGGATTCCAGCTGGGTTTTCCGCCTGACGCCGTTTGTGATGGTGGGCGTGATGCTGACTATCGCCACTGCGTTGCCGGTAGTGACCGTTGGCTCGCCGCTGCCACAACTGGGCGATCTGATCACCTTAATTTACCTGTTCGCCATCGCCCGTTTCTTCTTCTCTATCGCGGGACTGGATACCGGTAGCCCGTTTACCGCCATTGGCGCCAGCCGTGAAGCGATGCTCGGCGTGCTGGTTGAACCTATCCTGCTGCTGGGGCTTTGGGTAGCGGCACAGGTTGCGGGTTCAACCCATATCAGCAATATCGCCGATACCATTTACCACTGGCCTGCTGCGCGCAGCATCCCGCTGATTCTGGCACTGTGCGCCTGTGCTTTCGCCACCTTTATCGAAATGGGCAAACTGCCGTTCGATCTGGCGGAAGCAGAGCAGGAGCTGCAGGAAGGTCCATTGACTGAATACAGCGGCAGTGGTTTTGCCGTGCTGAAGTGGGGCATTAGCCTCAAACAGCTGGTCGTTCTGCAAATGTTCGTTGGCGTGTTCCTGCCGTGGGGACAGATGGAAACCTTCACCGCTGGTGGACTGCTGCTGGCGCTGGTGATTGCCGTCGTCAAGCTGGTCCTCGGCGTGCTGGTCATCGCCCTGTTCGAAAACAGCATGGCGCGTCTGCGTTTTTGCGCCACTTCACGCGTGACCTGGGCCGGTTTTGGGTTTGCGTTTTTAGCGTTCGTCTCCTTGCTGGTGGCGTGATTTAAGAGAGTTTGAGCATGTCTGAAGAAAAATTAGGTCAACAATATCTCGCTGCGCTGCACCAGGCCTTTCCGGGCGTGGTGCTGGATGAAGCCTGGCAGACCAAAGATCAGCTGACGATCACCGTCAAGGTGAACTACCTGCCGGAAGTGGTGGAGTTCCTGTACTACAAACAGGGCGGCTGGTTATCCGTGCTGTTTGGTAACGACGAACGTCAGCTGTGCGGTCATTACGCCGTTTATTACGTGATGTCGATGGAGCAGGGCACCAAGTGCTGGATAACCGTCCGCGTTGAAGTCGATGCCAATAAACTGGAGTTCCCGTCCGTCACGCCGCGCGTTCCAGCAGCGGTCTGGGGCGAGCGTGAAGTGCGCGACATGTACGGTTTGATTCCGGTTGGTTTACCGGATGAGCGCCGTCTGGTGTTACCGGATGACTGGCCGGACGAACTCTATCCGCTGCGTAAAGACAGCATGGATTATCGTCAGCGCCCGGCGCCGACTACCGATGCTGAAACCTACGAGTTCATCAACGAACTGGGCGACAAGAAAAATAACGTGGTGCCGATTGGCCCGTTGCACGTCACCTCCGATGAACCCGGTCACTTCCGCCTGTTTGTTGACGGTGAGAACATCATCGACGCCGATTACCGTCTGTTCTATGTCCACCGCGGCATGGAGAAACTGGCGGAAACCCGCATGGGTTACAACGAAGTGACGTTCCTGTCAGATCGCGTGTGCGGCATCTGCGGCTTTGCGCATAGCACCGCTTATACCACCTCCGTTGAGAATGCGATGGGCATCGTGGTGCCGGAACGTGCGCAGATGATCCGCGCCATTCTGCTGGAAGTTGAGCGTCTGCACTCGCACCTGCTCAACCTCGGCCTGGCCTGTCACTTCACCGGTTTTGACTCCGGCTTTATGCAGTTCTTCCGCGTGCGTGAAACGTCGATGAAGATGGCGGAGATCCTCACCGGGGCACGTAAAACCTACGGTCTGAACCTGATCGGCGGTATCCGTCGTGATCTGCTGAAAGAAGATATGATCCAGACCCGTCAACTGGCGCAGCAGATGCGTCGTGACGTGCAGGAACTGGTCGATATGCTGCTCAGCACGCCGAACATGGAACAGCGTACCGTTGGTATTGGTCGTCTTGATCCGGAAATTGCCCGTGACTTCAGTAACGTCGGCCCGATGGTT
Organism: Citrobacter sp. Cpo069; assembly: GCF_030332785.1. NCBI lineage: Bacteria > Pseudomonadati > Pseudomonadota > Gammaproteobacteria > Enterobacterales > Enterobacteriaceae > Citrobacter > Citrobacter sp. Cpo069. Next base: position 148,693 of record NZ_JAOWHD010000061.1, read on the forward strand.
CGCGCCAGCGGCCACGCGCGTGACACCCGCGCCGATCACCCGTTTGTCGGTTATGGTCTGCTGCCGATGGAAGTTCACAGCGAGCAGGGCTGCGACGTTATTTCTCGCCTGAAAGTCCGTATCAATGAAGTCTACACCGCACTGAATATGATCGACTTTGGTCTGGACAACCTGCCGGGCGGTCCGCTGATGGTGGAAGGCTTTACCTATATTCCTCACCGTTTCGCACTGGGCTTTGCTGAAGCGCCGCGTGGAGATGACATCCACTGGAGCATGACCGGCGACAACCAGAAACTGTATCGCTGGCGCTGCCGTGCGGCGACCTACGCCAACTGGCCGACGCTGCGCTACATGCTGCGTGGCAATACCGTTTCCGATGCCCCGCTGATTATCGGTAGCCTCGATCCTTGCTACTCCTGTACTGACCGTATGACTGTGGTCGATGTGCGTAAGAAGAAGAGCAAAGTCGTGCCGTACAAAGAACTTGAGCGCTACAGCATCGAGCGTAAAAACTCGCCGCTGAAATAAGGAATCGCCATGTTTACCTTTATCAAAAAAGTCATCAAAACCGGGGCGCCGACGTCGTCGTATCCGCTGGAGCCGATTGCGGTCGATAAAAACTTCCGTGGCAAACCGGAACATAATCCGCAGCAGTGCATCGGCTGCGCGGCCTGTGTGAATGCGTGCCCGTCGAACGCGTTGACGGTGGAAACCGATCTGGTCACCAATGAGCTGGCGTGGCAGTTCAACCTTGGGCGCTGCATTTTCTGCGCCCGCTGCGAAGAAGTCTGCCCGACAGCGGCGATCAAGCTGTCGCAGGAGTATGAGCTGGCGGTGTGGAAGAAAGATGATTTCCTGCAGCAGTCCCGCTTTGCGCTGTGTAATTGCCGCGTATGTAACCGTCCTTTTGCGGTGCAAAAAGAGATTGATTACGCCATTGCGCTGCTCAAGCACAACGGTGACAGCCGCGCGGAAAACCACCGTGAAAGCTTTGAGACCTGCCCGGATTGTAAGCGCCAGAAATGTCTGGTGCCGTCTGACCGTATTGAACTGACTCGCCATATGAAAGAGGCCAGCTGATGAGCAATTTATTAGGCCCACGTGACGCCAACGGTATTCCGGTACCGATGACGGTGGATGAATCCATTGCCAGCATGAAAGCATCGCTGCTGAAAAGCATCAAGCGTTCAGCGTATGTTTACCGCGTGGACTGCGGCGGCTGCAACGGTTGCGAAATCGAAATCTTTGCTACGCTTTCTCCGCTGTTTGATGCCGAACGTTTTGGCATCAAAGTCGTCCCGTCACCGCGCCATGCGGATATTCTGCTGTTTACCGGCGCGGTAACCCGTGCCATGCGCTCTCCGGCGCTGCGTGCCTGGCAGTCTGCGCCAGATCCGAAAATTTGTATCTCTTACGGTGCTTGTGGGAACAGCGGCGGTATCTTCCACGATTTATACTGCGTATGGGGCGGCACGGACAAAATCGTACCGGTGGACGTGTATATTCCAGGTTGTCCGCCGACGCCTGCGGCAACGCTGTATGGTTTTGCCATGGCGTTGGGTCTGCTGGAGCAAAAAATTCACGCGCGTGCACCGGGTGAACTGGACGAACAGCCGGCGGAAATTCTGCATCCGGACATGGTTCAGCCGCTGCGCGTGAAGGTGGATCGTGAAGCTCGCCGCTTGGCGGGATACCGCTATGGTCGCCAGATTGCTGATGACTATATGACGCAGTTAGGGCAGGGTGAACATCAGGTGGCGCGCTGGCTGGAAGCGGAAAACGATCCGCGTCTGACCGAAATCGTCACGCATCTTAACCATGTAGTCGAAGAGGCGCGTATCCGATGAGTGAAACGGTGGTGTTCAGTCAACTGAGCCGTAAGTTTATTGATGAGAACGATGCGACGCCCGCTGAGGCTCAGCAGGTTGTCTATTACAGCCTGGCGATTGGTCACCACCTTGGGATCATCGATTGCCTGGAAGCGGCGTTAACTTGTCCATGGGACGAATATCTGGCATGGATTGCTACCCTTGCTGAGGGAAGCGAAGCCCGCCGGAAAATGGAAGGCGTGCCGAAATACGGCGAGATCGTTATCGATTTCAACCATGTACAAATGCTGGCGCGCGCGTTCGATGATGCGCGTGCCGTGCAGACCCCGCAGCAGCAGGAGTGGAGCAAGCTGATGCTTAGCATGCTGCACGACATACACCAGGAAAGCGCCATCTATCTGATGGTGAGGAGACACCGTGACTGACGTTTTATTATGTGTGGGTAACAGCATGATGGGCGATGACGGCGCGGGCCCGCTGCTGGCTGAAATGTGTGCTGCAAATCCTCAAGGCAACTGGGTTGTCATCGACGGCGGTAGCGCGCCGGAGAACGATATTGTCGCCATCCGTGAACTGCGTCCGCAACGTTTGTTGATTGTTGATGCCACCGATATGGGGCTGAACCCCGGTGAAATCCGCATTATCGATCCTGATGACATTGCCGAGATGTTCATGATGACCACCCACAACATGCCGCTGAACTACCTGGTAGATCAGCTGAAAGACGATGTTGGTGAGGTGATTTTCCTCGGCATTCAACCGGACATCGTCGGTTTTTACTACCCGATGACACAGCCGATCAAAGATGCGGTTGATACCGTCTATCAACGATTAGCCGGTTGGGAAGGACACGGCGGATTCTCCGAGCTGGAAGCACCAGAAGAGTAAACCGTATCAGTGCCGGATGTGAACGACATCCGGCCTGTTTTCCCAGTGTATCCTCGTCATTCAATTGCCTGCTCAATAATTAATTTCCCCTGCATCACTGATACATTCACTGCTGTACCGGTCGGAAATCCAGCTTGTTCCAGCCAGTCGCCGTTCAGCGTGAGTGAGGCGTGACGACTGATTCGTCGCGTATAACCCGTTTTTGGATCTTCATGGCGTTTTCTGACATAGCTGACTTTCAAGCGACGTACCGGTTTGGTGATTGCCACCGCTGTTTTGCCCTTTTTATCAAACATGCACGCTTCCTTGTGGTGAATGGCCAGGATTAAAAATTACTGAATAAAATGCCAGTAAAAAAGGGGGAGGGCAAACCTGAAACTGGAAGGACGATTCCACATCCGGAATGTAATAAATGAAATGAAAATAAGCACTTCTGCCGGAAGGCTGTAACCCCCTCCGGCAGATTCGTCATGCCAGATCGGCACCGTTACTGGCGATGACTTTTTTGTACCACCAGAATGATTTCTTACGGGTGCGCGCCAGCGTGCCGTTGCCCGCGTCATCGCGGTCCACATACACAAAACCGTAGCGTTTGCTCATCTCACCGGTTGAGGCAGAAACCAGATCGATACAGCCCCAGGAGGTGTAACCCATCAGCGGCACGCCATCTTCAATCGCGTCTGCCATGGCGCGAATATGTTCGCGTAAATAGCTGATGCGATAGTCGTCATTGATCTCACCGTTAGCATCGATTTCATCTTTCGCTCCCAGCCCGTTTTCCACCAGAAACAGCGGTTTCTGGTAGCGGTCATACATCATATTCATGGTGATGCGCAGGCCGAGCGGATCGATTCCCCAGCCCCATTCACTGGCGGCAATGTACGGATTACGCAGCGACTTCACCACGTTGGCAGCGCTGGTATTGCCCGTGTTCATTTCAGCGGAGGCGCAGCGCGATGCGTAATAGCTGAAAGAGACGAAATCGACGGTATTTTTCAGGATGTCGTCATCTTCCGGGGCTTTTTCGATTACCACGCCTTTTTCGCGAAAAACGCGGGCAGAGTATGCCGGGTAGGCCCCGCGCGCCTGCACATCAATGAAGAACAGGTTTTCACGGTCTTTTTCCAGTGCGGTCCACACATCTTCCGGCTTACACGAGTAAGGATAAAAATTACCGCCAGCCAGCATACAACCGACCTGGTTTTGCGGATTAATTTCATGGGCTATTTTAGTCGCCAGGGCGCTGGCTATCAGTTCGTGGTGAGCGGACTGATATTTCACCTGATCCTGATTTTCACCTTCTTCAAATACCAGCCCGGCGCCTGAAAAGGGGCTGTGCAGCATGATGTTGATTTCGTTGAACGTCAGCCAGTACTTCACCAGACCGTCAAAGGCCTCGAAGCAGGTACGGGCGTAGCGGGTAAAGAACTCCACCATTTTGCGGTTACGCCAGGAGCCGTACTCGGTGACCAGATGCATAGGCACATCGAAGTGACACAGCGTGACTAATGGCTCAATACCGTATTTTTTACACTCGGCAAACACGGCGCGATAAAACGCGATTCCGTCTTCATTCGGCGTCAGCTCGTCGCCGTTAGGGTAGAGGCGGCTCCAGGCAATGGAAGTACGAAAAACCGTAAACCCCATTTCCGCCATCAGTGCGATATCTTCTTTATAGCGATGATAAAAGTCGATCGCCTGATGGCTGGGATAAAATTCGTCATCCCGCAGCGTAAAGCGCTTTTCCTGACCCAGTTTGACTGGCATGCGGTGTGTGCCGTGGGGGATCATATCGACGGTAGTCAGCCCTTTGCCGCCTTCCCGGTATGCCCCTTCAGACTGGTTGGCGGCCAGTGCGCCGCCCCATAAAAATCCTTGCGGAAAAACAGACATAATTAACCTCAGTTCATACCAGTCAAATGCTGGCTCCATTGATATTGCCCGGTTGTGCGGCCTGGTTTTTTCTGGCCTGCGCGGCTGCATCTTCGACAGGAATATCTTCAAAGCCGAGAATCAGCGTTAGTACAAAAGAAAGCACTACCGCCAGCGCCATCACGCCAAATACCCAAACGATGGTCATCGGATTGGCCGGATCGAAAAACTGGACGCTGGTGAACAGACCTGGAGCCGCCATGGAGTGGCTTGCAAGCCCGGCCATTCCAGCAACAGCACCGCAGATAAAACCGCTGATAAGGCTCGCAATCAGCGGACGTTTCAAGCGGATTGCCACGCCATATAGCGCGGGTTCGGAAATGCCCGCCATGATGGCTGAGGCGGCAGCTGCTAACGCCGTCTGGCGCAGCTCCGGGTTTTTGGTTTTCCATGCCACTGCCAGCGATGAACCACCTAACGACAAGTTGGCACCGATTTCCGACGGCATCACCATGCCTTCTTTTCCGGTTTCGGCAATGGTCTGAATAATGGTTGGCGTAAAGACACGGTGCATACCGGTCATTACCAGCAGCGGCCACAGAGCGCCCATAATGGCCACTGACAGCCAGCCGAGATAGCCGTGGATGGTATAGACCAGCGCTGAAATCGCGCTACCGATCCAGATACCGATCGGGCCAATGATGACGATGGCGAGCGGGGCGGCGATCAGCACGATCAGCATCGGTTTGAGGAAGTTTTTGGTCACCGCCGGAGTTATACGATCGACCCAACGTTCGATGTATGACAAGCACCAGGTCATGACCAGCGCCGGGATCACCGTGTAGGTGTATTTCACCGCCGTCACTGGGATCAGGGCAAACTCAACGTGCTCACCCTGCGCGGCCTTCGCCATCAGGTCGATAAAGCTGGGATGCACCAGTACGCCCGCGATGGCGATAGCCAGCGACATGTTGGTTTTGAATTTGATAGCGGCCGACGCGGCGACCATCAGCGGCAGGAAGAAGAATGCACCGTCGCCAATGACGGTCAGAATGGTGAGCGTGGACGATCCTTTCACCAGCACGCCGGTCATTTCCAGAACCATCGCCAGCAGCTTGAGCATTGATCCGCCGATAATCGCCGGGATCAACGGCGACATTGTGCCGATCAGCGCATCAAGGATCCCCGCGCCAATCCGCTTCAGCGTCAGTCGGGGTTTGATTTGCGGCTCAGCAGGCTGCATGTTGGCAGGCAACAGGCAGACCACTTCACGATACGCCTGCGAAACGGTGTTGCCGATAATCACCTGGCACTGGTTCTCGTTGCGCACCACGCCCAGCACGCCAGTGAGGGTTTTCAGCGTCGCGCTGTCGACCTGCGAGTCATCTTTGATAACGAAACGCAAACGGGTCATACAGTGGGTCACTGCTGTGATGTTGTCGACGCCTCCCAGAGCCGTCACAACGGAGCGCGCCAGCGCTGCATAATTCTTGGACATCGGATTTAATCCTGTTTTATCAGTAGAGTACGTTATTTTTTATCCGTTTACGTGGATCGCTTTTCTGGGTTGATGAAACGCAGATAGGAAACCGGTTCCACAAAATCATGTTTAAATTGCATTAACTGATCAAGATCTAATTTTGATCAATTTTTGTAATTGTGACTCCGATCACCAGATGTCAGCGTCTGCGATTTAGCAGCAAGGACAGCGGCAAAACGGTGCAGTACACTGCGTCACATCGAGATAAAAGGGATGAGTAATATGACCACGATGCTGGAGGTGGCGAAGCGTGCCGGAGTGTCGAAAGCGACGGTTTCCCGGGTGCTTTCCGGAAACGGCTATGTCAGCCAGGAAACCAAAGACCGCGTGTTTCAGGCCATTGAAGAGAGTGGTTACCGCCCAAATTTGCTGGCGCGCAGTCTCGCGGCGAAAACCACGCAGACACTGGGTCTGGTGGTAACAAACACCCTTTATCACGGCGTCTATTTCAGCGAACTGCTGTTTCATACCGCGCGGATGGCGGAAGATAAAGGGCGCCAGCTGTTACTGGCTGACGGTAAGCATAGCGCTGAGGAAGAGCGCCAGGCGATCCAGTACCTGCTCGACCTGCGCTGTGACGCGATTATGATTTATCCGCGTTTTCTCAGCGTGGATGAGATAGATGACATCATCGATGCCCACAGCCAGCCGATTATGGTGCTTAATCGACGCCTGCGGAAAAACAGTAGCCACAGCGTATGGTGCGATCAAAAGCAGACCAGCTTTAACGCCGTTACTCAGCTCATTGCCACCGGGCATAAAGAGATTGGTTTTATTACCGGCTCGATGGATTCGCCAACCGGCGTGGAGCGACTTTCAGGCTATAAAGACGCGCTGGAACATCATGGGATCGCGCTAAATAATGATCTGATTGTTAAAGGGAAATGGACGCCAGCCTGCGGCGCAGCGGGTGTGGATACTTTGCTTTCGCGCAAGGTCAATTTTACCGCATTGGTGGCCAGCAATGACGATATGGCGATCGGCGCGATGAAGCAGTTGCACGAGCATGGTGTGAGCGTTCCCGCACAGGTGTCGGTGATTGGCTTTGATGATATCGCCCTCGCGCCATACACTATTCCGGCGCTTTCCAGCGTTAAAATTCCGGTAACAGAAATGATTCAGGAAACGATTGGGCGTCTGATCTTTATGCTAGGTGACGGGGCGTTTACGCCGTCAAAGACCTTCACCGGTGAACTCATTGCGCGCGACTCAGTTGCGCCGCCCGTTTCGCGCTGACGGCTGTCATTTGTCATCGTCACTAGTGACGATGACACGCCCTTCTTGCGTTTTTCAGAATAAAATTCCTTTAATAACAGTAAATTAAATTTTGGCACGATTTGTGTATGCTTCGGCAGATATTCTGTCATTGCTGGAGAAATTGATGAACCGTTTCATCATTGCAGACGCCAATAAATGCATTGGTTGCCGTACCTGTGAAGTGGCCTGCGTGGTATCCCATCAGGATAACCAGGACTGCGCATCGCTGACCCCTGAAACCTTTTTACCCCGCATTCACGTCATCAAAGGCGTTAATGTCTCCACGGCGACGCTGTGCCGCCAGTGCGAAGACGCGCCGTGCGCTAACGTCTGTCCGAACGGTGCGATCAGCCGTGATAAAGGTTTTGTTCATGTAATGCAGGAACGTTGCATTGGCTGTAAAACCTGCGTTGTGGCTTGTCCTTACGGCGCAATGGAAGTGGTCGTGCGTCCGGTCGTGCGTAACAGCGGCGCAGGTCTGAACGTCCGCGCAGAAAAAGCTGAAGCCAATAAGTGCGACCTGTGCCACCATCGTGAGGCCGGTCCTGCCTGTATGGAAGTGTGCCCGACTCACGCGCTGATATATGTGGATCGCAATAAGCTTGAGCAACTGAGCGCGGAAAAACGTCGTCGCGCCGCGCTGGATTCCACCGCATCTTTGCTGTTCTGATATCTGAAAATCCGCGTAAAATACGGTAGTACTTATGCCGGATGGCGGCTTTGCCTTATCCGGCCTACTGTTCGCATCCACGTAGGCCTGATAAGCGTAGCGCCATCGGGCAAACCGGGATAGATGACTGCGGGAACGACTTAATGACAATAAACAACCACTCCGGCGTACAGCTGCGTATTCGCGGCAAAGTACAGGGCGTCGGATTTCGCCCCTACGTCTGGCAACTGGCGCAGCGCTTACAACTGCATGGCGATGTGTGTAACGACGGTGACGGTGTGGTTGTGCGCTTACAGGAAGAACCGGCGGAATTTATTGCGCAGTTGCATCAACACTGCCCACCGCTGGCGCGCATTGACAGCGTTGAGAGCGAACCATTCGCCTGGACGCAGCAGCCTGCCGATTTCTCGATTCGTCAAAGTGCTGGCGGTACGATGAATACGCAAATCGTTCCGGACGCCGCGACCTGTCCCGAATGCCTTGTTGAAATGAACACCCCCGGCGAACGTCGTTACCGCTACCCCTTTATCAACTGCACCCACTGTGGTCCGCGTTTTACGATTATCCGCGCGATGCCCTACGATCGTCCGTTTACCGTAATGGCGTCATTCCCACTCTGCGCGCAATGTGACAAAGAGTATCGCGATCCGTACGACCGTCGATTCCACGCCCAGCCAGTGGCTTGTCCGGCATGCGGCCCTCATCTGGAGTGGTTCTGTGCGGGTGAGCGAGCGGAGAAAGAAGAGGCGCTGCAGGCGGCGGTATCGCGGCTGAAAGCAGGCGGTATTGTGGCGGTTAAAGGCATTGGTGGGTTTCATCTGGTATGCGATGCGCGAAATGATAACGCCGTAGCGCTACTCAGGCTGCGCAAACACCGTCCGGCGAAACCTCTGGCAGTGATGCTGCCCTCTGATGAAGGATTGCCTGAACCCGCTCGTCGTTTGCTGACTACCCCTGCTGCGCCGATCGTGCTGGTGCAGAAACGCTATGTCGCTGCATTGAGCGAGGGTATTGCGCCAGGGTTAACGGAGGTTGGCGTCATGCTGCCAGCGAATCCGTTACAGCATTTACTCTTACAAGAGATGAATTGTCCGCTGGTGATGACCTCTGGCAACCTCAGCGGCAGGCCTCCGGCCATTACCAACGCCCAGGCGCTGGAAGATTTACACGACATTGCCGACGGTTTCCTGCTGCATAATCGCGAAATTGTGCAGCGGATGGATGACTCTGTGGTGCGTGAAAGTGGGGAAATGCTGCGTCGTTCCCGGGGTTATGTGCCGGATGCGGTCGCACTACCGCCAGGATTTCGCGACGTGCCGCCGATGCTGTGCTTAGGCGCGGATCTGAAAAATACTTTCTGTCTGGTGCGCGGCGAGCAGGCGGTTATCAGCCAGCATTTGGGTGATCTTAGCGATGACGGCATTCAGCAACAGTGGCGTGATGCGCTACGCCTGATCCAGAACATTTATGACTTTACGCCGCAGCGTATCGTGCATGATGCACACCCAGGCTATGTTTCCAGCCAGTGGGCCAGTGAAATGGAGCTGCCAACTGAAACGGTGCTGCATCACCATGCGCATGCCGCTGCGTGTCTTGCGGAGCACGGCTGGCCGCTCAATGGCGGTGATGTGATTGCTCTGACGCTAGACGGTATCGGTATGGGGGAAAACGGCGCGCTGTGGGGTGGAGAGTGTTTGCGGGTTAACTATCGTGAATGTGAACACCTTGGCGGCTTACCGGCGGTAGCGCTGGCGGGCGGCGATCTGGCGGCAAAACAGCCGTGGCGTAATCTGCTCGCGCAGTCCCTGCGTTTTGTTCCTGACTGGCAGCGTTATCCGGAAACATCGGTGCTGCAACATCAAAACTGGAACGTGCTGGCGCGCGCTATTGAACGGGGAATTAACGCTCCGCTGGCGTCATCGTGCGGACGACTGTTTGATGCCGTTGCCGCCGCGTTGCAATGTGCACCGGAATCATTGAGTTATGAAGGTGAAGCTGCCTGTGCGCTTGAGGCGATGGCATCGCAATGTGATGGCGTTGATCACCCAGTCACGGTGCCGCTTGATGACAATCAGCTGGACTTAGCAGTTTTTTGGCAGCAATGGCTGAACTGGCAGGCCAAACCAGCGGAAAGGGCGTGGGCGTTTCACGACGCGCTGGCGCGTGGATTTGCCACTCTGATGCGAATGCAGGCCGAAGCGCGCGGGATTAAGACGTTAGTATTTAGCGGTGGCGTGATGCATAACCGCTTATTGTCGGCCCGTCTGGCGTTTTATCTGCGTGATTTTACCTTACTGTTCCCGCAGCGTTTACCGGCGGGCGACGGCGGGTTGTCATTGGGGCAGGGCGTGATTGCCGCAGCGCGAGCATTGGCGAAAAAATAAAAAAAGCCCCGGGACTGGCGGGGCAAGGAAAACATGTCGGGGCATACCGACAAGTGGCAACGCACATCCATGTGCGTGAGGTTAATAAATCAGTAGCAGCGTTGCCGGGCAAAGTCGCAGGCCGGATAAGACGCGAAGCGGCACCATCCGGCATCCCAGACTTACACAGGCAACGTTTTCAGCAGCGCAAAGGCCTCTTTCATGCGGTCTTCACTGACGACAAACGCACACAGCTGGCCTTCGTCGTTCATCCCTCTGGCAACCATTCCCTGCGCTTCGGCGGCGATGTGCCAGTTTAGATCGCGGCGCTGGGTTTCCCCGGCCAAATGCAGAGGCAGTTCTGGCGTTTTGACTTTTACCAGCATGGCTGGCAGTTTCAATGGCGCATTGCCGCCGAGCAGGTTTTTCGCCAGATACATGGCGCTCAGCTGAATCGGCTGCAGGAACGGGAGCACCTGACCGTTAATCTCCGCACAGTCGCCGAGAGCATAAATGTCCGGGTGGCTGGTTTGCAGGTAGCTATCGACGCAGACGCCACGATTGATGTTCAATCCGGCACGACGCGCCAGTGCGGTCTCCGGGCGTAAGCCGGTGGCGGCGATCACCGCATCGACTTCTACGCTGCGGCTACGATCGAGCGTGGCACGAATACCTGACGCCGTTTTCTCCAGCCCCTGAAGCTGTGATTTCAACAGCAGGTGTACGCCCATATCGGTCAGACGATGCTGTAAGCGACTGCTAACTTCCGGTGGCATCAGCGAAGCCAGAATGCTGGCGGCGTTGTCGATAAGCGTTACCGCTTTACCGGCACGACAGAAATCCATCGCCAGTTCACTGCCAATCAAGCCGCCGCCGACAATCAGCACCCGCTGGGCGTCACGCAGCTGCGTTTCACAAGCGCGATACTCTTGTTGGCTGTTCAACGTGAGCATTAACTCACGTCCGGTAACCGGCGGTACAAAGGCTGACGCGCCCGTCGCCAGCACCAGTTTGTCGTACTGCCACTGCTGATCCTGGCTTTTCACTACGTGGGCATCAGCATCGATGTCGGTTACCCAGGTGTGCGGAAATAGACGCAAGTTAAACTGTTCGGCAAACTCCCCCGCCGACTGGCGGGTGAGGTCGTCTGCACGCTGTGACTGACTGATAACATGGCTGAGATCGGGCTTGTTGTACTCATCCATGCTGTCCGCAGCAATCAGGGTCAGCGGGACATTTGCATCCTGCTTACGGATATTTTTGACTAACTGGCGGGCGGCGAAGCCCGAACCAATAATGACAATTCCGCGGCTCATTTTGCCTCCGTTGCCAGGACGTCGAAGACGTCTTTACCTAATGAACATTCCGGGCACAGGAAGTTGTCAGGCACGTCGCTCCACGGCGTTCCCGGCGCAACATCCTGCAGCGGTTCACCTTTTGCCGGGTCGTAAATCCACTGGCACACGCTGCACTGCATGCTAGGGCCAAGATCGGCGGCAGCCGCAGCGGCGCAAGCGCATTCTTCTTCTTTGGATGCGGCTTTTACGGTTGTTTCCGGCAGTGGAGCAAGCGCCCACTGACGCGCGATTTCACGGCCGTGCTGGCGGCATAGTTCCAGCGCATCCAGGTCCGGACGCCATTTCGCTTTCAGGCTCAGCGACATTTCGAAACCAGCATCCTGCAAACGCGTAGACAAACGGTCTACTGCGCCGCCGCTCCAGCCGTGTGAGCCAAAGGCGCTGGCGCGTTTGTTACGAAAACGCAGGCCGGTCATCTCTTCCACCAAACCGGCGATTTTTGGCATCATCACGTTGTTCATCGTCGAAGTACCGACCAGCACGCCTTTAGAGCGGAAGACGTTAGTCAGAACTTCGTTCTTATCGCTACGGGCGACGTTAAAGATTTTCACCGCCACGTTCGGGTCAACTTCGTTGATGCCCTGGGCTATAGCGTCCGCCATCATGCGGGTGTTGTTGGACATGGTGTCGTAGAAAATGGTGATGCGGTCTTCCTGATAATCCGCCGCCCATTTCAGATACATTTCCACGATTTGCGTCGGGTTGTCGCGCCATACCACGCCGTGGGAAGTAGCAATCATATCGACAGGCAGGTTGAAGCCGAGGATCTCAGTAATTTTCGGTGTAACCAGACGGCTGAACGGCGTCAGAATGTTGGCGTAGTAACGCTGGCACTGTTCGAACAGTTCGGTCTGGTCAACTTCGTCGTTAAACAGACGTTCGTCGCAGTAGTGCTGACCGAAGGCGTCGTTACTGAACAGCACCGCGTCGCCGGTCATGTAGGTCATCATGCTGTCAGGCCAGTGCAGCATTGGCGTTTCAACGAAGATCAGCTGTTTGCCGTTACCAATGTCCAGTGAATCACCGGTTTTCACCACGTTAAAGTTCCACTCCGGGTGATGGTGATGCCCGTTGATGGAGTCAATGGCGTTGGCTGTGCAGTAAATCGGCGTGTCCGGGATGCAGGACATCAGCTCAGTCAGCGCCCCTGCATGGTCTTCTTCCGCGTGGTTAATGATGATGTAGTCGATATCCGCGAGGTCAATTTCACTGCGCAGGTTCTGCACGAATTCACGGCTAAACTTGTGGTCTACTGTATCGATCAGGACATTTTTTTCTTCACGGATGAGATAGCTGTTGTAGCTGCTGCCGCGCAGCGTTTTGTATTCAGTCCCGTGGAAATCACGAACTTCCCAGTCACGTTGGCCAACCCAATGAATGTTATTTTTAACCAGAATAGACATAGCAACCTCAGTAATTAATTCAGCGTTTTTCTAAAAAAGATGTTTTGCTTATTGCAGGTTGCGTGCCAACTTTTTATCTTTTTGATTTTAATGGTTTTATTGTTTCCTGCTTATTAAGTGGTAGTCAAAATGACTATTCATTTTATTGTCAATATGACAATATGAATTGTCAATATGACAATATGAATTGTCAAAATGACAATGAGGTAGTCATGAGCTTTTCCGTAGACGTGCTGGCGGGCATCGCCATTGAATTACAAAGCGGTATTGGACATCAGGACCGTTTTCAACGTCTGATAACCACTTTGCGTCAGGTGCTGGAGTGCGACGCGTCAGCACTGCTGCGCTATGAGTCGCGACAGTTTATTCCGCTGGCGATCGATGGGCTGGCGCAGGATGTTCTCGGCAGACGCTTTACTCTGGAAGGGCATCCGCGTCTGGAGGCGATTGCCCGCGCCGGAGACGTGGTTCGTTTCCCTGCCGACAGCGATTTGCCAGACCCATATGATGGTCTGATTCCGGGGCAGGAGAGTCTGAAGGTGCATGCCTGTATTGGGCTGCCGTTGTTCGCCGGTCAAAATTTGATTGGTGCGTTAACCCTGGATGGCATGGAGCCCGATCAGTTCGATGTTTTCAGCGATGAGGAGCTTAGGCTGATTGCCGCGCTGGCGGCGGGTGCGCTGAGCAATGCGCTGCTGATTGAACAACTGGAAAGCCAGAATATGCTGCCAGGTTCGTCAACCAACTTTGAGCAGGTGACGGAAACCCAGATGATTGGCCTGTCGCCCAATATGATGCAGTTGAAAAAAGAAATTGAGATTGTGGCGGGGTCCGATCTCAACGTGCTGATTAGCGGCGAAACAGGAACCGGGAAGGAGCTGGTGGCTAAAGCTATCCATGAAGGTTCGCCGCGCGCGGTGAATCCACTGGTGTATCTGAACTGCGCGGCGTTGCCGGAAACCGTAGCCGAAAGTGAGCTGTTTGGTCACGTAAAAGGTGCATTTACCGGGGCTATCAGCAATCGTAGCGGTAAGTTTGAAATGGCCGACAATGGGACGCTGTTTCTCGACGAGATAGGCGAACTCTCGCTGGCGCTACAGGCTAAGCTGCTGCGCGTATTGCAGTACGGCGATATTCAGCGCGTGGGTGACGATCGCAGCCTGCGCGTGGATGTGCGGGTGCTGGCGGCGACGAACCGTGATTTACGCGAAGAGGTGCTGGCCGGGAATTTCCGCGCGGATTTGTTCCACCGTCTGAGCGTTTTCCCCCTTTCTGTACCGCCTCTTCGTGAGCGCGGCGAAGATGTGGTGCTGCTGGCCGGCTATTTTTGCGAGCAATGCCGACTACGGCTGGGTCTTTCCCGCGTGGTGCTAAGCCCTGGCGCGCGTAGTCATCTGCTGAATTACGGCTGGCCCGGAAACGTGCGCGAGCTGGAACATGCCATTCACCGGGCGGTTGTTCTGGCCAGGGCTACCAGGGCAGGGGATGAAGTGGTGCTGGAGGCGCAGCATTTTGCCTTGCAGGATGAAGGTCCGGCTCCGCAGGTGGCGGAAGTTGTTGCGGAGATCCCACAACATCACAATCTGCGTGAAGCAACAGAGTCGTTCCAGCGGGAGATGATCCGCCGGGCACTGGCGCAAAATAATCACAGTTGGGCGGCAAGCGCGCGGGCGCTGGAAACAGACGTCGCCAACCTGCACCGGCTGGCGAAACGTCTGGGTCTGAAGGATTAGATAATACCGGCCTGATAGAAATCCTGCAGGTTGATAGCACCGGTGAGTTTACCGTTTTCATCGACCACCGGTGCGGCAGTGATTTTACGCTTCATCAGGATCTCTTTGGCGTCAATCGCGCGGCTCTGCGCCTGTAGCGTAATGCCATTCTGAGTCATAGCTTCGCTAACCTGGGTGGTGAGCGCTCCGCCGCCAACCAGCCAGCGGCGCAGGTCACCGTCGGTAAAGACCCCTTTCACCAGTGACTGGTCGTCGCAGACCGCGACCAGGCCAAGACCCGTACGGCTGAGTTCCAGCATCGCGTCCATAACGCTGGTGGTGAGCTTCACCTGAGGTATGGCATCGTCACGGCGCATCAGATGATGCACTTTATTTAACAGACGAGCGCCCAGCGCACCTGCCGGATGTGAGCGGGCAAAATCTTCTTCGTTAAAGCCGCGCGCCTGCATTACGGCGATCGCCAGCGCGTCGCCCATCATCAACGTATTTACGGTGCTGGACGTCGGTGCCAGGCGCATCGGACAGGCTTCGCGCTCAACGGAAATATCCAGCACGGCTTTGGCGGCCAGACCCAACGGTGAGGTCGGTTTTCCGGTCATTGCCAGCAGTGCGACGGATTTGTCTTCCAGGCGCGGAATGATGAGATCCAGCTCTTTCGCACCGCCGGAGTAGGAGATAAACAGCATGACATCACGGCTTTCGATCATCCCTAAGTCGCCGTGCAGCGCTTCCGCCGGATGCACAAAAAAGGCGGGCGTGCCGGTACTGGCGAGGGTCGCAGCAATTTTTTTGCCAATATGACCTGATTTACCAATACCGGAGACAATGACTTTGCCTTCACAGTGGATAATCGTATTAGCGGCGCGGACAAAATCATCGCCCAGTCGCTCTGGCAGTCGGCTGGCTTCCTGTAGTTCCAGCATTAACGTCTGACGGCCCGCGTTCAGTAGTGCATCACTCATTGGTTTCTCCGGTTATGATCACTTCAATCCCTTTTGCTTCCAGCGCCTGACGAAACGCAGGGTCGATGCCCGCATCGGTAATCAGCTTGTCGACGCTTTCCAGACTGCATACAACATTAGGGCTTTTGCGCCCAAATTTTGACGAGTCAGCCATCAGAATCACTTCGCGAGCGGCATTGCACATCGCTTTACTGACGCTAAACACCTCATTAAAGGTGGTCACGCCGGCATTAAGGTCAATGCCGTCGGTGCCCATGAAGAGTTTATCAAAGCTGAACTGCTCAAAGGCGTTTTCTGCCAGCTGACCGTGAAATGACGCAGATTTTTTGCGAAAGGTCCCGCCGGGCATCAGGATAGTTTGCTCGTTGTCCAGCTCCGAAAGGGCGTTAACAATGTGCAGACTGTTGGTCATGACGGTGATGTTGCTAAAGCGCGTGAGCATCGGCACCATCTGCAGTACGGTGCTACCCGCATCCAGAATAATAGAGTCGCCATCGTGTATAAAACGGACGGCGGCTTCGGCAATCTGCTCTTTTTTATGCGTATTGATTAGCGTTTTGTGATCGATTGGCGGGTCGGATTCGTCTTTATTTAATACCACACCGCCATAGGTACGAATGACGGTTCCGGCATTTTCCAGAATGACCAGGTCTTTGCGAATGGTCGTGCCGGTCGTGTCAAAGTAGTGGGCCAGTTCTTCAACCGAGCATTTGCCCTGCTTTTGCAGATGCTCCAGTATGGCAGCCTGACGCTGACGAGGTTTCATAGGCGTGATTACCCTGACTTAATAAGTTGCAAAATGATAATTTCGCAAGCTATTAGCATTCACAACGAAATTACCCATGTTTCAGTTTAAGCGCCAATGATAGTGCATTCTGTGATAACGGATCATGGGGAAAGATCACATCAGGCTGTAAATCATCAAGATGTTTGCCCATTATCGTGGCAATTTTGCCTGGTCGGGCGAATACCGTAAGACCTTTCATAAATAACGTGTCCGTCACCCGTTGCTGCTCATCCAGCGCGATGGCTACCACCACGCGCGGTTTAAAACGCCCACCGGAGCGACCAACACCAACCCGACCTTGCTGGCAGAGTTGATCAAACGCCCGGTTAAAGCGGGATATTTGCCAGCCACCAAGCGCCAGTTGCAGGCACCAGGCGATAGCGGCGACGGTAATCAGTGCGGAAACCATTATGTACTCCTTTGATTTTGCCGGATAAGCGCAGCCGCCATCCGGCAATTCAACATTAAAACATCACCTGACCGCCGGTCACGTTGATGGACTGCCCGGTGCAGTAAGAGGCTTTTGGACTGGCGTAAAACAGCAGCATGTTCAGTACGTCCTGATAATCGCAGCCGCGTTTAAGCGGAACCTTATCAATGTAGTACTGCTCCACCTCATCTGGCTTAAGGCCCAGCTTGGTCGCATATTGCGGTAATAACGACTGAAACATTGGTGATTTCAGCAGGTTGCCGAGCATCAGCGAATGTACGGTGATCCCATACTCCGCCAGATCCAGCGCCAGCGACTGGGTTAAGCCCACGCCGCCAAATTTTGCCGCGCTGTAGCCTGAATTGTGTTTGCTGCCCACTTTCCCTGATTTTGAGTTGATCTGGATAATGCGTCCCTGCACGCCATCGCGGATCATCAGGCGTGAAAATTCACGAGCACAGAGGAAGTAGCCGACCAGATTGACCTGCAGCGAGCGGTCGAAATCCCCAAGCTGAAAGTCGCTGATAAACGCGGCTTTAGCGATACCCGCGCTGTAAACCAGCAGATCGACACGACCGAATATTTCATCCACTCCGCGCGACAGCGCCAGCACGCTCTGTTCGCTGGTGGCATCTGCGCCAAAACCGTACGCGGTACCTTCGCCAAACTCGGCGTTAATTTCTTGCGCGACGTTGGCAGCTTTATCGCTTTGAATATCCACCACCGCGACGCGGTATCCTTCTGTCGCAAGCCCACGGCAAAGGAATGCCCCCAGGGTCTGGCCTCCACCAATGACAACGGCAACCTGATTCATTTTTATCTCCTTCAATCTTAAGCAACAAACTTCAAAATACAGCCCGGGGTGATACCGTCCGGGACGGGGCCCGCAACGTGTACAGTGCCGGGGAATTCCGCTTCGCTCTGCCCGTCAAAGCGCAGGGTGATATGCCCGAGTTCACGTAAGTTTTGTTCCGCCACGCTGCCAACGGCGGTGACCGGGTAGTGGTGCTGGCCCAGTTCAAACTGGATCCCTGCTTGTAAAGAGCCGTTCAGGTCCCCGTGGCAATGGATGAAACAAAACTCTTCGATATCCGCTGGCGCGCCTTCACGAAAGGTAATCAGCATCTGGTCGCACAGTGCATCCGGGGCGCTCTGGCCGATACGGGTGATGGTGGTTTGATAAATTACGGTCATTTTTGAGTGCCCCTTATTGGTAAATAAAGCCAGAAACAAACCAGGCGATGAGAACGGTAGGCGCGCCGGTCAGAAAACGGCTCACCAGTACGGATGGCACGCCGACGCGGACAGTGTCCTGACGTGCTTCGGCCAGCGACAATCCGACCGGAATAAAGTCACATGCAGCCTGGGCGTTAATGGCGAACAGGGCAGGTAGCGCCAGATGCGGAGGAATGTTCCCCAGACCAATCTGTACACCGATCAGCACGCCGATAACCTGGGCGATAACCGCACCGGGGCCGAGGAAAGGCGACAGCAGCGGGAAAGAGCAGATCAGCGCCAGAGTAACCAGTCCCAACGGATGGCTGGCCAGCGGCGCGAGTCCATGGGCAATCCAGTCTCCCAGACCCGAAGCCATAATGATGCCGATCAGTGCCGAGACGAACGCCATAAATGGCAGAATAGTTTTCAGGACGGTATCGATGGTGTCACGTCCGGACTGGAACAGAACCGCAACGGCTGAACCCATGCCCATTCCCACTTTTGCCAACAGGCCGTCGCTTTGTTCGGTAATCTTTTTACTGGTGTCGTAATCGCGACCGATAGTGCTGCTTGCAGGTTGCGGCGCAGCGGATACCTCGCCGACTATCGTGATGTTTTCTTCTTTCACGCCAGAGACATAGATATCTTCGACAATGTACTGAGCCAGCGGGCCGGATTTACCCGTAGCGTGAATATTCACCGTCGGTATACGGCGTTTGGGATAGATACCACAGCGCAGCGTGCCGCCGCAGTCGATGATCGCCACACCAATTTCGTTCTCCGGCGGCTCGCCTTCTTTGAAGCCATCAACTGCCTGCCAACCGGTCAGGCTTGCTATCCTGTCGACTATTGCGGGGCGAGTTCCGGCGGTGATATAGACAATTTTCTTGCCCGGTACGGCATCCAGTTCAAGGGGGCCACCCCAGCCACCGGTGCCTTTTTCAATACGAATACGTGTCATGATGTTGCTCCCGCCAGATGCACCTTCTGCTCAAGTTGAATGCCCATTTTTTTCTCGAAGATAGTGGTGGTGAAATCGGTCACCCAGCCGCGGAAGAAGTTAGTCACCAAACCGACCAGCAGGTAGCTCACCGCCAGTGGGCCAAGCGGAAGCCCCTGCGTGGTCAGGCCGCTGGCGATCCCCAGATAGACAAACAGTTCGCCGGGGTTGATGTGCGGGAATAAGCCGTTCATTGAATGGCAACTGTAAGAGGCGGCGGCGTAGTAGCTGGGCTTGTATTTTTCTGGCATAAAGCGACCCAGACTCAGCGTCATCGGGTTACAAAATACAAATGTGCCGATGCACGGCAGTAGCAAATAGCGGGACAGTGGATTTCCGGCGCAGCGCTGAGCAAAACGTTCAATACGTTGCTGGCCGATAAAGTTAATCAGCGCATTCATGATGACCAGCAGGCTAATCAGCAGGGGAAGAATACCGGTCACCATACCGGTAAACACTTCTCCGCCTTTCTGGAACAGCCCGATAAACCACTCAGCACCGAGTGTGATGGTGTCGATCATTATTCTCTCCTGTAGGGATTTTAGTTATCTTGCCAAACGGTGGCTAATTTTAATCAGATCGAAAGATATAAAAGTGTTATTTTGATCTCAAAATGAAAGATAAATATTTTAATTTGAAAGTTATTGCGTGAAAGCTCGCAAATGTGAAGGTCAGAGATGAAAGGGGATGTAAATTCTGTGAAGGAGAGCGACTACCGCTTCCTTGTATGCCGGAGGATGCTTTACCATACTTCTCCCAGGCTGAATTTGTTTAATGGATGTCTCATGTTCAAGCGTCGTTATGTAGCGTTACTCCCCCTTTTCGTACTGCTCGCTGCCTGTAGCAGCAAACCTAAACCTTCAGAGACTCAAACGACTACGGGTGCGCCATCCGGCGGCTTCCTGTTTGAGCCACAGCACAACGTCATGCAAACGGGCGGTGATTTTGCCAATAATCCGAACGCGCAGCAGTTCATCGAAAAAATGGTGAACAAGCACGGCTTTGACCGCCAGCAGCTGCAGGAGATCTTGTCGCAGGCCAAGCGTCTGGACTCGGTATTGCGTTTGATGGACCGCCAGGCACCGACGACTCAACCGCCAGCCGGTCCTAACGGCGCATGGCTGCGCTACCGCAAACAGTTCATCACGCCTGACAACGTGCAAAATGGTGTGACCTTCTGGAATCAATATGAAGATGCGTTGAACCGTGCGTGGCAGGTCTATGGTGTTCCGCCGGAAATTATCGTTGGCATTATCGGCGTTGAAACGCGTTGGGGCCGCGTGATGGGTAAAACGCGGATTCTGGATGCTCTGGCGACGCTGTCGTTTAACTATCCTCGTCGTGCGGAATACTTCTCTGGTGAACTGGAAACCTTCCTGCTGATGGCGCGAGATGAAAGCGACGATCCGCTCGATTTGAAAGGTTCTTTCGCCGGCGCGATGGGCTACGGCCAGTTTATGCCGTCTTCCTATAAGCAATATGCCGTTGATTTTAATGGTGATGGCCACATTAACCTGTGGGATCCGGTTGATGCCATTGGTAGCGTGGCGAATTACTTCAAGGGCCACGGCTGGGTGAAAGGCGATACGGTCGCGGTGCCGGCAAATGGTCAGGCACCTGGGCTGGCGAACGGCTTTAAAACCCAGTACAGCATTTCTCAGCTTGCTGCGGCGGGTCTGACGCCACAGCAGTCGTTGGGTAATCATCAGCAGGCCAGCCTGCTGCGCCTGGATATTGGTACCGGCTATCAATACTGGTATGGGCTGCCGAACTTCTACACCATCACCCGCTACAACCACAGTACCCACTACGCGATGGCCGTGTGGCAGTTGGGTCAGGCGGTCGCGCTGGCGCGCGTGCAGTAATCGCTCCACCGGCCTACAGGAAGAAATCTCTTGTAGGCCGGATAAGATGCCCTGACATTGTCATCCGGCAGGTCTTATTAATGCAACGGAGCAATTTTTGGAATCCCCCTCGTAAAACGTTCTCTCCATCCCCACATCGGTTATGAAAGTGCTATCTTGTCCGGCATATTTTTTAACTGACAGAGGCTGAAATGACCGACAGTGAACTGATGCAGTTAAGTGAGCAGGTTGGCCTGGCGCTGAAAGCGCGTGGGGCGACCGTTACGACGGCGGAGTCCTGCACCGGCGGCTGGGTGGCCAAAGCGATTACGGATATTGCCGGAAGCTCCGCCTGGTTTGAACGCGGGTTTGTGACCTACAGCAACGAAGCCAAAGCACAGATGATAGGCGTGCGCGAAGAGACGCTGGCCCAGCATGGGGCGGTGAGCGAGCCTGTAGTGGTGGAGATGGCGATTGGCGCGCTAAAAGCTGCCCGCGCGCATTTCGCGGTCTCGATCAGCGGTATTGCCGGGCCGGATGGCGGCAGTGAAGAAAAGCCCGTGGGTACCGTATGGTTCGCCTTTGCCAGCGCGAGCGGCGAGGGGATTACGCGTCGGGAATGCTTCAGCGGCGATCGCGACGCGGTACGTCGACAGGCGACCGTCTACGCGTTACAAACCCTGTGGCAACAATTTCTACAAAATACTTGATACTGTATGAGCATACAGTATAATTGCCTCAACAGAACATTATCTATCACGTTTCGCGGTTTAACCCGAAAGCGGCATGACAGGAGTAATTAATGGCTATCGACGAAAACAAACAGAAAGCGTTGGCTGCAGCGCTGGGTCAGATCGAAAAGCAATTCGGTAAAGGCTCCATCATGCGCCTGGGTGAAGACCGCTCCATGGATGTGGAAACTATCTCCACCGGTTCGCTTTCTCTGGATATCGCATTGGGCGCGGGCGGTTTGCCAATGGGCCGTATCGTCGAAATCTACGGGCCTGAATCCTCCGGTAAAACAACGCTGACCCTGCAGGTTATTGCCGCTGCACAGCGTGAAGGTAAAACCTGTGCATTTATCGATGCGGAACACGCGCTGGATCCGGTCTATGCACGTAAGCTTGGCGTTGATATCGACAACCTGCTGTGTTCTCAGCCGGATACCGGTGAACAAGCGCTGGAAATCTGTGATGCGCTGGCGCGCTCCGGTGCGGTTGACGTTATCGTTGTCGACTCCGTTGCCGCATTGACGCCGAAGGCAGAAATCGAAGGCGAGATTGGCGACTCTCACATGGGCCTTGCGGCGCGTATGATGAGCCAGGCGATGCGTAAGCTGGCCGGTAACCTGAAGCAGTCCAACACGCTGCTGATTTTCATCAACCAGATCCGTATGAAGATTGGCGTTATGTTTGGTAACCCGGAAACCACCACCGGTGGTAACGCCCTGAAATTCTATGCGTCTGTTCGTCTGGATATCCGTCGTATTGGCGCGGTGAAAGAAGGCGACAATGTGGTCGGCAGCGAAACCCGCGTTAAGGTTGTGAAAAACAAAATTGCAGCGCCGTTCAAACAGGCTGAATTCCAGATCCTTTACGGTGAAGGCATCAACTTCTACGGCGAACTGGTTGACCTGGGCGTGAAAGAGAAGCTGATTGAAAAAGCCGGTGCATGGTACAGCTACAACGGTGAGAAAATCGGTCAGGGTAAGGCGAATGCGACCAACTGGCTGAAAGAAAACCCGGCAACTGCGAAAGAAATTGAGAAGAAATTACGTGAGTTACTGCTCAATAACCAGGATTCAACGCCTGATTTCTCCGTTGATGACAGCGGCGAAGACGTAAAAGAAACGAACGAAGATTTCTGATAATCTGTTTTGAATCGCATGTTGTGAATCACATATAGTAAAGGGCTGCATATCATGCAGCCCTTTTTCATTTCTGAAGGCTTACTATGACAGAAGCAACTTCCCGCCGTTCCGCTTATTCCCGACTGCTTGACCGCGCCGTACGCATTCTGGCGATGCGCGACCACAGCGAGCAGGAACTGCGGCGCAAGCTGGTCGCTCCGGTGATGGGGAAAAATGGACCAGAAGAAATTGATGCCACGCCGGAGGATTACGACAAGGTCATCGCCTGGTGTATTGAAAGTCGTTATCTGGATGATGATCGTTTCGTGCAGCAGTTTATCGCCAGCCGTAGCCGCAAAGGTTATGGACCAGCCCGAGTGCGCCAGGAATTAAACCAAAAAGGGATCGCACGTGAAGCTATCGAGCGGGCCATGCGTGAGTGCGAAATTGACTGGGCAGTGCTTGCACGCGAGCAGGCCATTCGGAAGTACGGTGAACCTTTACCTGTCGATTTTTCAGATAAAGTAAAGGTCCAGCGTTTTTTGCTCTATCGCGGCTATCTGATGGAAGATATTCAGGCAATATGGCGAAATTTTGACGATTGACCGCATACGGGATTTTACTTCCCAGTAAAGAAAACTTATCTTATTCCCACTTTTCGATTGCCAGAGGCGCAGTTTGCGTGCCGATGCTGGTAATGACATTTCGTTAGCTTGATTTCTTCAGGATAATTATGAGCAAGAGCACCGCTGAGATCCGTCAGGCGTTTCTCGATTTTTTCCATAGTAAAGGACACCAGGTAGTTGCCAGCAGCTCCCTGGTACCGAACAATGACCCTACTTTGTTGTTTACCAACGCCGGGATGAACCAGTTCAAGGATGTTTTCCTTGGCCTCGACAAGCGTAATTATTCCCGCGCAACCACCTCGCAGCGTTGTGTACGTGCGGGCGGTAAGCACAATGACCTGGAAAACGTCGGTTACACTGCACGTCACCACACTTTCTTCGAAATGCTGGGCAACTTCAGCTTCGGCGATTACTTCAAACACGACGCTATTCAATATGCATGGGAACTGCTGACCGGTGAAAACTGGTTTGCCCTGCCAAAAGAGCGTCTGTGGGTAACCGTCTATGAAACTGACGATGAAGCCTATGAAATCTGGGAAAAAGAAGTCGGTATTCCGCGCGAACGTATCATCCGTATCGGTGATAACAAAGGTGCGGCTTATGCTTCAGACAACTTCTGGCAGATGGGTGATACCGGTCCTTGCGGTCCATGTACCGAAATTTTCTACGACCACGGCGACCATATCTGGGGTGGACCTCCGGGAAGCGCAGAAGAAGATGGGGATCGCTACATTGAGATCTGGAACATCGTCTTCATGCAGTTCAACCGTCAGGCTGACGGCACCATGGAACCGCTGCCGAAACCGTCCGTGGATACCGGTATGGGTCTGGAGCGTATTGCGGCCGTGCTGCAACACGTTAACTCCAACTATGAAATCGACCTGTTCCGCTCATTGATCGAATCCGTGGCGAAAGTCACTGGCGCAACCGATCTGAGCAACAAGTCTCTGCGCGTTATCGCCGACCATATCCGTTCCTGTGCATTCCTGATTGCCGATGGCGTTGTGCCGTCGAATGAAAACCGTGGCTATGTGCTGCGCCGTATCATTCGTCGCGCGGTACGTCATGGCAACATGCTGGGCGCGAAGGATACCTTCTTCTACAAGCTGGTTGGTCCGTTGGTGGACGTCATGGGCTCTGCAGGTGAAGAACTGAAGCGTCAGCAGGCTATGGTTGAACAGGTTCTGAAAACCGAAGAAGAGCAGTTTGCGCGTACTCTGGAGCGTGGTCTGGCGCTGCTGGACGAAGAACTGGCAAAACTGTCTGGCGATACGCTGGATGGCGAAACCGCATTCCGTCTGTATGACACCTACGGTTTCCCGGTTGACCTGACGGCAGACGTTTGCCGCGAGCGTAACATTAAGGTTGATGAAGCGGGCTTTGAAGCTGCAATGGAAGAACAGCGCCGTCGTGCGCGTGAAGCCAGCGGCTTCGGCGCAGACTACAATGCGATGATTCGCGTTGATGGCGCCTCTGAATTTAAAGGCTACGAGCACCTGGAACTGAACGGCAAAGTGACCGCGCTGTTTGTTGATGGTAAAGCGGTAGACGCAATTAACGCAGGTCAGGATGCCGTTGTCGTACTGGATCAGACGCCGTTCTATGCGGAATCTGGTGGTCAGGTTGGCGACAAGGGTGAACTGAAAGGCGCAGGCTTCGCGTTTGCCGTTAGCGACACGCAGAAATATGGCCAGGCCATTGGTCACATTGGCAAGCTGTCTGCGGGTTCTCTGAAAATTGGTGATGCGGTACAGGCTGATGTGGATGAAGCCCGTCGTGCGCGTATTCGTTTGAACCACTCCGCAACGCACCTGATGCACGCAGCGCTGCGCCAGGTTCTGGGCACACATGTGGCACAGAAAGGTTCGTTGGTTAACGATAAACTGCTGCGCTTCGACTTCTCTCATACCGAAGCAATGAAGCCTGCTGAAATCCGTGCCGTTGAAGATCTGGTGAACGCGCAAATCCGTCGCAACTTGCCGATTGAAACGAACATCATGGATCTCGAAGCGGCAAAAGCCAAAGGTGCAATGGCACTGTTTGGCGAGAAATATGACGACCATGTGCGCGTTCTGAGCATGGGTGATTTCTCTACCGAGTTGTGTGGCGGTACTCACGCCAGCCGTACGGGTGATATCGGTCTGTTCCGCATTGTGTCCGAGTCAGGTACTGCGGCAGGCGTTCGTCGTATTGAAGCCGTAACCGGTGAAGGTGCTATCCAAACCGTGCATGCTGAGAGCGATCGCTTAAGCGATGTTGCGCAGCTGCTGAAAGGCGATAGCCAGAATATCGGTGACAAAGTTCGTTCCGTGCTGGAGCGTACACGTCAACTGGAAAAAGAATTGCAGCAATTGAAGGAACAGGCTGCGGCGCAGGAGAGTGCAAATCTTTCCAGCAAAGCGGTTGATATCAACGGCGTGAAGCTGCTGGTCAGCGAACTCGCGGACGTTGAGCCGAAAATGTTGCGTACCATGGTTGATGATCTGAAAAATCAACTGGGGTCTACCGTTATCGTTCTGGCAACGGTAGTGGAAGGTAAGGTTTCTCTGATTGCGGGTGTGTCTAAGGACGTGACAGATCGCGTGAAAGCAGGGGAACTGGTTGGAATGGTCGCTCAGCAGGTCGGCGGTAAGGGTGGCGGTCGTCCGGACATGGCGCAAGCCGGTGGTACGGATGCAGCGGCTCTGCCTGCAGCGTTAGCCAGTGTGAAAGGCTGGGTCAGCGCAAAACTGTAATAATTATAAGCGTAAGTCGACGCTGCGGACTTCAATCCGTAGCGTTTGAATCAACGCTATCGACAACGATAAAGTCAGGTTGAAGTTGTGTATATCGGCTAAACTTAGGTTTAACAGAATGTGATGCCGTGACTGCTTACACTTAGGTGTTTGTCATCGCTTACTTTTTGGCGTTATATGATGGATAATGCCGGGATACAGAGAGACCCGACTCTTTTAATCTTTCAAGGAGCAAAGAATGCTGATTCTGACTCGTCGAGTTGGTGAGACCCTCATGATAGGCGATGAGGTCACCGTGACAGTTTTAGGGGTGAAGGGCAACCAGGTGCGCATTGGCGTAAACGCCCCGAAAGAAGTTTCTGTCCATCGTGAAGAGATCTACCAGCGTATCCAGGCTGAAAAATCCCAGCAGTCCAGTTACTAAGGTTTTCGCGTCTCACCTTTCTGGTGAGGCGCAACCTGATTGAGTTACTCTTTTTCTTCTCTTTTCTTCTCTTTTCTTCTTCGTCTTCCCCATTTTTTCGATTCCACTGCGCGTAATGCCTTTTCCTGCGAAGTTTCCGTTTGTTCACTCCTTCAGGAAATTGCCAATTTATCTGTTGATAAAACACTCTTTTTGCCGTTTTTGCAGACTAATTGCGCGTGAAATGTGCAAACGATAAAAGCTCTGGAAAAATTGTTTGACTTATAAGTCCCAGAAAGTAATATGTGCGCCACGCAGCGACGATGAGCAGAAACAAGTTCTTCGAAGCACTCGCAAGAGGCGTGTTGGTGAGGTGGCCGAGAGGCTGAAGGCGCTCCCCTGCTAAGGGAGTATGCGGTCAAAAGCTGCATCCGGGGTTCGAATCCCCGCCTCACCGCCATTTGCATCCGTAGCTCAGCTGGATAGAGTACTCGGCTACGAACCGAGCGGTCGGAGGTTCGAATCCTCCCGGATGCACCATATTACTTGATAGCGCTTTAGCAGCGACATCAAATCTGCAGTAAAGTAAGTTTCCCTGATGCATCCGTAGCTCAGCTGGATAGAGTACTCGGCTACGAACCGAGCGGTCGGAGGTTCGAATCCTCCCGGATGCACCATCTTCTCCGAGGCAACAGCAAACTGTTGTTTCATGGTCTGCGAGATAATCGCGAGCACCAGGGAGGATAACGTTGCTTTAGTAACGGCCCGCAGGGCGAGGCGCAGCCGAGTAATCCTCCCGGATGCACCATCTCTTACTTGATATCGCTTATCACGATATCAATATCGGCAGTAAAGCAAGTTTTCCGATGCATCCGTAGCTCAGCTGGATAGAGTACTCGGCTACGAACCGAGCGGTCGGAGGTTCGAATCCTCCCGGATGCAC